>CALAQW010000088.1 GCA_937888955.1 uncultured Alphaproteobacteria bacterium | reverse complement strand
GTTATGGAACTTGGGTAAAGTTGTTTTCTCTCTTGTCGCCTGCCCATTGGGCGATCCGGGGAAAAGGCTGACACGACCGGGCCGGCTTCGGCAGCACGGTTGTCACAGGGCGGTTAGCTCAGCTGGTAGAGCATCTCGTTTACACCGAGAGGGTCGGCGGTTCGATCCCGTCACCGCCCACCATCCCCGATTTTATCCCGCCAGTTCCGAAATCTGCCGTTCTGATCGCGAAATCGCCCGCTCCGACGCCCGTTATCACGATGGCGTGCATAACGCAGGCTGCGCGATACCGCGCGCATAATCCGCAATCACTCAAAAGCATCTGATACGGGCGGTTAAATGCTTGATAAAGCTCGCGCGGATGCGTTATCAGGGGGGCGGAGAGGTGGCCGAGTGGTCGAAGGCGCTCCCCTGCTAAGGGAGTATGGGTTAATAGCTCATCGAGGGTTCGAATCCCTTCCTCTCCGCCATCTGCTATGTTTGGAAAATTGGCGATGCCTTGTGGGTTGAGCTATTCCGTTCCCCAATTCGCTTCTTCCATGCATTACATTACTGGTTGAGGGTGTGCCTGGGCTGTTGTTACCAAAGCGTTTGGTTTGCTCTTTCGGGCCATTCAGCGTCATAGGTGTCGCCATCAATTCGGCCTTTGCTTAATTCAGTCAGAATTTGACCTGGTGTCGGTAACGACGGGGTTGCGACATGTTGTGATGGATCCCATAGCCGGGCGCGCAGGATTGCGCGGGCGCATTGGAAGTAGATCGCCTCGACAGCGATGACGATGACTGATCTTGGCGGCTGGCCGTCAGTTGTAAAAAGTGCGGACAGATCTGCATCAGTCGACAGGTGGGCGCGGCCATTGACGCGCAATGTGGTTCCTGAACCTGGGATCAGGAAAAGCAATGCGACACGCGGGTCCCGCACAATATTGCGTAAGGAGTCAACGCGATTATTCCCACGTCGGTCGGGCATCATCAGCGTTTTTTCGTCCTTGATATGGACAAAGCCGGCTGCATCGCCGCGCGGCGAGCAGTCAAGCCCTTCTGGTCCCGATGTCGCGAGCGCGACAAAAGGTGATGCTTCGATCAGTTGGCGGTAGTGTGGCGTTATGCTGGCGACTTCCTTGATCGTTGCGGTCTCGCGCGGCGTGCCGTACAGCGCTTCCAACTGTTCGATACTCTGGATGACCGGCATGGTTCAGGCTCCATGATGCCAAGATTTGCGGATTATAGAAGTGCTTGCTATTGCACTGCTGTTCCTATGGCCACAATTCATAGAGCGAGATGAAGTCGTTGCAGCAGGGGGCTTTGACGACTTTTGAAAAGCCTGTTTCTTTCGCCATGCTGCGCACGGTTTTTTCCGGCATGCCGCATGTGCCAAGCCCCTCACCCTGATTGGCGAGCGACGTGGTCATGCAGTAATGCAGGCTCATACCATATTTCAGCGTCGCCATCGGGCCGACATTCGCGTGCGTTTCGTCTTCCGAGGTGATTTCCTGCAGCACGTAAACGCCGCCCGGGTTGAGGTGGGCGCGGATATTGCGCATCGCTTCGCGTGGGCGCGGCATATCGTGAATGACGTCAAAGGTGAAGATGACATCATAGCGCGTCGGCAGTTGTTCGGCGCCATCGGCAACGGCAAACTGCACCCGCTCAGCCATGCCGGCCTCCCTGGCGCGGCTGTTGGCGCCCTCGACCTGCGGTGCGAAGGCATCGAACCCGACAAAGGTCGAATTGGGGAAGGCTTCCGCCAGTTTGAGCAGCGCAACCCCGTTACCGCAGCCGACATCGGCAACGCTCACGCCTTTTTCAAGCATCGCCTTGACGGTGGGCATCGCGGGGATCCATTCCTGCAGCAGCAGGTTCTTGTAGCGCACGCCGCTGGAGCGGCACATGCCGTGGTAAAGATTGGGATGGAAGCTTGATTGCGCGACGCCGCCGCCATTCTGAAAGGCGTCCACCAGTTCCTCGAATGGCGTCATGGAATGCGCCATCAGTTCAAGAATGCCGCCCTGAAATAACGGCCCGTCCTCTTCGACAAGCGGCATGCTGTGTTCAGGCGGCAGGGTATAGCGCATTGTTTCGGGATCGACCTCGAAATAGCCGGCGGCGGTCAGCCCCTGCAGCCATTCGCGGGCATAGCGTTCGTTGATACCGGCGCGTTCAGCCAATTCAGCGCTTGTTGCCGGGCCGTGCGCCGCCAGCGTTTTGAACAGGCCCAGCCGGTCGCCGATGGCACACATGCGGGTCGACATGGCCGCCGCCAGATCCTGCTGGAACTTACCCATGAAGCGCTTGGCTTTGTCCTTGTCGAATGCGGCGGTTCCCATTTCTTATACTCCCTATTGCGGACTATTGCGGATCTCTCATTCCTGCTCGCCACCCGGCGCTTCGGGCTGTTCGAACCGGGCCAGCATCTCACCCAATATGGCATCGACCCGGAAATCAAGATCCGCAGCCGGGATATCAAATTCATCGGACATGGATTGACGAAAGACGACATAGCCGTAGGACAAGGCCGTCACCAGGGCGAGCAGCGCATCAAGATCCACATCCTTGCGGATTTTGCCGTTCGCCATGTCATGCTTGAAACCGGATATCCATTGCTCGCGGAGCGGTGCGACAGGCAGCTTTTCCTGGGCGTCGAGCACCAGCAGGGTGGAAAGCCGGATCGCTTCATCCTGGCCCATCATGGTGCGCAGCAATTGCTGGATACGCGCCTTGAAGGGAAGCTGGCCGCTGGCAAGAATTTCAGCCAGCCGCTCTTTCACATCCCGGCGCAGCGCCGCACGCAGCAATTCCTGCCGTGACCCGAAATAATGATAGACGAGCCCGCGATTGACGCCGGCCTCATCGGCAACTTCGCGCAGATTGAGACCCGCAAGCACGCCATGCCGGCGCAACAGGCGCAATGCCGCCGCTTCCAGCGCTGCCTCGCTTGCACCGCGATCAACCGCGGGGCGTTTTGTATCGGTTGCGTCCTTGCCGCTCATTGCCGGATGCCCATCTGCCGCAGGATCGGCAGCACGTCCCGCTGCAATCTTGTCAGCCCGTCAAAATAGTCGAAAAAAGATAACATGATCCCCCTTTGCCGACCCGCCACATGCAATTCGCGCAGCTGCTCAGCCACTGTTGCGGGGCCGCCAATGATATGCTTGCCGCCCAACCCGATAGCTGTAGCAAGATATTGCTCCTCACCCAAGGCCTGTCGCAAGCTTACACCATCGGGGATCTGAAAGGTGCGCTCAATATCACTAGCCGTGCGGCCTGTGCGGCCCGACTGGGAGCCTTGCATGCCGCGTAACAGGAAAGTATCGGTTGCTTCCTCATCCACCTCGGCGACGATATCTTGATAAATCGCTTCTGCCTCGGCATCGGAATCGGCAATCAGGAGCCAGGCGAATGTGAAGGATTCCACCTTGCGGCGATAGGCGTCGGCACGCTCTTCCAGCATATCGGCGGCGGATCGGACGGTGCGCAGATCGCCAAGGCAAAACAGCCAGTCGCATTGCTTGGCGGCGAAATCTATTCCGGTTGGCGAACTGCCCGCATTGACCAGAAACGGACGCGGTTTCCGGGTCGGTTTGGGATCGACAATCGCGCCGTGCGAGGTGAAATAGTCGCCCTCGAACGAGAACGGCGCCTCGCTGCTCCAGGCCCATTTGACGAGCGTGATAAACTCGTCGGCCATGTCATAGCGCATCTCGTGATCTGAGAATTGCTGGCCGAACATAGCCTGTTCGTCGGCAACCCAGCCGGTGACGATATTCAGACCCCAGCGCCCGCCTGAAATATGATCGACGGTTGCGCCGAATTTGGCGAAATGCATCGGGTGGAAGCCATAGGTGACATGGCCTGTGGCAAGGCCGAGAATATTCTCGGTAATCGCTGCTGCCGCCGGCGTCGCGGACAGGGCTTCGAGGAAGGATTCGTGAAAACGGCTGTCGCCGCCATGGCCGACCCAGCGTGCCGCCGCCAGATGGAATTCAAGCCCCATCCGGTCAGCCTGCTGCAACAGTTGGCTTGCATTGTCCCAGCGCCAGATCTGCTGCCCGCCATCAGGGTGTTTGAGCGTTGCGCGTGACGCGGTGCAGCCGCTATTTGCATTCCATGCGAAAAGCCCCAGCCATAGATCGTTCGGACTATCAACGGTGGGTTGGCCGCCTGGATCAAACGGGCCGCGCTTGATATCGACCAGTTTGCCATGTTCGCCGATCCTGCCCATGGTTTCAGCCTCCTAATCAGGGAAACCCATCGTAAAAAGCTGATCATAGGCAAGCCCCCAGGGGGGACGCAGGAAACCAAGCGCGCGCACATCCTGGGCCCAGCGGCCAAGCGGGCTTGAACGGGAGAAGCTGGCCCCGCCGACGACCTTGCTGACCCGCGTGAGGCAGGTTTCAGACAGTTCCGCTACCGTGGCCTTGCCGCGCGCCGCAGCCAGTCCGCCGCCCTTGCCCTTCTCGATACTGTTAAGCACGCCGTCATAAGCCTGGCGGATCAGCCATGCCTCATTTTCCGCACGTACCCATTCGATCTGTTCGTAAGGACGCATTGTTTTTGCCTTGGGGGCAAGCTTGTCGCGCGCGAATGCCATGGCCTGCTCCACAACCGCGACGATCACTGCGGTAAACAGGGTGTTGCCAAGCGGACCGGCCGCCGCCCCCGCGCTTGCCATGCCGCCCGACCAGGCGCAGCGGATGGCTGGAAAATCCGAAAATTTGAAGGCATGCGACTGGGTTGCGCTCATGCCATGTCCGTCCCATTCCGCCGCAAGGGTAATGCCTTCCGACCCGTCCCATTTTGCCTCGCCCACGCCGAGGATGAACATGTCGGGGATATGCTCCCCCTCCGCCTTGGCGGTCGTGATCATATATCTCGACATGCCCGAACCGCTGCCGAAATGCTTTTCGCCCGACAGAAGATAACGGCCTGGTTCGTCGGTGGGTTTCGCGATTGTCCGGGTCTTCATGATATCGCCGCCGGATCCGGGTTCCGAGGTTACGGTGCCCCAGAAGGCGCCATCGCGAACCGTATTGTTGATCCAGTCGCGCTGTGCCTGCCACGCCGGTGCGTGTTCGGCAGGTGGTGAAGCGGCCCCCATCCAGAAGATCAGGACGCAAGGATGCATGGCCGCGACAAGCGCGACAGAAGGATCGCCCATCGCAATTGTGTGTATCATCTCGGCATAAGGGCGGATCGATTGCCGTATATCCCGCCAGAACCCGCCATCTGCTGCCGATAATCCGGTCAGAAGAAAGCCGGCCTCGGCCAGTTGATCGAAATCGGCGCGTTCCAGATGCCGCCGCGCGAGCCGTTCGTCACGCTCGGCTGCAAACCGGTCGGCAATTACTTGCAGATTCGCTATCACTTCGTCCGTCTTCACACGCTTTCCTCTTGAATATGGAACTTCACAGGCAACCAGTTAACGACATTTAGCATAATGTCAAATATATGATAATGACAAACCTTCAATGAGAAAACAATCCTGCCCACGCAGTCGCCCTCATATCATATTCCGAGAAAAATATGTCTGAGTGTAAGATGCCGCTTGCCGATAAAGCGCTGACCCTCCGGGCAGCGGGATTGAATTGGGGGCAACAGGGCGGAGTGGTAAACTTCCCACCTGGTCCGCAAGCAACGGATTTGACGATATGCCAACAGAATCACCGGGGATTAACCTTGTCTATCTAACTGTCATCTTTCGCGCAGATGGTTTTCGGATGGTTGCCCTTAATGGTCGCCAGGGTGATGAGTTGCCAATCGATATGGACGGGTTTCTTGCCTATGCGAAGTTATTACCCGATCCGGTTGTCCATGAGCGGATTTGGAACATTGCGCTGGAGGGGTGGCTACAGCGTTTTATCATCGCGCAGTCTTATTGGCGCAAATGAAGTCGGTATAGCCTGCTGAAACAGTCGATTTAGGGGGGAGATCGGAAAGGAGAGATCCCGGCTAGGAACTGTGAGGTAGAGGCGTTACTGGCCGGGAAAGGTTTTTTTTGTTCTCCGTTGATCCCGGCCCTGACAAAGGGCCGGGATTTTCGGTGAAGCGTTATATGCTGATTGTTCTGTACGCCAACTTTACTCAGAAAGCATAGGAGATGTTGATGGACGCGAAGTCCCGGTCATCGAGCGGTGC
>CALAQW010000087.1 GCA_937888955.1 uncultured Alphaproteobacteria bacterium | reverse complement strand
CGCAAGGGCCCCTGCGCATCCGATCAGGAAGAAAGCCTGCGGCTGCCCGGCGCGCGGACGGCCCCCGCCGCTGCCGCCCGTCTGGCGGATCTCGGCGTCGCGCAGGTGCTGATAACCCGCGGCGGGCAGGGGGCGTTGCTTCGCAGCGGGGGCCGGTCCCGTCGGCTGGCTGCCTGGCGGCCCCGGTCTGGTGTCTGCGCGATCGTCGATACGACCGGTTGTGGCGATACGTTTCTGGCGGCTTATCTGCATGCCGTGCTGAGCGGTCGGCCGCCGCAAGCGGCAGCGCAATTTGCTGCCATCGCCGCGACCATGAAACTGACCCGGTTCGGCCCGCTTTGCTGCGGTGAAAATGATATTGTGGCATTTGCGGCGCAGCCGTGATCGGGGCGGGCGAAAATTGCCCGGCAATTATTGCCCGCGCGGCGGTTTGTGCCGCCCGATCCGGTCTATCCAGTGCGGGGATAAGGTGATCGTCAGTGGGTAAACCCGTTACATATCAATAAGTTATTTTTATTCCGTGGTTGTTCCGCAGGCTGGCATGCGGGTTGCTCTTAACACCCTTGGCAAAAAAGCCATCCGAGCAAAAAGCTCGGCTTATATCCCAGAAAAGGAGAGCAAAATGACAACGATTCATACAAATCCCGGTGCGCTTGTAGCCCAGGCGACCCTGCGTAATGTGACGAGCCAGTTGGATACAGTGTCAAAACAGGTGCAAACAGGTTTCAAGGTGGCGGATGCCAAGGACGATGCGTCGACCTTCTCCGTCGCACAGGGCCTGCGTGCGGATGTTAAGTCGCTTGGCGCGGTACAGCAGGGTCTGAATGGTGCGGTCGGTCTGGCGGAAGTCGGTCTGGCGGGTGCGACGGCGGTGTCCAACTTGTTTGAAGATATTCAGGCCAAGCTGACACAGCTGGCGGATTCGTCCATTACGGCAACCCAAAGAACGACCTATAACGCCGATTTGCAGGCGCTTGCCAATCAGGCGAAAGACCTGGTTTCGCAGGCTTCCTTCAACG
The DNA here is from genome assembly GCA_937888955.1 of uncultured Alphaproteobacteria bacterium. Taxonomy (GTDB): domain Bacteria; phylum Pseudomonadota; class Alphaproteobacteria; order UBA11222; family UBA11222; genus CALAQW01. The sequence goes on along the minus strand of CALAQW010000087.1, from coordinate 3,138 downwards.
GCACCAACGTTCTGGACAACACAACGGCGGTGAACTTCATCGCCGACGTGAATGGCGGCACGATCAGTGTGACCGGCGTCAATGTGTTCACCTCAGCTTCGGTGTTCGCGGCGTCAGTCGGGGCGTTGACAGATGCCCAGGCCCGTCAGTTCCTCAACAGCAGCTCGAATACGCTCGATAACTTCGTGACAGCCACCAATAACGCGCTCAGCGGCATTGCCGCGGATCTGCGCGCGGTCGAGTCCCAGAACAGCTTCGTGTCCGCGATTTCGGATGCGACGGAAAAGGGTCTTGGCGCTTTGGTGGACGCGGATCTGGCGAAAGCGAGCAGCAAGTTGCAGGCCCTGCAGGCACAGCAGCAGCTGTCGACCCAGGCGATCACCATCGCCAATCAGGCACCGTCCGTCCTGCTCAGCCTGTTCGGCTAGGCAAATCGGGACACGCCAACTTTTGCGGGAGCCGGTGCATAACCGGCTCCCTAATTTTTTGCGAAATTCGCCTATTTTTTAGTAAGCTTGGACATGTCTGCCGGCTTTTACTTGATTGCGCGCCTTGAGGGCCTTAGTTTCACAGGCAATCAACCATTAGACAGAAGATGAAAAAATGAAGTTTGAAGGTACATCCTCATACATCGCGACCGAAGATCTGATGGTCGCTGTGAATGCATGCATCACATTGGAGCGGCCGCTGCTCGTCAAGGGCGAACCGGGTACCGGCAAGACGGTTCTGGCGCATGAGGTGGCCGCCGCGCTCGGCAAGCCAATGATCGAGTGGCATATCAAATCGACCACCAAGGCGCAGCAGGGGCTTTATGAATATGACGCGGTCACACGGCTGCGCGATTCCCAGCTTGGTGACGAACGGGTCAAGGATATCCGCAATTACATCGAAAAAGGCAAATTGTGGGAAGCCTTCACCCAGGAAAGCCCGGTGCTGCTGATCGACGAAATCGACAAAGCCGATATCGAGTTTCCGAACGATCTGCTGCAAGAGCTCGATCGCATGGAATTCTTCGTCTACGAAACCGGCGAAACGATCCGTGCCGTTAACCGGCCGGTTGTGATCATCACCTCGAACAACGAAAAGGAACTGCCCGATGCGTTCCTGCGCCGTTGTTTCTTCCACTATATCAAGTTCCCCGAAAAGGACACGATGGAAGAAATCGTTCAGGTCCATTATCCCGACATCAAGCGCGAGCTTGTCGGCGAGGCGATGAACGTGTTCTACGAAATCCGCGAGGTGCCGGGTCTGAAGAAGAAGCCGTCGACCTCGGAACTGCTGGACTGGCTGAAATTGTTGATGGCGGAAGATGTATCGCCTGAAACCCTGCGCGAGCGGGATCCCAACAAGCTTATTCCGCCGCTGCATGGCGCCCTGCTGAAGAATGAGCAGGATGTGCATCTGTTCGAACGTCTGGCGTTTCTGGCGCGGCGCGAACGCACCTGACAGATCTGGGGACCAGGGCGGATCGATCAACTATCCGCCCGGTTCCTGGCACAGGGGTCCGAAATCGGGCCGGTAGCCCGCAGATGACAAGACGGGGAAATTAAAATGTTCATCAATTTCTTCTATGAGCTGAAACAGGCGAAGGTGCCCGTCACCTTGCGTGAATATCTCACGCTCATGGAGGCGATGCAGAAGCATGTCGTCATGTTCAGCGTCGATGAATTCTATTATCTGGCGCGGTCGGCGCTGGTGAAGGATGAGCGTAATCTCGACAAGTTCGATCGCGTGTTCGCGACCCATTTCAAGGGGCTCGATTTTCTGTCGGACGTGGATACCAAGGAAATTCCCGAGGAATGGCTGCGCTCGATCGGCGAACGCTTCCTCACCGACGAGGAAAAGGAGCTGATTGAAAGCCTTGGCGGTTTCGAAAAGCTGATGGAGCGGCTGAAGAAGCAGCTTGAGGAGCAGAAGAAAAAGCATCAGGGCGGCAACAAGGCGATCGGCACCGGCGGCACCTCGCCTTTCGGCGCCGATGGCTACAATCCTGAAGGCGTGCGGATGGGCCAGAAGCAGGGCCGGCACGGCAAGGCGGTCAAGGTCTGGGACAAGCGCGAATACAAAAACCTCGACGATTCGGTCGAGCTTGGCACCCGCAATATCAAGGTGGCGCTGCGCCGGTTGCGCCGGTTCGCCCGGGAAGGGGCGGCCGATCAGCTTGATCTGGGCGGCACGATCCGCGAGACCGCGCGCAATGGCTATCTCGACATTCAGATGCGGCCCGAACGGCGCAACAAGATCAAGGTCCTGATCTTCTTCGATATTGGCGGCTCGATGGATGCGCATATCAAGACCTGCGAGGAGCTGTTCTCCGCCGCCCGCACCGAGTTCAAGCATATGGAATATTTCTATTTCCATAACTGCTTGTACGAACATGTGTGGAAGGATAACCGCCGCCGTCAGACCGAAAAGATGCCCACATGGGACGTGCTGCATAAATTCGGCTCGGACTATAAGGTGATTTTCGTCGGCGATGCGACGATGAGCCCGTATGAGATTACCTATCCGGGCGGCAGCGTCGAACATTGGAACGAGGAAGCGGGCGAGGTCTGGTATCAACGGGTGCAGGATGTCTATGAAAGTGTCGTCTGGCTCAACCCGGTTGCCAAGAAACATTGGGAATATACCCCCTCGATCCAGCTTGTGGATCAGCTTTTTTCCAACCGTATGTATCCGCTGACCCTTGGTGGGCTTGATGATGCGATGCGGGAGCTTAATCGCTAGTTCCGACTTGTTGCTGGTGGCCTTCGGGCATCAGCCAGGCGTATCAGAAAGCCCCGCACCAATGTGTTGCGGGGCTTTTTCTTGTGGGTCTTGTGTCAGTGTGGCCCGTAAACGCGCAATCGTGCAAAACCCGTCGCATCTTGCTGCGTGCCGTGATTAAGTAGGCAGGGCGCAGTTTTTCAAGTCGGCTTGGATACGAACAGACGGTGAGCGATCCCTCAACAGCATTTGCAGCGGCCTGGCATCTTGTGGCGACGGGCGACCGTGAGCTTTACGCGGTTGTTGCACTGTCCTTGCGGGTCAGTTTGTCGGCGCTGCTGATCGCGGCGCTTGTCGGCTTGCCCCTGGGGGGCGGGATCGGAAGAGCACACGTCTGAACTCCACTCACGGCTCGCCCCCCAGGGGCAAGCC
>CALAQW010000086.1 GCA_937888955.1 uncultured Alphaproteobacteria bacterium | reverse complement strand
GCTATCGGGACCGGCTGCGGTATTGCCCTGGCGGTTGTTCGTCGGGCCGCATGCCGCGCGCGATCTTCTTCCCGACTTGCGCGCGGCAGCGCCCGCCGGGATGACGGTCGAACCAAATCGTCCTGATTTTCCCGCCTTGTTGCGCGGCGCGGCGCTGTCGATCAGCCAGGCGGGCTATAATACGGTAACGGAGATTTTTGCGGCGCGGCAGCGCGCTGTCCTTGTTCCCTTTTCGGAAGCACGGGAATCGGAGCAGACATTGCGCGCGGCGGCAGCGGCGCGGCATGGCCTTGCAGCCTGTGTGGCCGAGGATCGGTTGAGTGCCGAGACATTGGGCTGGGCGGTGGCGGATGCCCTCGCCAAACCGGTGCCACCGGCGCAGGATTATCCCGCGCTTTCCGGCGCCGATCAAACGGCGGACTGGATCCTTCAGACGCTTGCCGGGCGGCATGGGTGAAATGGCGGACTGGCCAGCCCTTGCGCGTGAACTTGACCGCTGGGCCGATGCGGGGCTTGTGGCCGAATGCTGGTGGCGCGACGATGATGCGCAATCCCGTGATCCGCGTCTGCAACAATTACTTGATCTGCGCGCGGCATTTTCGCTGCCGCTTGCACTTGCCATACCGCCCATGCAGGCGGATGCGGATTTATGGCGTTATCTGTCGGGGGTGGCGGGGGTAACCGCGCTTGTGCATGGCGCGGCGCATCGCAATCATGCCCCGCAGGGTGAAAAGAAAGCCGAATTCGGGCCGCACCGACCGTTGCCGCTGATGCAGCGCGAGCTTTCCGGGGCGTGCGCGGCGCTGAACGCCGCTGCGGCCGCTGCCGCGGTCGCGGCCTTGCCGGTGCTGGTGCCACCGTGGAACCGCATCGATCCACGCCTGCTTCCCGCGCTTCCCGGGCTTGGCTATGTCGGATTATCGACCTTCGGGGCAGGTGAGGCGCGACAGCCGGGCGCCGGTCTGACGGTCTGCAATTGCCATCTCGACATTATCGACTGGCGCGGCACGCGCGGGCTTGTGCCCGCTTCCCGTCTGCTTGCGACATTGACCGGTCTGCTTGCCACGCGCCGTTCCCGGCTGCAGGCGGACCCGGGGGCGTCAGGGGATGTGGAACCGATCGGCATCCTTACCCATCACCAGGTGCAGGGGGCAGACAGCAACGATTTCCTGCGCAGGCTGTTTGATGCATTATGTCAGCCGCGCAATGGCCGGCCGGCTGTGCGCTGGTTGTCCGCGCGGCAAATCTTCGCGCCTGACCGGGATGCGATAGGCGAACTTTCCTCGCCGCCCCGGAACGGGTAGTTTTCTGCGCAGCACCATTGCAACCGGAAAACGCCTTGTCCATTCCTGCATCAGCATCCAACCTGCTCTCCGTCAGCGATCTCAGCGTCGAATTCCGCATGCCTGCGGGGGCGTTTCGCGCGCTGGAACGGGTCAGCTTCCGCGTGCCGCGCGGGCGTACCGTCGCGCTTGTCGGCGAATCGGGATCAGGCAAGACGGTGATCGCGCAGACGATCATGGGGCTGTTGCCGGCAAACGGGGAAATCACCTCGGGGCAGCTGCTGTTCGATCACGACAAGTCCGCGCAGACGCCGCCGCGCGATATTGCCCGGTTGGCGCGCTCGGACCGGGGGCTCCGCGCGCTGCAGGGGCGGCATATGGGCATGGTTTTTCAGGAACCGATGAGCGCCCTGTCGCCGCTTCACACCATTGGCGATCAGGTGAGTGAATCTGCGCGCTTTCATCTGCGGCTGTCGGGTGCGGCCGCCCGGGCATTGACTATCGATACGCTGCGGCTGGTCGGGTTTCCCGATCCTGACCGCGCCTGGCAGGCCTATCCGTTCGAATTGTCGGGCGGCTTGCGGCAGCGGGCGGTGATCGCAATGGCGATCATCTGCCGGCCTGCCCTGCTGATTGCCGATGAGCCGACAACCGCGCTTGATGTAACGATCCAGGCGCAGATCCTCGCCCTGTTGCAGCGTTTGCAGGACGAACTTGATATGGCGGTGCTGCTTATCACCCATGATCTCGGGGTGGTCGCGCATCTTGCTGATGAAATCGTCGTCCTGCATCAGGGTCAGGTGATGGAAGCGGGCGACAGGCGGGCGATCTTTTCCGCGCCGGCGCATCCCTATTTGCGCGCGCTGCTTGATGCCGTGCCACGGCTTGTTCCTTCTCCTTCCTCTTCCCTTTCCGGTGCCGGCGATGATCCTGCCGGCGTTGCGGCGCGCGCGGATCTGAAGAAAAGCGATCCGGACATAATTCTTTCCGTACAGGGCGTATATAAAGGGTTTCAATCCCGTGCCGCCAGCCGCGCGCGCGCCGGCGGGGCCGCGCCGATTGCCGCGGTCGCGGATGTAAGTTTCGATCTATATCGCGGCGAATGCGTGGGTCTGGTCGGCGAATCGGGTTGCGGAAAGACGACGACAGCGCGGCTGATCATGCGCGCGCTCATGCCTGATGCCGGTGAAATCCGGTTCAGGGGCACAGATATCGCGACGTTCCAGGGCCGCGCGCTCAGCGATTACCGGACGCGGGTGCAGTATATTTTTCAGGATCCTTTTTCCTCCCTCAATCCGCGGATGACGATTGGCGATCTGTTGTGCGAGCCGTTGCAGATTCACGGTCGCGGCAATCGTGCATCGCGTCGCGCGCGGGCACGCATGCTGATGCAGCGCGTGGGGCTTGACCCCGATCATCTGGCGCGTTACCCGCATGCCTTTTCAGGTGGACAGCGGCAACGGATCGGTATCGCACGCGCTCTGGCGCTCGATCCGGAATTACTGATTTGCGACGAACCTGTTTCCGCGCTCGATGTCTCGGTGCAGGCACGTATTCTCGCGCTTCTTAAAGATCTGCAGGCGGAGCTTTCCCTGACCTATCTTTTCGTCAGCCATGATCTGGCCGTGGTGCGTCAGATTGCCGATCGGGTTATCGTCATGCATCGCGGGCGGGTTGTGGAAACCGGCGGTTGCGATGAACTGTTCCGCAACCCGATCCACCCCTATACCCGCGCGCTGCTTGCGGCGGTGCCCGACCCAGACCCCGATACGCCGTTCGATTTTGCGGCGGCGATGGCGAGCGCCGCAGGCGGGACGGATGGCTGGCCGGTGCCGTTTCGCGAGACAGGCACACTGCCGGCGCGGATGAAGCCTGTCTCCCCGACCCATTTCGTCAGGGTGTTTGACGCCCATGCCGCATAAAACGCCTTTCACATCTGCCATTGTCGCAGGGCTGCTGCTTGCCTGTGTGGTGCTGGTACTATCTGTCGGTAACGCGCGGGCCGAGGAAGGGCGCAGCGATATCGAACCGCCATTTTTCGCGTCGGCGGTTGCGGCGGGCCGCTTGCCGCCGATTGCCGCGCGTTTGCCTGATCAGCCCCTGATTGTCGATCTGGCTGCGCAAGCGCTTGAGCCTGGAAACTATGGCGGTACGCTCCGTACCCTGATTACAAAGTCGCGTGATATCCGCTATATGGTGGTGAACGGCTATGCCCGGCTTGTCGGACGTGATGCGCGCCTCAGGCTGCTGCCCGACATTTTGCAGAGTTACGAGGTGACCGATGAGCGGATATTCACCTTCAGATTGCGGTCGGGACATCGCTGGTCCGACGGGCACCCTTTCACGGCGGAGGATTTCCGTTATTACTGGGAGGATATCGCAACCAACCCCGAGCTCAGCCCCGCGGGCCCGCCCGCGCTGATGCTGGCGGATGGTGCGCTGCCGCAATTCGAGGTGATCGACCCGCTGACCGTGCGCTATCGCTGGTCAAGCCCCAATCCGGCATTTTTGTCCGCGCTGGCGCAGGCGCGGCCACCCTTTATCTATCGCCCGGCGCATTATCTCGGTCAGTTTCATATCCGCTATGCCGACCCCGACCGGCTGGCTGCAATGATCGCATCGGAGAAAGTGCGTAACTGGGCCGCGCTGCATAACCGGCGCGACAATATGTACAAGTTCGACAATATCGATATGCCGACCCTGCAGCCCTGGGTGAACCGCACACCCTCGCCCGCCGCGCAATATGTGTTCGAGCGGAACCCCTATTATCACCGGGTGGATGCGGCCGGCCGGCAATTACCCTATATCGACAGGGTCGTGATGCAGGTTGCCGACGGGCGGCTGATTGCCGCCAAGACCAATGCGGGGGAAACCGATCTTCAGGCGCGCGGATTGAGCTTCAGCGATATCACCGTGCTGCGGCAGGGGGAGGCACGCAACGGCTATCAAACCCGGCTCTGGCCGCTGTCGGCCGGGGCGCATATGGCGCTTTATCCCAATCTGAATTACGAGCGGCCTGTCTGGCGCGCGCTGTTCCGCGATGTGCGGTTCCGCCGCGCCTTGTCGCTTGGTATCGACCGGCATCTGATCAACCGCTCCCTGTTCTTCGGATTGGCGCTTGAGGGTAACAACATGGTGTTGCCGACCTCGCCCCTGTTCGAGCCGGCGCTGCAGACCCGCTGGGCGGTGTATAACCGGGCGGTGGCCAACCGTATGCTCGATGCGCTGGAGTTGACCGCGCGGGACGGGCGCGGCATCCGGCTGCTGCCTGACGGGCAACCCTTGCGTATCATCGTGGAAACCGCAGGCGAATCGTCCGAACAGGTCGATATCCTTGAGCTCATCGCCGCGGACTGGAAGATGATCGGCATCGATCTGCTTATCAAGCCGTCCCAGCGGGAGGTGATGCGCAATCGCGCCTATGCGGGCAAGGCCATGATGACGGTGTGGAGCGGTTTTGATACCGGCATGCCCACCGCGGACATGCCGCCCGATATGCTTGCGCCGATGGCGCAGGACGATCTGCAATGGCCACGCTGGGGGCAATATTATCAGACCGGCGGCAAGGGCGGCGAACCGCCCGATATGGCCGAGCCTGTCTATCTGCTGACGCTGGCGCAGGAATGGCGCGGGGCAACGCCGGAACGCCGCCGCGCGATCTGGCGTGAAATGCTGAACCTGCATGCGGATGCGCAATATACGATCGGCATCATCGCCGGGGTACAGCAACCCGTTGTCGTTGCCGATAATCTGCGCAACGTGCCGCAAGAAGCCTTTTATGGATGGGATCCGGGTGCGCAATTCGGCATTTACCGGCCCGATCAGTTCTGGTTCGCCGATGCGCCTGACGTGCCGGCGCCCGGTGAGGGGGGGTGAACCGATGCTGCGCTATGTCATAAGGCGGTTGCTGCTTGCCGTTCCGACCCTGATTGCGATCAGTCTGCTGATTTTTTTCATTATCCAGTTGCCGCCCGGCGATTATCTGTCCAACCAGATCGACGAGCTGCGCGCCCAGGGTGAGGAGGCAAGCCTTGCCAAGGTCGAATTCCTGCGCGCGCAATTCGGCTTTGACCGGCCTTTTATCGAACAATATGCGGTCTGGGTCGGTATCTGGCCGGGACCTGACGGGCTGAACGGGCTGTTACAGGGTAACTGGGGATGGTCCTTTGAATATGATCAGCCGGTGGCCGTGGTGCTTGGCGACAGTCTGGGGCTGACGCTGCTGCTTAATTTCGCGACCGTTCTGTTTATCTATCTTGTGGCCTTTCCGATCGGGGTCTATTCGGCGACCCGGCAATACAGCATCGGCGATTACGGTTTTACGCTGCTTGGTTATCTGGGGCTGGCCACGCCGAATTTCCTGCTCGGGCTGATCCTGCTTTATTATGCCAATCTCTGGTTCGGTCTGTCGATTGGCGGGTTGATGGCGCCTGAATATATGGATGCGCCCTGGAGCCTTGCCAAGCTCGGTTCGGTGCTGTCGCATCTTGCGGTTCCGGTGATCGTGATCGGCACCGCGGGGACGGCGGCGATGATCCGGCGGCTGCGTGCCAATCTGCTGGACGAGTTGCGCAAGCCCTATGTCGTGACCGCGCGCGCCAAGGGATTGCCGCGCGGGCGCATGCTTGCGAAATATCCGCTGCGCATGGCGCTTAATCCTTTCATCGCCGATATCGGCGATCTGCTGCCGCAGATGGTCTCGGGCTCGGTCATCGTGTCGGTGGTGCTGAACCTGCCCACGGTCGGGCCGGTGCTGCTTGGGGCATTGCGCAGCCAGGATCAGTATCTTGCGGGCTTCATCCTGATGTTCGTCGCCATGCTGACGGTGGCGGGAATGCTGATCTCCGATCTGTTGCTGGGTCTGCTTGATCCGCGCATCCGGCTTCAGGGAAAGGCGGTTGCGGGGCGATGAGCGACATGCCGCAAGAGCCGCCGCCACCCGCGCGCCCGGCCGCACCGGGCAGTGACCCGTTGCCGCATTATGTGAACCCCGCCCCCTTCGCGCCCGAGCTTGAGCCGCGCTGGCGCGGTAACGGCCAGAATTTCGCATCGCAACGGCAACTGATCTGGTGGAAGTTCCGCCGCCACAAACTGGCGCTTTGGAGCGGTATTTTCCTGGCGCTGATCTATGCCACGATCCCGTTCAGCGAGATGATCGCCCCTTACGGGCTGCAGGACCGGAATGCGGATTATCTGTTTGCGCCGCCGCAGGGGCTGCATTTTTTTCATGAGGGGGAATTTGTCGGCCCGTTCACCTACCCCTATCGCGCGGTGCCCAATCTCGATTTGTTCAAATGGGATTATGTGGAAGACCGCGACAGCCCGCAAAAGCTGCGCTTCTTCTGTCGCGGGCCGGCCTATGAGCTCTGGAATCTGTGGCCGCTCGACTGGCATCTGTTCTGCCCTGCCCGGGGTGCGACACTCTATCTGTTCGGGACCGACAGGCTTGGCCGGGATCTGTTTTCGCGGATCGTTTATGGCACGCGGATTTCCCTGACCATCGGGCTTGTCGGGGTGACAATCAGTCTGCTGCTCGGGCTGTTGATCGGCGGGCTTGCGGGATATCTGGGTGGCTGGGTCGACGGGTTGAGCCAGCGGCTGATCGAGATTATCCGCTCGCTGCCGGAACTGCCATTATGGATGGCGTTGTCCGCCGCGCTGCCGGTGACGTGGAGCCCCATTCTCATCTATCTCGGGATTACCGTGATCCTCGGGCTGCTTGACTGGCCCGGGCTTGCGCGGGCGGTGCGCGCCAAGATCCTGTCGCTGCGGGAAGAGGATTTCACCACTGCGGCCGAACTGATGGGCGCGCGGCCCGCACGTATTATCGGCCGGCATCTGCTGCCCAATTTCGCAAGCCATCTGATCGCGAGCGTGACCCTGTCGGTGCCGGCCATGATCCTTGGGGAGACGGCACTGTCCTTTCTCGGGCTTGGATTACGGCCGCCGGTCACAAGCTGGGGCGTGTTGCTCAACGATGCGCAGAACCTGGCCGCGATCGAATTCTATCCCTGGCTGCTGCTGCCGATGCTGCCGGTGATCCTTGTCGTGCTGGCGTTCAATTTCCTGGGCGACGGGCTGCGCGATGCGGCCGATCCGTATCACTGAGCGCGGCCATTTTATGCCGGTCATAACGGTGTCGCTGTTTTGCGCAACCAGAGGCTTGTTTCATAAGCACCGGCGGGCAGCGGGAGGGTGCAAGCAGCGCTTTGCGCCAGCGCCGCGCCCATGCGGCTTTGCACATAATGGCTTGAGAAAAGCGGATCGAACGCGCCGCACAGGATCAGCGGGGCAAGTGCCTGCTGCTCGTTATAGCCGCGCCAGTGCCAGGCGGCGGGATAGGGGTCGGGCAGGAAAATATCGTGGACATGCACAAGGACCCCTTCCGCCAGAACCGGCACGATCTGGTTCAGCAGCAGATCGACATCGGTGCCCGGCATCAGGATATGGCTTGAATCGATAAACAGGATATCGCCTGGCCCGAGTTCCTCGAACAGGGGGGCGGTTTTCTCCCGCAGGGCATCTTGCAAGCGCATCGTCAGCCGGGTGATCGGCAGGCCGGCAAGCTTTGCGCGCGGCGCCGGGTCGATGGTGGTGATCTCGGTCGCCGGGGAATGGCGGGCCGCCGCATGGGCGAGGAAACGTGTCGAATGGCCCGAACCGATTTCGATAATCTGTGCGGGTTTGTGTATTGCCACCATCGCCCAGGCCATCGCCCCGTCAAGACGGGGAAACCAGTCCTGCTCCCAGCGCGGGGCCGGCGGCGGGGCGGTGCCGATGCGGGCAAACTCCGCGGCGAAGGGGGCAAGCGCGGCAAGCCATGCGGCAAAGGCCGGCTCCTTTGCGGCAAATCGGCGCGCGATTTCCGAATCCGGGCGCGATGCTTCCGCCTGCCGCACATGCGCGGCATAACGGTAGGGGATGAAAAATCCCTGTGGCCGACCCAGCAAGGTTGCGATCCCCATGCCAAGGCGGCGTGTTTTTTGCCGCAATTTCCGCCGCATCATTCCTTCAACCGGTGCAAGCGATGGTCCGATTGCGGCAGGTTATGACATAATGGCGCGAACCGACACTATCGCGTCCGCCCGAATGCCTGCCGGCGGGGGTCATGCGCGGCAAGAGACAGGAATACCGAACCGATGAGTGAAACAGTACAGTCAGGAGCGCAGGAATGGCCCGAGGGGTTGCAGGTGGCGATCACCGGTGCGCGCGCGACGATCACGCTCAACCGCCCCGAGCGGCACAATTCCCTTTCCCAGGGGGATATGGTCGGGCTGACCGAGACATTGCAGACCCTTGAAAAGGACCCCGATCTCAGGGTGGTCGTCCTGACCGGAGCGGGGGAGAAGAGTTTCTGTTCGGGCGCATTCCTCAACGAGCTTGAGGATCGCAAATTCAAGGGCAATCCGTTCGAGGATCTGACCGATACGCTGGAGAATTTCCGCCTGCCCACCATCTGCGCCTTCAATGGCAGCGTTTACGGGGGCGGCGCGGAAATCAGCCTGTGCTGCGATTTCCGGATCGGGATCGAGGGGATGCGGATGTTCGTGCCGCCGGCGAAGCTGGGCATCCATTATCCTGAAAAGGGGCTGCGCCGGTTTGTCAGCCGTGTCGGGCTTGGCCCTGCAAAGCGCATTCTGCTGACGGTCGAGACTTTCGATGATGCCGCCCTGTCGGCCATCGGGTTTCTCGATTATCTTGTCCCGCGCACCGAGCTTGCCGCCCGGACCGATGCGCTTGTTGCCGATATAACGGGGCTTGCGCCCCTGTCGGTGCAGACCATGAAGCAGTCGCTCAACGAGATCGCGCGCGAACAGGTCGATTCGGAAAAAATCAAACAGCGGATCGCCCTGTGCTGGAATTCGGAGGATCAGCGCGAGGCGGTGGCGGCGCGTGCCGAAAAGCGCAGCCCGATCTATCATCAACGCTGACCCGCGCGGGCCGGAACAATGAAGCTTGGCACCACCTTGCGCGTGATGGGGCCGCAATCGACCCGGCCGCTGTTGCGCGCGGCGGCGGAGCTGGCGGAGGAAGCGGGGCTTGCCTCGCTTTGGGTCGCCGATCATATCGCGATCCCGCCTGACGATGCGGAAGGTTCGGGCGGGCGCTATCTCGACCCGCTGACAAGCCTTGCCTATCTGGCCGGTGTGACGCAGCGGATCGCGCTTGGCACCGGGGTGCTGGTGCTGCCTTACCGACCGGGTCTGCCCACTGCCAAGGCAATCGCCACGCTTCAGGAGCTATCGGATAACCGGTTGCTGCTGGGGGTGGGGATCGGCTGGATGGCGGCGGAATTCCGGGCGCTGGGGCGCGATCGCCGCAGCCGTGGCAAAGATAGCGATGCGATGCTGGAATTTCTGCATCGCTGTTTCGCGGATGATGAAGTAACCGCCAATGGTCAGCCATTTTTGTTCAAACCGCGCCCGCCGCGTCCGCCGATTTATATAGGCGGTCGCCCGCCGCATGCGCTTGAGCGGTGCCTGCGTTACGGGGATGGCTGGTTTCCCATGCGGCAGCCGCCCGAAAAGCTTGCCCCCCATATCGCCGCACTTCGGGCGCGGGCGGATGCGCTTGGCCGTGCGGCACCCGATATCGTCGCGCTTGCCGGCTTGCCCCTGCATGCGCCTGCGGCCGCATTGGCGCTGGCGCGGGATTATCGCGCGGCGGGCGTCACCCATCTTGTGCATGGCGCGCGCTATGATAACCGCGATGAATTCGCGCAACAGGCGGAAATGCTGGGGCAGTTGATCGACCGGCTGGCCAAGGAATAGATCCGCGCCCGCGCAGGGTGTCAGAAACGTTCCGACAATTTGATTGCGATCCGGCAGCCGGTCTTGATCGCAGCGCTGAGCGGGCCAAAGGCGGGGGCAGTTTCCGCCCCATTGGCAAGCGCAATATCGCGATGCGCGCATTCATCGGCGCGGAATTCAGAAATGACCGCTGACAGTTCCGGGTCATCCGTACCGAGCGCTTTTTCCTGCGCGCCGTAATGCGCGTCGATCACCTCCTCCACCGCCGCGGTGCAGGCCATCGCCGCATTCTTTCCCAACAATGCGGATGCGACGCCAAGCCCGAAGCCCGCCACATCCCATAGCGGGCGCAGGGCGGTCGGACGGACATTGCGCGCAACGACAAGCTCGTCGAATCTGTCCAGATGCGCGGTTTCATGATCCGCCATCTCGCGGATCAGCGCGGCGGTTTCATGGTCGCCGCGCGCTTCCAGCACCGCAAGCTGTCCGCGATAAATACGATGGGCGGCCAGCTCGCCCGCATGGTCGACCCGGATCATCCGCGCGGTGCGGCGCACAAGATCCTCGCCGGGGAGGTCGGGGCGATGGGTGTCTGCCGGGTCGCTCATTGCTGTCTGCCTTGCTGTGTGCTGTACCAGATCGCGGCTGTGAAAACCGCAAGCGCTGCCGAGATCAGCATATTATAGCCCGCAAGCGACAGGCCGAACAGGGACCAGGGGATTTCGTCGCACATCACCACCGGGGTTGCGAGCAGTTCGGCAAGCAGCGCATCGACGCTTTGCGCCTTGTTGCCGCCAGCGCTGCATCCTTGTGGCCCTGGCCACCATTTCTGTTCGACCCCCGCGTGATAGGCGCCAAGCCCCGCACTCACCATAAAGGTGAGCGTCAGCGCCGCAAGCCCGGGGCGGTTCAGGGCGGGCCGCAAAAATGCTGCAAAACCCAGAATAATGGCAAGCGCATAAGGCAGGCGCTGATAATAGCAAAGCGTGCAGGGGCGCAGTCCGCCGATATACTCAAAGCCATAGGCGCCAAGCAGCACCGCGCAGCTTACAGCGACGGCCATCCACAACCCGGTGCGCGGGCTCGGGATATGGGCGATGGGCTTGGTCCGCAAACTTTCCCTCGTAATTTTTCATGTCCGCAGGGCGGCTGATCGATGGGGACTATAGGCTGGTTGGACCATGCGGAATAGGGGGTCTCGGGCAGTAGTGCGTGCGCAGGATGCGGCGTCCAGTCAGGATGCGCGGTTCGATATCACCTTGCCTGATCCGGGATCCATTGCCGCCGTCCGATATTGTCCGGCCGCGGCGTGTTGCGACTGTTCGGTAACGGCAGGCAGATAGATGGTAATCTCGGTCCCTTTCCCCACCTCGCTTTCAATGCCGATATAGCCTTTTGATTGTTCGACGAAGCCGAACACCATGGCCATGCCAAGGCCGGTGCCCTTCCCCGCTTCCTTGGTCGTGAAAAACGGTTCGAATACGCGCTGCAACACGTCCTTGGACATGCCGATGCCCGTATCGCTCAGGCTGATGCGCAGATAGTTGCCGGGCGGAACCCAGACACGACTGCCGACAAATGGGACCGCTAAATTGTAATTATCCAGTTTCAGGGTCAGATTGCCGCCATGCGGCATGGCGTCGCGCGCATTGATCGCCAGATTGAGCAGCACATTTTCAAAATCGGTGGCATCGGCGAAGACCGGCCATGGCGCATCCTCGATTTGCATCTCCAACTGAATTTCCGACCCGATCGTATGGCGCAGAATATCGGCGATGTGGGCGATCGGTTCGGTCACGTCGAGGATTGCCGGACGATGTGCCTCGCGGCGTGAAAAGCTGAGCAGGCGTGCGGTCAGCTCGGCGCCGCGATCGGCGGCGCGGCCCGCCGCCATCGCGCGGCGTTCAATTTCGTCACGGGTCTTTGCCGACAAAGACGGGATATCGTTGAGGCAGCTTGTCAGCAAGTCGATATTGCCGGTGATGACCGACAGCAGATTGTTGAAATCATGGGCAATGCCGCCGGTCAATTGCCCGATGGCCTGCATTTTCTGCGACTGACGAAGCTGCTCCTCGACCGCATGTCGCCGTGTCGCATCGAAGAATGTCACCACCGCGCCGTCGACCTTGCCATTGCCCAATATCGGGTTGGCAAGATATTCCACGACAAATTCACTGCCATCTTCGCGGGTGAAAAATTCGTCGTCGGACGACCTGGTTGCCGAACCGGACAGATGCACGGCGCAGATTTTGCAGTCCGGCTCCTCACGGTGATCATTCATGCCGCGCCCGTGGCGCGCGCCATGGGCAATCGCGTGCATATCCGCGCCCAGTAATTCCACCGCATCATCGAAACCAAGCAGCTGTGCACAGGCGAGATTGGCGAACACGCACCGCCCGTCCCGATCGACCCCGTAAATCCCCTCGGCCGTCGAATCGAGGATCAGCCGCAGCTGCGCCTGACTTTCGCGGGCGACGATTTCGGCCTGGCGGCGTTCGGCGATTTCGCGCTGGAGATCTTCATTGGCTGTTGCAAGATCAACGGTTGCGCGCGCCACCGCCTCCTGCAGGGCCGCGCGATTGCGCGCCGCGCGCTGATCGGATTGCCGGCGCAGGGTGACGTCCCGGAAAATACCCCGCGTGCCGGCGAGTTTTTCACCCTCGAACAGGGCGCTGACGCTGCCTTCCACAGGAATGGAACGGCCGTCCTTGGTGAGGAATGTCGTGTGTACCGGTCCGACCTGTTCATGTTGCGCGAGCCGCTCGAAAATCGCGCGGCAATGGGCGTGCTCATCGGGGTGGATGGTATCAACAAAGCTGAGATTCACGATATCCTCAGGGCCGTAGCCCATCATCTCGAGCCAGGCTTTATTGACAAAGTCATAACGGCCTTCCGCGTCGACGCTCTGGATCATATCGCCGACATTTTCCACAAGATCGCGGAATCGCGCCTCGCTTTGCGAGAGATCGGCGGCGGCCTGTTCGCGCTCGCGCTTGATCTGATGCAGGAGGGCCGCATTCTGTCGCCGGTTGAATACCGACTCAATAAAGATGCCATAGATGACCCGCGTCACCCCCAGCAGGGTCAGCGCAAATACAGCTCCCATCCCGGCCAGCGCGAAAAATGTGACACCGCCCTGCAGCAAGAAGAAGATGATGATGGGGGCAAGGGTTGTGATAATGAATGCTGCCGCGACCCGGGGAATCGGGCCAAGCGTCGACGCCGCGCCGCTGGCCATCGCGCAAATGACGATGGTCACCGCCAGTTGCTGGGTCGGGTTGAGGCTTGGCATGAACAGGGCAAGACTGCCCCAGCCGATCCCCGCACTGAGCGCCCAGAAAAATGCATGATTAAGTGCGCGCCGGCCTGGGTTTGGCGAGCCCACGCCGCTGCCCTCGATGCGCCTTTGCCGCAAGAACAGCATCGAAGAAAGCAAAAGGCTGTAGGCCAGCCACACGCAAAGCCACCCGATCTGGGGCACGAATTGCCAAAGTAGAATCGCGCTGAACAATGCAATCGCGATTGTTGCTCCCGCATTCACATTCGTCATGCGCGACAGAAAGGCGACCTGTTGCCGCTCGATTTCCGCCTTTTCCGTTGCCGCTTGCGGCATTGTCTCGCCCCCTATGGCCTCCGCGCAAAAAACCTGTCCTGGCATGAACGGGTCAAACCTGCTGTGACGCATTTATTACACGGAGAAGTATTAAGGAGTGTTGTTGCGCCGTAAAGCCTGTTGCCGCCGGTGTTTTATCTAAAACAACAGCCGGAAGATCAGGAAGCCGCCGAACAGCAAGACAAAGAGCAGGAGTGTCAACAGGCCCAGATATTTGTCGATGAAACGCCGGATCGGGGCGCCGAATTTCCACAACAGGGCCGCCACGATGAAAAACCGCAGGCCGCGTGACAGGAGGGAAGCCAGCAGAAAGGTCATCGGTTCAAGCTGGGTGATGCCGCTGGCGATGGTGATCACCTTATAGGGGAAGGGGGTGAGCCCCGCGCCGAACACGATCCATGGGCCATAGGCATTGTAATAGCCCGCAAATTGCGAAAACTTGTCCTGATAGCCGTAAAATCCGATGATCGGCGCGGCTACCGATTCATAGAGGAAATAGCCGATCCCGTAACCCGCGACCCCGCCCAGGACCGAGGCGATGGTGCAAACTGCCGCGATGCGCCAGGCGCGGGTTGGCGCGGCGAGCACCATCGGGATCAGCATCACATCGGGCGGTATGGGGAAAAATGAGCTTTCGACAAATGCAATGACCGCGATCGCCCACATGGCGCCGGGGCGGTTTGCCATCTGCATTGTCCAGTCATAGCTCGCGCGTAACATGGCGCACTGGTAGCAGCGCGCGCGGCGGCTGTCCATTTGCGCGTTGAGCTGCAAAATCGGGCGTGGCCGTCTTGTCGCGCGGGATGTGCGATTTCAGGTGGTAAATTGTCCGATTGACGGCAGTGGCGGCTTGCCTATGATGCCGGCTCTGCCTATACACAGCAAAGTGGTGTGCCCCTGCGGCATACCGCCGATGCAATGCCCCTGTGGTGGAATTGGTAGACACGCCAGACTCAAAATCTGGTTCTCGCAAGAGAGTGTCCGTTCGAGTCGGACCGGGGGCACCAGGCATCGCCGTTGACAGGGTGTGCCGATAGTGGCGATGACGCCTGGCATAATGACCCTGCTATATGTGGGTTGGTGTCCTGGCGGCTCGTCCGTAAGCAACTGACATTCAGATTATTGAAAGGTTGATTTGCGCCCATGCAGACACTGGAACAGCTCATCGCGCGCGCGCGTGCCTACCGTGCGGATAAATTTCCCGAACAACAGCCGCATTATCAGCGTCTGGTGAGCGAAGGGCAGTCGCCCAAAATTCTGATGATTGCCTGCTCGGACAGCCGGGTCGATCCGACCATTATCTTCGGCGCGGAACCCGGCGAGATTTTTCTGGTACGCAATGTGGCGAGCCTGGTGCCGCCATTTCAGCCCGATACCGCCTGTCACGGCACCAGTGCGGCGCTTGAATTCGGCGTCACAAACCTGGGGGTCGAGCATGTCATCGTGCTGGGCCATGGTTATTGCGGCGGCGTGGCGGCGCTGTTGGCAGGTGCCGACAAGGATCGCACGAGCAGCGATTTCATCGGACCCTGGCTGTCTTCTGTGGCCGCTGTGCGCGACCGGATGCTGTCGGAATATCCGGATCTGCCGCAGGAAGAAGCCGAACGGCAACTGGAATTTGCGACTGTACGTCAGTCGGTTGAGAATTTGCGAAGCTTTCCCTGGATTGCCGAGCGGGTGGAAAAAGGCACGCTGGCCCTGCATGGCTGGCATTTCGATATTGCCAAGGGCGCATTGCGCGATGTTGGCGATCCCGCTGCGCCGGAACTGATCAGTGGTTGATATGGCCGCGGATTAGCAAGGAAATAGCCGCGCTGCGCGGGGCATTTTGGTCACCTTTCTGTCATCCCTTTGTCGCGGAAAGCTCATCTGCACCCCCTAAGTTTGCCATCGTCTTACCAACCAACAGACGAAAATCAGGCGGAAAGCTTATGGTCAGTCGGATGCCGCCACAGCGTTTCGAGGTTCGCCTCGCGCGGCACAAGGCGGAAGTGCAGGCGGCGCAGCGCCTGCGATATCAGGTTTTCTATGAAGAAATGGGGGCGCGGCCCGCGCCCGAGACAGCGGCAATGGCGCGTGATTGCGATCTTTTCGATTCGCTATGCGATCACCTGCTTGTCATTGACCATTGCGCGCGCAGTGACCGGACGCCGGGGGTTGTCGGTACTTACCGGCTGACGCGGCGGTCGCGTTTGCCCGGGAATCAGGAATTTTACACCGAATCCGAATTCGATCTGTGCAATCTCAAGCAGATTCCCGGCGAAATCGTCGAGCTTGGCCGCTCCTGCGTGCATCCCGAATATCGCAACCGGGCGATCCTCGACATGTTGTGGCGCGGGTTGGGCAACTATATCGCCAACTACGACATACGGTTGATGTTCGGCTGTGCGAGTTTTCCCGGCACCGATCCCGATGCGGTCGCCGAGGCACTGGCCTTTCTCGATGCCCATTGCCTGGCGCCTGAAACATTGCGCCCGCGGGCGCGACACGGGCAATATATCTCCATGCGGCGGCTTGGCGGCGTTTTGCCCGACCGGCGGCGGGCGCTGCGGCAGATGCCGCCGCTTATTCGCGGCTATCTGAGCGCGGGCTGCCATGTTGGCGACGGAGCGGTGATCGATACGCAGTTCAACACCACCGATATCTGCGTGATGATCGAGACCGAAAATCTGAGCGACAGCTATGCTCGCCGCTATCAGCCTGGCGCTGTGATGGCGAATGCCGCATGAACGATCCGATTGGTGCCAGCCGCGCCTTTTGCCGGCTGCTGATATTTTTCGCGCTGACCTTGATCGCGATGGCGGTCTACCGGGTCAGCGGTCTGGGGCGCGGTCAGGGTTCGCGCCCGGTCGCAAAATTCTGGTTCAGCGCATCAAGCCGGCTGATCGGTCTGCGGCTTGTACGGTCCGGTCTGCCGGTCACCGAGGGGCCGGTGCTCTATCTGGCCAATCATATTTCCTATCTCGACATTCTGCTGCTCGGTCAGCAGCTTGATGTGACCTTTGTTGCCAAGTCGGAGGTGCGGGACTGGCCGTTATTCGGAACGCTTGCCGAACTGGGCGGAACATTATTTGTCAGCCGCCGCGCCGCCAGTACGCGCGATGAAGCCGCGCAGATCCGCAGCCGGCTTGCGGCGGGCGGGCGGGTCATTCTGTTTCCCGAAGGGACAAGCAGCGATGGAACCGATGTGCTGCCGTTCAAATCCGCCCTGCTTGGGCTGGCGCAGGATATCCCGGGCCTGCGCATTCAGCCGGTGACCATTGCCTATCCCCACCCGTCACGGGCAGGCGTCGATTTACGGCCGGCCTGGTACGGGGATATGTCGCTATTGCCGCATCTATGGCAATTGCTGCAATGGCGGCGCGGACAGGCGCATTTGCGGTTCCATCCGCCTTTACGTCTCGATCAGCGACAAATTGATCGCAAGCGTCTGGCGGTGGCCTGTCAGACGCAGATCCGGCAGGGGCTGCATCAGCTCTGTGCGCTGCCGATAGGGGTGCCCTCTGAGTTGCATGGTCAGGATGCGCCCGGCTGGCCCGAAGCAGCCCCTGAAGCAGCCTTTGAACAGGCCGTGGACTGACCGACCCGTCGGCCTGCCCAGGTTACACTTATGATGCCTAAGAAACAGGCATCATAAAAATGTCATATGCTTATAAATTAATCATCGCTGGTGCGGCAGCCCTAATTGTTGCGGGTATTTAGGGCGATAAGTGGGATCGGGCAGGCCCACCTGCCCGTTGCACAACGGCTTCGCACCGGTTGGCACGGCCTTTGCTCTCTTGAGTCCTGATCAACACCCGACGAAGGGAGAGGGGAAGCAATGAAGCAGTTTTTACGTAATACAATTGCCGGCGCGGCGATGATCGGCGCGGGCCTGTCCGCAAGCCTGGCGCAGGCCGAGGAGACCATCAAGGTCGGCATCCTGCATTCTCTGTCCGGCACCATGGCGATCAGCGAAACCACGCTGAAGGACGTCATGCTGATGCTGATCGAGGAACAGAACAAAAAAGGCGGGCTTCTTGGCAAGAAGCTGGAGCCGGTTGTCGTCGATCCGGCGTCTGACTGGCCGCTATTTGCTGAAAAGGCGCGCGAGCTGATTTCGGTCAATGATGTGTCGGCGGTGTTTGGCTGCTGGACCAGCGTGTCGCGCAAATCCGTGCTGCCGGTGTTCGAGGAGCTGAACAATCTGCTGTTCTATCCGGTGCAGTATGAGGGCGAGGAAAGCCAGCGCAATGTCTTCTACACGGGCGCTGCGCCGAACCAGCAGGCGATTCCCGCGGTCGATTATCTGATGAATGAAATCGGTGTGAAGCGCTGGGTTCTGGCGGGCACCGACTATGTCTATCCGCGCACGACCAACAAGATCCTTGAAGCCTATCTGAAGGCGAAAGGCGTCGCGGCGGACGATATCATGATCAACTACACCCCGTTCGGTCATTCCGACTGGCAGACGATCGTGTCCGACATCAAGAAGTTCGGCGCGGCCGGCAAGAAAACCGCCGTGGTATCAACCATCAATGGCGATGCCAATGTGCCGTTCTACAAGGAGCTTGGCAATCAGGGCATCAAGGCCGAGGATATTCCGGTTGTCGCCTTCTCGGTCGGTGAGGAAGAACTCGCCGGTCTCGACACCGGGCCGCTGGTTGGTCATCTGGCTGCCTGGAACTATTTCCAGTCCGTCGATACCGAGGTCAATGCCGAATTCATCGAGAATTGGCACAGCTTCATCAAAAGCGACAAGCGCGTGACCAATGACCCGATGGAAGCCCATTATATCGGCTTCAATATGTGGGTGAAGGCGGTCGAAAAGGCCGGCACCACTGATCCTGACGCGGTGATTGATGCGATTATCGGCGTATCGGTACCCAACCTGTCGGGCGGTTATTCCGCGATGATGCCGAACCATCACATCACAAAGCCTGTGCTGATTGGCGAAATTCAGGAAGACGGCCAGTTTGAAACCGTGTGGGAAACCTCCGGGCTGGTCGTTGGCGATGAATGGTCGGACTATCTGCCGGACTCCAAGGATCTGATTGCCGATTGGCGCGCGCCCATGTCGTGCGGCAATTTCAACACCGAAACCGGCAAATGCGGCGGCAAGGGGTCCTGATCGCGGGCCGGATATCCCGGGCGGGGTTTTGCGCCGCGCGCCGGGATATCCAGCTGCCGACTGACAGGGCGCTGATTTTGCGTTAAACAGGAAGGCACAGGCCGCGTTCCAGGCGGGGCGCGGCCGTGTCATACCGGACAGCGATCGGGGCGTTGTCCTTACTGTATCTATCTTGCAATGGGGAATTCATGCCACGTTGTCTGGCATATCTGACCGTTTTGCTTATGGCGGCGCTGCTTCTTGCGGCGCCGTTGCGGGCGGCGGATCTGGGGCCGCTGATCGCCAATCTCGCGGAAGGCGGTTTCAAGGATACGGCGCGCGCCGTCGATGAGCTGGCCGCGACCGGTGATCCGGATGCCGTTCCGGTCTTGTCTGCCCTGCTTGAGGGCGCGCTTTATCAGCGTAAATCGGACAAAAAGATATTCCGGGCCGAAAAGGTCGGCCGTGAGCTGCAGCTGTTCGATCCGATTACCGGCGCGCCGGTCGATATCGTCGGGAAACGCGCAGCCGAGAAAATCAAGGTCAATAACCGTCTGCGCAAGCAGATCAGGGGCGCGCTTGGCACGCTGACACTTGTCAGCCCCGACCCCGATCAGCGCCGCAACGGTGCGGATGCGGTTTTCAAGACGCCGGCCCCTGAAAATGCCCCCCTGTTGCGCGCCGCGATCGCCAAGGAAACTGACGAAGCTGTGCAGCGGCGGATGCAGCGCGCGCTCGCCGCGGTGACGCTGCGCCACGATTCCGATCCGGCCGCCCGAATTGCGGCGGTCAAGACCCTGGGAAGCTTCACCGATCAGGAGGTGCGCGGCGTCTTGAGCGCGGTGCTTCTGACAGATCAGGACGGCAGCCCCCTTGAAGCGGATGCACAATTGCGCGCGGCGGCCGCCACCGCCCTTGCGGAGGTGGAAAGCCGGCTTGAGTTCTGGGCGATCGCCGAATCGATATTTCACGGGCTCAGCCTCGGTTCGGTGCTGCTGCTCGCGGCGATCGGGCTTGCCATCACTTTCGGGGTGATGGGGGTTATCAATATGGCGCATGGCGAGATGGTGATGCTGGGCGCCTATACCACCTTTATCATTCAGGAAATTATCCGCGCCACCAATCCCGGCCTGTTTGATTATTCCCTGTTTATCGCGGTGCCGGCCGCCTTTCTGGTTGCCGGCGCGGTCGGGGTCGGGATCGAACGCGGGGTGATCCGTTTTCTCTATGGCCGGCCGCTTGAAACCTTGCTTGCGACCTGGGGGCTTAGTCTTATCCTGCAGCAGACCGTGCGCTCGATCTTCGGGCCGACCAACAAGGAGGTTGGCACCCCGAGCTGGATGAGCGGCGCGCTCGAATTCGATAGCGGGCTCGTGCTGACCTATAACCGGCTTGCGATTATCTTCTTCGCGCTTGCGGTCCTGGCGATTTTGATGCTGCTGCTGCGCTATACCGCTTTCGGGCTGCGGATGCGCGCGGTCACCCAGAATCGCGGCATGGCGAGTGCGATGGGCATCCGCACCGGACAGATCGATGCGCTGACTTTCGGGCTCGGTTCCGGGATTGCCGGCATGGCCGGTGTGGCGCTCAGCCAGATCGACAATGTCAGCCCCAATCTCGGCCAGGCCTATATCGTTGATTCCTTCATGGTGGTCGTGTTTGGCGGGGTCGGCAATCTGTGGGGCACGTTCTTTGGCGGTATGAGCCTTGGGCTTGTGAATAAATTCCTCGAACCCTATGCGGGGGCGGTGCTTGGCAAGATTATCGTGCTTGTCGCCATCATCCTGTTCATTCAGCGCCGGCCCAGGGGCCTGTTCGCGCTGAAGGGCCGCGCGGTGGAGAACTGAGCCATGTCGTCGGTTGCACATACGCCCGCGCTGCGTACCGGTCCGCTGACCGGATTGCTGATGTCCCTGCCGCTTGGCGGCAAGATCATGCTCGCGCTGCTGACGCTTGCAGCGCTGCTGGTGCCGCTTCTCAATCTCGCGGTGCCGGCGGATTCGTTTTTCCATGTACCGGCTTACATGGTGGCCCTGCTTGGCAAATATCTTTGCTATGCGCTGCTTGCGCTCAGTGTCGATCTGGTCTGGGGGTTCTGCGGTATCCTCAGTCTCGGGCACGGGGCGTTCTTCGCGCTCGGCGGCTATGCGATGGGCATGTATCTGATGCGCCAGATCGGCCCGCGTGGCGTGTATGGCGATCCGGTCCTGCCCGATTTCATGGTGTTCCTGAACTGGCAGGAACTGCCCTGGTTCTGGTACGGCTTCGATCTGTTTCCCTTCGCCATGGCGATGGTGCTGCTTGCGCCGGGATTGCTTGCATTTCTGTTTGGCTGGCTTGCATTCCGCAGCCGTGTCACCGGCGTCTATCTGTCGATCATCACCCAGGCGATGACCTATGCGCTGATGCTGGCTTTCTTCCGCAACGATATGGGATTTGGCGGCAATAACGGGCTGACCGATTTCAAGGATCTGCTCGGCTTTGATCTGCAGTCGGATGCAACCCGCAGCGGTCTGTTCGTGGCCAGTGCGGTGTCGCTGGCGCTTGGCTATCTGATCTGTGCCGCGATCGTGCGGTCGAAATTCGGTCGCGTGCTGGAGGCGATCCGGGATGCGGAAAGCCGGGTGCGGTTTCTCGGTTACCGGGTGGAATATTACAAGCTGTTCGTCTTTACCCTGTCGGCGATGATGGCCGGGGTCGCGGGCGCGCTTTACGTGCCCCAGGTCGGGATCATCAATCCGGCTGAATTCGCCCCCGCCAATTCCATCGAGATCGTGATCTGGGTCGCGGTCGGCGGGCGCGGCACCCTGTATGGCGCGGCACTCGGTGCGATTCTCGTCAATTACGCCAAGACCTATTTCACCGGTGCATTGCCCGAGATCTGGCTGTTCATGCTGGGGGCGCTGTTTGTTGCGGTGACGCTGTTCATGCCCAAGGGTATTGTCGGATTGCTGCGGCAGGCAGGCCGCAACGGCCTGTTGGGCGCGCTTTACGGCCGTGGCCGGACGCAAGAGGAGCAAGGCGCATGAACAGCCCCGCCGATGATCGCCCGCATGTGCTGCGGGCGCAGGATGTGATGCTCTATCTCAGCGGCGTCACGGTGAGTTTCGATGGTTTCAAGGCGCTCAATAATCTCAGCCTCTATATCCGGCCCGGCGAGATGCGCGCGATCATCGGTCCGAACGGCGCGGGCAAGACGACGATGATGGATGTCATCACCGGCAAGACCCGCGCGGATGAGGGCGATGTCTATTTCAATGGTGATGTCGATCTGTCGAAACTCGACGAGGCGGCGATCGCCAATCTCGGTATCGGGCGCAAGTTCCAGAAGCCCACGATTTTCGAAAATCTCACCGTTTTCGAAAATCTCGAACTGGCGCTCAAGACCGACCGGGGACCTTTTGCCACGCTCTTGTTCCGGCTCGACAAGACGCAGGCGGCACGCATCGACGAGGTGTTGCAGACCATCTCGCTCACCGAACAGTGCGGCATGCAGGCCGGTGCCCTGTCGCACGGGCAAAAGCAATGGCTCGAAATCGGCATGCTGCTGATGCAGGATCCCGAACTTCTGCTGGTCGATGAACCCGTTGCCGGCATGACGGATGCGGAAACCGATCAGACAGCGGATCTGTTGCGCACGATCGCGCGCGAACGTTCGGTCATCGTGGTCGAGCATGACATGGAATTCGTGCGCCGGCTCGATACCATGGTGACGGTGCTGCATGAAGGCTCGGTGCTGGCGGAAGGTTCGCTCGCGCGGGTGCAGGCCGATGAACGTGTGATCGAAGTTTATCTGGGGCGCTAGAGCACATGCTGCAAGTCGACAATATCGATCTCTATTACGGTGCGAGCCAGGCATTGCGCGGCGTCAGCCTGTCAGCGCAGCTCGGGGCGGTCACCTGCATCATGGGGCGCAACGGGGTTGGCAAGACAAGTCTGCTGCGCGCCATTGTCGGGCAGCAGCCGATCCGTGGCGGCGCGATCAGATGGGAGGAAAAGGATGTGTCCGCCCTGCCGCCCTATGAGCGGGCGCGGCGCGGCATCGCCTATGTGCCGCAGGGGCGCGAGATCTTCCCCCTGCTGACGGTTGAGGAAAATCTGCGCACCGCATTTGCCGCGACCCCGCGCAAGGAACATTATGTCCCCGACGATATCTATGATTTATTCCCTGTACTGAAAGATATGCTGCGCCGGCGCGGCGGCGATCTGAGCGGCGGTCAGCAGCAGCAGCTTGCCATCGCCCGTGCGCTTGTCACCCGGCCGCGCCTGCTGATCCTCGATGAACCGACAGAAGGGATCCAGCCTTCCATCATCAAGGATATCGAAAATATCATCGGTATCCTGCGCGACCGGGGCGGTATGGCGATCCTGCTTGTCGAGCAGTATTTCGAGTTCGCCCGCGATCTGGCTGATGAATTCGCGGTGATGGAACGCGGCGAGGTCGTGCTTGCGGGGCCGGCGCGCGAAATGGATGAGGAAGATGTCCGCCGTTACCTCACCGTTTGAGACCCCGGCGCCCGGACCGGCCGCACCGCATGGGTCTTCGGTTGAACCGCCGCCCCGAATGGGGGGAGAGGCCGCGGCGCAGCCCTGGCGGCAGCAGGTGCATGGCCATGCGGCGGTGCGCTTTGCGCGCCGCGCCGGTGCCGACCGGCTGACACATCTTGCGCATCACGATCCGTTGCGGGTGCTGTTTCCCAGGCCCGCCCGTGGCGACATTCCGCTTGCCGCGCTGGTCAACAGTTCGGGCGGCATGGTGGCGGGGGACCGTCTCGATATTGCCTTTTCGGTGGGTGCGGGCGCGCGGGGCATGGCGCTTGGCTCGGCGGCGGAAAAGATCTACCGCTCCCCCGCTGCGGCGTGCGAGATCACGGTAACGCTCGAGGCCGGTGCGGGGGCCTGGCTTGAATGGCTGCCGCAGGAAACCATTCTGTTCGAGGGCGCGCGTTTCCGCCGCTGCAACCGGGTGAACCTTGCCGCCGATGCGCAGCTGCTTGCCGGTGAGATCCTGATCTTCGGTCGCGCCGCCCATGGCGAGGATCTGACAAGCGGTGCGATAGCGGACCGGTGGGAACTTTATCGCGAAGGCCGGCTTGTCTGGGCTGATATTCTGCGCATGGAGGGGGATCTGACGCGCGTGCTGCATGCGCCCGCGGGCCTTGCCGGGGCGCGCGCGATGGCGACGCTGATCTATGCGGGGCCTGATGCCGCCGATATGCTGTCTGTGGCGCGCGATCTGTTGCCTGTGTCTGATGCTGATCTGCGTGTTGCGGCGAGTGTTGTCAATGACGTGCTGGTGCTGCGCTGGCTTGGCAATGCGCCTGAGCATTTGCGGGTCGCCTATGGCGCGTTCTGGGGTGCGATGCGCGCCCGGCTTGCGCGATTGCCCGCAACATTGCCGCGGCTTTGGTATATCTGAACGACGGACCGTCAGGTCCGGGGAGGGGAAGCGATGAACCTGTCACCGAGGGAAAAAGACAAGCTGCTTGTCGCGATGGCGGCGATGGTGGCGCGCCGGCGGCTTGAACGCGGCGTGCGGCTGAACTATCCCGAAGCGGTGGCCCTGATCACCGATTATGTTGTCGAGGGCGCGCGCGATGGCCGTTCGGTCGCCGATCTGATGCGTGACGGGGCGAGTGTCCTGCGCCGCGAGCAGGTGATGGACGGGATTGCCGAGATGCTGCATGAAATTCAGGTCGAGGCGACATTTCCCGATGGCACCAAGCTTGTCACCGTTCACGAACCGATCCGTTAGGGGGAGCGCGCAATGAAGCCCGGAGAAATTATCTGCGCCGAGGGCGAGATCACGCTGAATGAAGGGCGCGAGACGCGCACCCTGTCTGTGGCCAATAGCGGCGACCGGCCTGTGCAGGTCGGTTCGCATTATCATTTCCATGAAACCAACAGCGCGCTGTCATTCGACCGCGAAGCGGCGCGGGGGTTTCGCCTCGATATTCCGGCGGGCACCGCGGTGCGGTTCGAGCCGGGCCAGACGCGCGAGGTGCGGCTTGTCGCCTATGCCGGCGCGCGCCGGGTGTTCGGATTTAACGGCGCGGTCAACGGCCCGCTCGGAGGATAGATCATGGCCAATAAAATCAGCCGCGATGCCTATGCCGCCATGTATGGCCCGACAGTGGGCGACAAGGTGCGGCTTGCCGATACCGAGCTGTTTATCGAGGTGGAGGAAGACCGCACCATCTATGGCGAGGAGGTCAAGTTCGGCGGCGGCAAGGTGATCCGCGATGGCATGGGTCAGTCCCAGGCAAGCCGCGCGGACGGTGCGGTCGATACCGTCATCACCAATGCGCTGATCGTTGATCACTGGGGGATCATCAAGGCGGATGTCGGCATTCGCGACGGTCGCATTGTCGGCATCGGCAAGGCCGGCAATCCCGATGTGCAGCCCGGCATCGATATCGTCATCGGCCCGACGACCGAGGCGATCGCCGGCGAGGGGCGTATTCTGACCGCAGGCGGGATCGATGTGCATATCCATTTCATCTGCCCGCAGCAGATCGATGACGCACTGTACAGCGGTGTGACGACCATGATGGGCGGCGGCACCGGCCCGGCGGAAGGGACCAATGCGACGACCTGCACACCGGGCGCATTCCATATCGGCCGGATGCTGCAGGCCGCCGATGCGCTGCCGATGAATCTGGGTTTTTTCGGCAAGGGCAATGCGACATCGCCCGTTCCCCTGCATGAACAGATTGCCGCCGGTGCGTGCGGTCTCAAGCTGCATGAGGATTGGGGCACGACACCTGCGGCCATCGATAATTGTCTGACGGTTGCCGAAGAAACCGACACCGCCGTCACGATCCACACCGATACGCTGAACGAATCCGGTTTCGTGGAAAATACCATCGCCGCCTTCAAGGGGCGCAATATTCACGCCTTCCATACCGAAGGAGCAGGCGGCGGCCATGCCCCCGACATCATCAAGGTATGTGGCGAAGCGAATGTGCTGCCCTCCTCCACCAATCCGACCCGTCCGTTCACTGTCAATACGATTGATGAACATCTCGACATGCTGATGGTATGCCATCACCTCGACCCGAATATTCCCGAGGATGTGGCCTTTGCCGAAAGCCGTATCCGGCGCGAAACGATCGCGGCCGAAGATGTGCTGCATGATCTCGGTGCGTTCAGCATCATTGCCTCTGACAGTCAGGCGATGGGCCGGGTGGGCGAGGTGATCATCCGCACCTGGCAGACCGCGGACAAGATGCGCCGGCAGCGCGGCCGCCTGGCCGAGGAAACCGGCGATAATGATAATTTCCGTGTACGGAGATATATTGCGAAATATACGATCAACCCCGCGCTTGTGCACGGGATTGCCGAATATGTCGGATCGGTCGAGGTTGGGAAATATGCCGATCTGGTTTTGTGGAAGCCTGCTTTCTTCGGGGTGAAGCCCGATCTTGTGCTCAAGGCGGGCACGATCGCCGCGGCAGTGATGGGGGATCCCAATGCCTCGATCCCGACGCCGCAGCCTGTGCATTACCGGCCGATGTTCGGCACGTTTGGCGGCGCGCTGCCCGCGAGCCGGATGAGCTTTGTGTCCGAGGCGGCGATTGCAGCCGGGGTTGCGGACCGGCTTGGGCTGAGCAGTCTTGTCTTGCCGGTGCGCGATATCCGGCGCATCTCCAAGGCGGAGATGATCCTGAACAATGCGACCCCGAAAATGGAGGTCGATCCCGAAACCTATGAAGTGCGCGCCGATGGCGAGGTGCTGACCTGCGAACCGGCGGAAGAATTGCCGCTTGCGCAGCGTTACTTCCTGTTTTGAGCCCGGGGCAAACAATGACGGTTGCGCGCGCCACGCAATGTTTCCGTGCCGGGGAATGGCCCGCATCGGCGGCGCGTGGCACCGTGACGCTTGCTTTTGCCGACCGGCACAGGCGGCGTGTGCGGCTCACGCTTGATGGCGCGGGCGGGGAGATCATGCTCGATCTGCCGCGCGCGACCCGGCTTCTGGACGGGGACGGGCTACAATTATCGGACGGCGGATGGGTGCTGGTCCGCGCGGCCTGTGAGGATGTGCTTGATATCCGTGCGGCGGACGGGGTGGGCGCGATGCGGATCGCCTGGCATCTGGGCAATCGGCATCTGCCTGTCCAGATCCTGCCCGATGGCGGCTTGCGTATTCTTTACGACCATGTGATCGCGGCGATGGTCGGCGATCTGGGCGGGGTGACGACACGGCGGCGCGATATCTTTGCCGCGGAAGGCGGCGCCTATGAGGGCGATGCCGGCGGCCATCACCACAGCCATAGCCATCACCATAGCCATGCACATCGTCATGACGATGGGCAGGATCATCACCGTCAGACCGGGCGCGAGGCGGAACCATGACCGCTGCATCCGATGCCGCATTTTACCGCTTGATGAGCTGGCTTTCACCGTCCTTTCCGGTCGGCGCCTTCACCTATTCGCACGGTATCGAATATGCGGTGGAGGCAGGCTTGCTACGCGATCGCGCAGCGCTGGTCGGCTGGCTGTGCGATCTTCTGGAATTCGGTTCGGGCCGTAATGATGCAATCCTGTTCAAGCTGGCCTGGTCGGCGGCCGCGGATGACGAGGCGGCAGCACTTGATGAGGTGCTTGACTGGGCGGCGGCCTTGCGTCCGACATCTGAACTTGCGCTTGAGAGTGCTGCGCAGGGGGAAGCTTTCCTGCGCGCGGTGCGTGCCGCCTGGCCGCATCCCGCACTTGAGGCGCTTGCGGCCCGGATCGTGGAACGCGCGGTCAGCCCTGCTTATCCGGTGGTGGTTGCGGTGACCGCAGCCTGTCATGCGGTGCCGTTGAATGCCGCCCTGTCCGCGTTCCTGCACGGGTTTGTCGCCAATCTGATTTCGGCGGCGGTCAGGCTTGTGCCGCTTGGCCAGACTGACGGGCAGATCGCGCTGGCGGCACTTGCCCGGCCGGTTGCCGAAACCGCTTGTGTGGCCTCAAGCGCAACGCTTGCGGATCTTGGCGGCGCGGCGGCGATCGCGGAATTCTGTTCCGCAGCCCATGAAACGCAATATACGAGGTTGTTTCGCTCATGACTGAAACGGTGAACGGGCCCTTGCGGGTCGGCATTGGCGGGCCTGTCGGCTCGGGCAAGACGGCGCTGATGGATGCGCTGTGCAAGGCGATGCGCGCGGATTATGCGCTCGCCGCGATCACCAATGATATTTATACCCGCGAAGATGCGGAGTTTCTGACCCGGTCGGGCGCCTTGCCGCCTGAGCGTATCCTGGGGGTCGAGACGGGCGGCTGTCCGCATACCGCGATCAGGGAGGATGCGTCGATCAATCTGGCGGCGGTCGATCAGCTTTCTGCGCGCTTTCCCGGCCTCGATCTCATCCTGATTGAAAGCGGCGGCGATAATCTGGCGGCGACCTTCTCTCCCGAACTGGCCGATATCACGATTTATGTGATCGATGTGTCGGCGGGCGACAAGATCCCGCGCAAGGGGGGCCCGGGCATTACCCGCTCGGATCTGCTGGTCATCAACAAGATCGATCTGGCGCCGCTTGTCGGCGCGGATCTTGGCGTGATGGATCGCGATGCGCGCAAGATGCGTGGCGACCGGCCGTTTCTGTTCGCTAATATGCGCGCCGGAGAAGGGCTTGCCGATATTGTGGCGTTTATCACCCGCGCCGGGGGTCTGGAAAAATCCGCGCGCCCACTGGACGCCCCCGCGCGAACCGATTAGTAGCTACGATGAGAGTTGAAAGAGGGAGCAGAAAATGAAATCGCGTTTGACGCAACTTGCCGCCGCCTTGCCGGTGCTGTTCGGGGTGACGGCCGCCCATGCCCATCCCGGCGGCCATGGGGAGATTGCCGAATTCACCGCCGCGATCGGGCATTTCTTCAGCAGCCCGTTTCATCTGGGCGCGGGCATCGCCGCCCTCGCGGTTGCTGCCGTGATCGCCTACGGGTTGCGTAAATCAAGGACCACGCGCAGCTGATCGGATTCGCCTTCGACCGGCTCGGTCATAAAACCGAGCTCGGCCGCAAGCGACAGCATGGCGTGATTTTCCTTCAGCACATGCCCGAACAGGGTTTTGATACCGCGCGCGCGGGCGTGATCGATGATGTGCTGCATCAGGGCGAAGCCAAGCCCTGTGCCCTTTAGCGGGCTGCGCACGAGAACCGCATATTCCGCCCGCTCGTTATCGGGGTCGGCGGTCAGCCGGACGACCCCGGCAATACCCGCATCGTCAAGCGCGATGAACGCCATCTCCCGGTCGTAATCGATCTGGGTCAGCCGCGCCGCCAGCCGGTGGCTCATCCGCCGCATCGAGGACATGAAACGCAGCCGCGCATCTTCGGGGTCAAGCTGTTCGACCATGGCGATCAGGTCGGGTTCATCCTCGGGCCGGATCGGGCGCAGGCTGTAATCGGCGCCGTTTCTGGCGCTGATCTGTCCGCTCAGCCCTGCCGGATAGGGGGAGATGGCGAGCCGGTCGTCACGGGTTTCCGCCGCCCCGTGGATGCGGATACGCGCATCGAGCGCCATCACACCCTTGTCGGAGGCGATCAGCGGATTGATATCGAGTTCGGCGATCGCGGGCATATCCGCCACAAGCTGCGAGATAGCGATCAGGACACCGATCACACCGTCGATATCGGCGGCGGGAACGTCGCGATAACCGCGCAGTTTGCGCATGACCTTTGTCCGTCCGATCAGGTCGCGCGCCAGCACATCATTGAGCGGCGGCAGGCCGATTGCCTTGTCGGCGACGATTTCGACCGCCGTGCCCCCTTCCCCGAACAGGATGACCGGGCCGAAGGTCGCATCATCGCTCATCCCCACAATAAGCTCGCTCGCTCCCTTCTGGCTGATCATCGGCTGCACCGCGAATCCTTCGAGCGCTGCATCGGGATGCGATTTGCGCAGCCGGGTCAGCATCGCCTCCGCACTGGCGCGCACCGCGTCCGCCCCCTCAAGGTTCAGCATGACGCCGCCCGCATCCGATTTATGGGTAATATCGCGTGAGACGATCTTGAGCGCGACCGGCGCATCGAATGCCGCGGCGATGGCGCCCGCATTTTCCGGGTCCGGCGCCGTGCGGGTTTCCACGATCGGGATGGCGTAGGCGGCGAGCGCCTGTTTCGCTTCCGCCTCGTTCAGCCATTCGCGCCCTTCCGTCCGCGCCCGGTCGATCAGCGCCGCAACCGCTTCCCGGTCGCCATTGCCGCCATCGCTGCCGGTTGACGGGGTCTGCATCAGCAGATCCTGATTGCGCTGGTAACGCACCATGTGGCTGAAGGCGTTGATCGCCTGGCCAGGCGTTTCGTATGTGGGAATCCCGTGCGCCCGGAACAGCTTGCGCGACGGTTCCGCCCGTGCGCCGCCAAGCCAGCTTGTCAGCACCGGTTTGTGGCTGTCGCGCAGATGGCCGGTGACGGCTTCCGCCGCCTCGACGCTATCGGCGATGGCGGTCGGGCAGTTCAGCACGACCAGGGCATCGACACCGCGATCGCGCAGCAGCGCCTCGGTCGCCGCGCCATAGCGTGCACCCGGCGCATCGCCGATTATGTCGACCGGATTGCCATGCGACCAGGTGCGCGGCAGGCAGTCATTGAGCGCGGTGAGCGTATCGTCGGACAGTTCGGCAAGCTGGCCGCTTTCATCCATCAGCCGGTCGGTCGCAAGCACCCCCATCCCGCCGCCATTGGTCAGGATCGCCAGCCTTTCGCCGACCGGCTGCACTCTGGCGGCCAGGGTCTCGACCGCATCGAACAGTTCCTCAAGCTCGGTCACCCGCAGCATGCCGGCGCGCCGGAAGGCCGCGTCATAGACCGCGTCGCTCCCCGCCAGCGCCCCGGTATGGGAGGCGGCGGCCTTGGCGGCGGCGGCGTGACGCCCGGCCTTGATCACGATGACGGGCTTGAGCCGCGCGGCGGCGCGGGCGGCTGACATGAATTTCCGCGCATGGGTGATCGATTCGACATAGAGCAGGATGGCGCTTACCTGCCGGTCGGCGGCGAGATAATCGAGCATGTCACCGAAATCCACATCCGCCATGCCGCCAAGCGAGACCATATGCGAAAAGCCGATGCCGCGCCCCTCCGCCCAGTCGAGCACCGAGGTCAGCACCGCGCCCGACTGGGTGACGAAGGCAAGATGCCCCGGCTGTGCCCCGACATGGGCAAAGCTTGCATTGAGATGGCAGCCAGGCACCAGAAGCCCGACGCAATTGGGGCCCATCACGCGCAGCAAATGGGGTTTTGCGGCATCAAGCAGCTGCTGTTGCAGTTTTTGACCCTCCGCCCCCATCTCGCCGAAGCCCGCGCTGATCACGATGGCGGCGCGGGTGCCGCGCGCACCCAGTTCGGCGATCAGGCCCGGCACCGTGTCGGGCGGCGTGCAGATCACCGCAAGATCGGGGGTGGTGGGCAGCGCCGCGACGTCGCGATAGGCGGCGACCGAGGCGATTGCCTCCCCCTTCGGGTTCACCGGCATGATCGGCCCCGCGAAGGCGCCGTTGCCGCCACCGCGCTGGCCCAGCAGGTTCTGTGCGAGCACCTGACCGACCGAACCGGTCCGGTTGCTGGCCCCGATCAGTGCGACCGAGCGCGGTGCGAACAGATAGTCGAGATTGCGGACTGACATACGCTACTGTCCTTTTGCTGCTTTTTTGTCGCTAATGATGACAATCTTACCTATATGCGGTTGTAATGCGGAAAAATAACATGACACGGCAATATAACCGGTTGATGACGTGGCAGGCGCGGCTTTTCGCCCTGCTTGCGCTGCCGCTTGTTTTGCTGGCGGTTGCCGCGCCCGCACAAGCAGGGGAAGACCTTGCCGCTGCCCGCCTCAGGGCGGAGCTTGCCAGCCCTGATCCGGGCGCGCTTGCATTGCCGGTCGAGTTGGCGCGTGCAATGCGGCAATTTTATGCGGATCGCGCCTATCAGCCGGTCTGGCTGAACAGTCCGCACTGGTCGGACAAGGCGACCCAGGCCTTGCAATATCTTGCCGCTGCGGATCGCGAGGGGCTCAGCGCCCGCGATTATATGCTCGCACCCGATATGACCGCGCCGCATGGCGACAAGCTTGGCGCGATTGCCGATATGCGATTGACCGCAGCGCTTATGCGCTATGTCGTGGATGTCAGTTCCGGGCGCGGCGCGCCTGAAAAGTTCGATCCCGACCTGTTTATCCATCCGCGCCGGCCCGATCCGGCAATGTTGCTTGCGACAGGGCTTGCCGCGCCTGATTTCAGGGGCTGGCTCGACAGTCTGCCGCCGGCGCATGCACCCTATCGCCGCAGTCGCGACGGGCTTGCGCGGTTGCGGCAGATGCCCGCTGACGGAGACTGGCCGCAATTGGCTGACGGTCCGGCGCTCAGGGCCGGGGATCGTGATCCCCGGATTGCGATTCTGCGCGCACAGCTCACGCAGTGGGGCGATCTGGCGGTGCCTGTCGCAACCGCCGAAGCGGTTGCCGCGCAAGCGTCGGCCGACCCGCAATTTTTCGATTCTGCACTGGCTGAGGCAGTGACCGGGTTCCAGCGCCGGCACGGGCTCGCGGCGGATGGTATCGTCGGCGCGCAGACCCGGCGCGCACTCAATGTACCGCCGTCCGAGCGGGCGCGGCAGCTGGCCCTGAACATGGAACGCTGGCGCTGGCTTGCGCCGCAGCTCGGGCCGCGGCATGTGCGGGTCAATATCGCCGATTTCAATCTGGTCGCCGTTTCACCCGATGGCGACACGCTTCACAGCCCGGTCATTGTCGGGCGCGATTACCGGCGCACCCCGGTGTTCAGCGACCGGATCGTCGGGTTGGTCCTGTCGCCGAGCTGGACCCCGCCGGTGACGATCCTGCGCAAGGATCTGCTGCCGAAACTGCGCGAGGATCCCGATTATCTGATTCGCAAGCGATTCCGCGTCTTCGAGGGATGGGGGGATGCGGCGCGCGAGGTCGATCCGGCTTCCGTCGACTGGCGCAATGTCTCGACCCGCAATCTGCGCTACTGGCTGCGGCAGGCGCCGGGGCCCGATAATGCGCTGGGCGGGGTGCGTTTCACCCTGACCAATGATTTCGGCATCTATCTGCACGATACGCCCGACCGGGGTCTGTTCTCCCGCAACAAACGCGATTTCAGCTCTGGCTGCGTGCGGGTACAGGAAGCCGAACAGCTTGCCCTGTTCGCACTTCATGGTGATCCGCGCTGGCCGCTCGACAAGCTGCGCGCGGCGATGGTGAGCGGTGAAACCCGCACGGTAAAACTTTTGGAACCATTGCCGGTCCATATTCTCTATCTGACCGCCTGGATCGACAGCGCGGGCCGGTTCCAGTTCCGCGACGATATTTACGGTCGCGATATGCTGCTCAACCAGGCATTGGCGTTGCCCGGCCCGGATTTGTCAGGCAATCTGTAACGCAGCCGGGCGACAGTTGCGATATCTGTCGCCCTGAGGGTGATATTCTGTTTTTTGAGGCATGATGTCAGAAGAAGGATATTCGGTGCATGCAGGATGACGGTATGGAAAAACAGTGGAATTCTGCCCCGGACGGGGACGGCATTTCAGTGTGTGTCAGCCGGCGCGGTTTTCTTGGTCTTGCCGGTGGCGCAGCGGCCGGGCTGGCAGTGCAGCCCGCGACAGCCTTCGCGGCGCCGAAAGTGTCAACTGGCAGTCGCAGCCTCAGTTTTCTGAATTTGCATACCGGGGAGAAAGTGGCCGCCGATTTCTGGTCAAAGGGGGCGTTGTTGCCCGACGGACTTGCCGAAATCAGCCATGTGCTGCGCGATCACCGTACCGATGAAGCCTGGCCGGTCGATCCCAAACTGCTTGATTTGCTGCACCGGCTGCGCAGCCGGATGGAATCCACCGCGCCTTTCCATGTGATCTCGGGATACCGATCGCCGAAAACCAATGCCATGCTGCGGCAGAACAGCGGCGGCGTCGCCAAGCGCAGCTATCACATGCAAGGCCGCGCGATCGACATCAGGCTGCCGGGTATGCGGTTGCCCGATATGCGCCGCGCGGCCCTTGGTTTGCGCGGCGGCGGCGTCGGCTATTACCCGAAATCGGGATTTCTGCATATCGATACAGGCCCCGTCCGGCAATGGTCTTGATGGGGTCCTGATGGGGCCTGAGAGTGGCCCCCGAGGGTGGGGCGGCGGTTCCTCGCCCCCCCTCCCCAAAAATTGCCCAGTTGCGCTGACCAGCTGCCGCTGAGGGCCGGGTACAAGCCACGCCCGGCTCAGGCGAGCAGATCTGCGGCGGTCAGATCGAATTCCTTCATCATATCATTGGCATAGGTGATCCGGCCCGACAGCTCCTGCGCCGGCGCATGCGACAGGCGCAGGCACGCCTCCGCCATATGTTCGACAGGGGTTGCCATATCCTTGTTTGATTCGTTGATCAGCTTGTGATGCACGACGCCCGGCGTCGCCACAAGCCCCGGTGCGATCACATTCACCGCGATATTGTCGCGATAAAGTTCTGATGCAAGCCCCGTTGTGAAGCGTTCGAGCGCCGCCTTGCACATGCCGTAAACCGTGCCTCCCGCCCCGATTGCTGCCTGGTCAAGTTTGGGGTGCAGCGCGGCATGTGAGGAGACATTGATAATCCAGCCCGCGCCTTTTTCGCGCATGCCGGGGATTACCATCTGCGACAGATGGAAGGGCGCGTAGACCTGCACCTCGATCATCAGTTTGAAGCGGTTTTCGGTGAATTTCGCGACCGGCATGAAATAGGTGATCGCCGCATTGTTGCACAGGATGTCGACCGGCCCGAAACATTCCTCGGTGGTC
The DNA here is from genome assembly GCA_937888955.1 of uncultured Alphaproteobacteria bacterium. Classification (GTDB taxonomy): domain Bacteria; phylum Pseudomonadota; class Alphaproteobacteria; order UBA11222; family UBA11222; genus CALAQW01. The sequence goes on along the minus strand of CALAQW010000086.1, from coordinate 26,470 downwards.
TTGATCAGCCGCTCACGGTCGTCCGGCTTGGCCAGATCGCATTGCACCGCAAGCGCCTGCCCGCCCGCATCGTTGATCTTCCGGGTCACCGCATTGATGCTGCCGGGCAGCGCGTGATCGCCTTCTTCCACCGTGCGGGCCGAGATAACGACCTTCGCCCCCTCCATCGCATAGCGGATCGCCACCGCCTCGCCGATACCGCGCGAGGCACCGGTCACCACCGCCACCTTGCCCGCCAGAATGCCTTCTTTGTTGATTGCTGCCATTGCCGCTACTCCCCTGACTGTTCCGGTCCGCCGGATTTTATCTGCTCCGGCGCGCTTGTTTGCAAAAGCCCAGCACAGACCGCGCCCCCGCGCAAGCGACAAGACGCCCGCGCGGGGGCGGTGCGGCTTCTCGCCATCTTTTGCCCAATTCCCGTGGCGATGGCGCGGCGGGGTTGCTATAAGGCGGCCAACGGCCCGCCGCGGCAGGCGGGTGACGCGATTCCAACAGCGGGAGACAGAGGCAGGCATGGCTGTGCAGAAGACCAATCCGGGCAATTATTTCGAGGACTTTTCGGTTGGCCAGTTTCTGCGCCATGCCACCCCGCGCACCGTGAGCGAGGGGGATGCGGCGGTTTATATGGCGCTGTTCGGGCCGCGTTTTCCGCTGACCTCGTCCGATGAATTCGCCCGCGCCCTGGGCCTGCCGCGCGCGCCCAGCGACGATCTGCTTGCCTTTCATATCGCGTTCGGCAAGACGGTGCCCGATATCTCACTGAATGCGGTTGCCAATCTGGGCTATGCGGATTGTCGTTTTGTGACCCCGGTCTATCCCGGCGACACGATTACCACGAGTTCCGAGGTGATCGGGCTGCGGCAATTGTCCAATGGCAAGTCGGGCATCGTCTATGTGCGCTCGACCGCGGTCAATCAACGCCATGAAGTGGTGATCGACTATGTGCGCTGGGTGATGGTGCGCAAACGCGATGCGGCGGCGCCTGCGCCTGAGACGCAAATTCCCGACCTGCCCGAGGCGGTGGCCCCCGATCAGCTTGTGGTGCCAGAGGGGTTGCAGCTTTCGGGCTATGACACCGATCTGGCCGGCAGCCCGCATCTGTGGGACGATTACGCGGTGGGTGAAAAGATCGATCATGTGGACGGCATGACGATCGAGGAAGCCGAGCATATGATGGCGACCCGGCTTTACCAGAACACCGCCAAGGTGCATTTCAACCAGTTCATGCAGAATGACGACAAGGCGGGCCGGCGGCTGATCTATGGCGGGCATGTGATCAGCCTGGCGCGGGCGCTGAGCTATAACGGGCTTGGCAATGCCTTCAAGATCGCCGCGATCAATGCCGGACAGCATGTCGCCCCCTGCTATGCCGGGGATACGGTGTTTGCCTGGTCGGAGATCCTCGACAAGGCGGAATTGCCCGGCCGCAGCGATCTTGGCGCCTTGCGGGTGCGCGGCTTTGCCACCAAGGATCGGCCGGCGGCCGATTTCCCGGGCAAGACCGAAGACGGGCATGCGGCCGGTGTGATCCTTGATCTTGATTACTGGGTGCTGATGCCGCGCCGTCAGGGTAGCTGAGCGCCGCGGCCGCGATTTCATGCGCGGCAACATATCGCGGGTTGGGAAAATTCTGCGCGGCAAAGCGGCAAGGAAGATTGACTTCGCGTAACCGGTGCTTACTATCGCGCCGAAAATATGGCATATCGTACTGTGTTCGCACGAAAAACCGATTACAATGGTGCGGCAATTCCGGGAAACCGGAAACACGATACATCGGAGGGGGCCAGCAATGGCGGAAACACAAGACGGCGCGCCGCGTCGCGCGCGGCCCATGGCGCCGCACCTGCAGATCTATCGCTGGAAGATCACCATGGCGGCGTCGATCACCCACCGGATTACCGGCGTGGGGCTTGGCATCGGCACCTTGCTTTTGACCTGCTGGCTGCTGGCGCTGGCCGGCGGTCCGCAAGCCTATGACGGCATACAGGGATTTCTCGGCAGCTGGTTCGGCCGGCTGCTGATGTTCGGTTTCACCTGGGCGCTGATGTATCATATGTGCAATGGCATCCGGCATCTTGTCTGGGATACCGGTCGCGGTTTCGAACCGGCGACCGCGGATAAAAGCGCGATGGCGGTGATCGGCGGCTCGGTGCTGCTGACGATTATTGCCTGGGTGCTTGCCTATGCGATGGGAGGGAATGGCTGATGGCGTTCAAAACTCCAATGGGCCGGGTGCGCGGCCGTGGCGCGGCACGTACCGGGACGCAGACTTTCTGGCATCAGCGGCTGACCGCGCTGGCGCTTGTGCCGCTGACACTGTTCTTTGTCGCGGCGATGATCGCGCTGACCGGCAAGAGCTATGCCGAGGCGGCGAGTTTTGTCGGCTCACCGCTTGTTGCGGTTTTGCTGCTCGCCTTCCTCGTGATCGGCTTTTACCATCTCAAACTCGGTCTGACCCATGTGGTCGAGGATTATGTGCATGGCGAACTGGCGAAGATCGGGCTCATTGTGCTCATCAATCTCGGTACGCTGCTGCTCGGGCTGGCCTGCGTCTATTCGGTGTTGAGACTCGGCTTCGGGCCGGCTGTTTCGATCGATATCACGACACCGCTTTAGGCCCGCTTTAGGCTCCGTTTTCAAGGATGAAGGACGCGCAACGCTCATGACTGCCTATCCCATTACTGATCATAGCTATGACGTGGTCGTCGTCGGCGCCGGTGGCTCGGGCCTCCGTGCGACGCTCGGCTGCGCGCAGGCGGGGCTTCGCACCGTCAATATCACCAAGGTGTTCCCGACCCGCAGCCACACGGTCGCGGCGCAGGGCGGCATTTCCGCCTCGCTCGGCAATATGATGGAAGATGACTGGCGCTGGCATATGTTCGATACCGTCAAGGGGTCGGACTGGCTCGGTGATCAGGATGCCATCGAATATCTGTGCCGCGAGGCGCCGACCGCGGTTTACGAGCTGGAACATTTCGGGGTGCCCTTCTCGCGCACCGAGGAAGGCAAGATCTATCAGCGTGCCTTTGGCGGCATGACGACCGAATATGGTGAAGGCCCGGCCGCGCTGCGCACCTGCGCGGCGGCGGACCGGACCGGCCATGCGATGCTGCACACCCTTTACGGGCAAAGCGTGCGTCACAATGCGGAATTCATGATCGAATATTTCGTCATCGACCTGATCATGGATGAAGAGGGGGCCTGCCGCGGTGTCGTGGCGATCAACATGGATGACGGCACCATTCACCGGATCCGCGCCAAGCTGACGATTCTCGCGACCGGCGGTTACGGGCGCACTTATTTCTCCTGCACCTCTGCGCATACCTGCACCGGCGACGGCAATGGCATGGTGCTGCGGGCGGGACTGCCGCTGCAGGATATGGAATTCATCCAGTTCCATCCGACCGGCATTTACGGCGCCGGCTGTCTGATCACCGAAGGCGCGCGCGGCGAGGGTGGCTATGTCACCAATTCCGAGGGCGAGCGTTTCATGGAACGCTATGCGCCGAGCGCCAAGGATCTGGCGAGCCGCGATGTGGTCAGCCGTTCAATGACGATCGAGATCCGCGAAGGCCGCGGCGTCGGCCCGAACAAGGATCATATCTATCTGCATCTTGATCATCTCGATCCCGCGATCCTGGCGGAACGTCTGCCCGGCATTTCCGAATCGGCGCGGATTTTCGCCGGCGTTGATGTGACCAAGGAGCCGATTCCGGTCCTGCCGACGGTGCATTACAATATGGGCGGCATCCAGACCAACTTCCATGGCGAGGTGGTGACCCTGAAAGACGGCAATCCCGATCAGGTGGTGCCCGGTCTGATGGCGGTGGGCGAGGCGGCCTGCGTGTCGGTGCACGGGGCGAACCGGCTTGGTTCGAACTCGCTGATCGATCTGGTCGTGTTCGGCCGCGCGGCCGGTCTGCGCGCGGCGCAGATCGTCGATCCGGAGGAAAAGCAGCGCGATCTGCCGGCCGATGCCGGGGAGATGGCGCTGTCGCGGCTTGATGCGGCGCGGCATGCCAATGGCAGCACCTCGACCGCGGAACTGCGGCTCAAGATGCAGCGCATCATGCAGAATAACTGCGCCGTGTTCCGCACCGGCGAGGTGCTTGAGGAAGGCGTCAAGCTGATCAAGGAAGTCTATGACGCGCGCAACGATCTGAAGACCTTCGACCGGTCGCTGATCTGGAATTCCGATCTGATCGAGACGCTCGAATTCGACAATCTGATCCGGCAGGCGATGGTGGCCATGTACAGCGCGGAAAACCGCAAGGAAAGCCGCGGCGCCCATGCGCGCGAAGATTATCCCGACCGTGACGACGAGAACTGGATGAAGCATACGCTCGCCTGGCTCGACGAGGACGGGACGGTGCGGATGGACTATCGTCCGGTGCACAGCTACACCCTGTCAAACGACATCGAATATATCAAACCCAAGGCGCGCGTGTACTGATCCACACGTTCGCCGGTCAATAGCTTAAGGCGCAAGCCAAAGAGGGGGATCGGTCCATGGTTGAGTTCGCTCTGCCGAAAAATTCCAAGATCCAGAAGGGCAAGACCCACAAGGCGCCCGAAGGAGCCGGTAATATCCGCAAGTTCCAGGTTTATCGCTGGAGCCCGGATGACGGCGATAACCCGCGTGTCGACACCTATGAGGTGGATATGGACAGTTGCGGGCCGATGGTGCTTGACGCGCTGATCAAGATCAAGAACGAGATGGATCCCACCCTGACCTTCCGGCGCTCCTGCCGCGAGGGGGTGTGCGGCTCCTGCGCGATGAATATCGACGGCATGAACACCCTTGCCTGCACCAAGGGCATGGATGAGATCGACGGCGATGTGAAGGTCTATCCCCTGCCGCATACCGATGTGGTCAAGGATCTGGTGCCCGACCTCAGCACCTTCTATGCGCAATATGCCTCGATCAAACCCTATCTGCAGACGGTCAGCCCGGAGCCGCAGAAGGAATGGCTGCAAAGCTATGAGGATCGGCAGAAGCTTGACGGGCTTTACGAATGCATCCTGTGCGCCTGCTGCTCGACCAGCTGCCCGAGCTATTGGTGGAATGGCGATCGCTACCTTGGCCCGGCGGCGCTGCTGCAGGCCTATCGCTGGCTGATCGACAGCCGCGATGAGGCGACCGGTGAACGGCTCGACGATCTGGAGGATCCGTTCCGCCTGTATCGCTGCATCACCATCATGAACTGCGCGCAGACCTGTCCCAAGGGGCTCAACCCCGCGCGCGCCATCGCCGAAATCAAGAAGATGATGGTCGAACGGCAGGTCTGATCCCGTTCGCCGCAGTACGTTCGCCGCTGTAAGTTGGCAGCGGCAAATTCATTGATGACGGCCCGCCCGGCGAAACCTGCCGCGCGGGCCGTTTCATTTACTGTGTGCTGTATTATCTGGCGTGGCCTGCCGCCGCCGCGCCATCCCCATGCCCATCCTTCGACAGGTCGACATCCATCATTTCGAGATTGCGCTGCGCGGCCGTTGCGGCGGGTCCTTCCTCGGTCATCGTCAGCAGCTTGAGCCAGTCCCGGCGTGCCGCATCGTCGCGGCCGGCCAGCCGGTGCAGGATACCGCGTTCAAGCAGCGCTTCGGCGCGTTCGGGGTCAAGCGCCAGGGCGGTGTCGATATCCTCCAGCGCGGCATCGAATTGTTCAAGGAAACGCCGCGCGGTGGCGCGGAAGATATAGCCCGCCACCCGCTCCGGCGCGAGGCTCAGGCTTGCGCTCAGATCGGCTTCGGCGGCAGCCCATTGTTCCTGTGCGGCCAGCGCGCGGGCCCGATCGATCAACAGATCGGCGCGCGCCGGCGCTGTCTCAGGCAGCAGGGCGAGCGCCCCGCTCAGGGCGGAATAGGCCCGGTCCGGCCGGTCGGCGAGCAGCCATGCATTGCCCGCCTGGCCCAGCATGTCGGGCCGCATGGCCTGCGCGGCCGCGCGCGTCGCGCTTTGATCGGCCAGTTCCTCAAGCCGTTCGGCGGCAGCCGCATATTCCTCGAGCGCGATCAGCGCCAGCGCCGCGCAATGGCGCGCCGGAATACCGCCGCCCTGATCGCGCCAGATCAGCGCCTCGTCAAATGCCTGATTCGGGTTGAGCGTGATTTCCGACAGGCAGCGCTGATAGGCGGCTTCCTCCCCGACCTGCGCGGCTGCAAGCGGCGCGGTCTGCGCCATGCCGGCAATCAGCATCATGACGGTTGCAACAGGGCGTGCGCGCCCGACTTGTCGGCGGAACTTCATGCGCGGTAAGGTCTGCGCAAATGAGTGATTCCGCAACCCCTCTTTCCACCCCGCCCGGTCATCTGCTGTGCTTTGGTCTTGGGTTTTCGGCACGCGCGACCGTGCGTCTTTTGCGCGCGCGCGGCTGGCGGATTTCGGCAACCTGCCGCGATCCGGCGCGGGCCCGCGAACTCAGCGCGCGCGGCATCGCAAGCTTTCAGTTCAATGACGGGGGAAGTTTGCCCGATGCCGCATGGCAGGGGGTGACGCATCTTCTGATTTCCGTCCCGCCGGGGGAGGCGGGCGACCCGGTGCTTGGCGCGTTGCGCGACACGCTGATTGCCCGGCGGGCGCAATTCCAATGGATCGGCTATCTGTCGACGACCGGCGTCTATGGTGACCGGCAGGGCGGTTGGGTCGATGAGACGACGCCCCCCGATCCGGCCCCCGGGCGCAGTGCGCGCCGCGCGGCGGCAGAACGGGACTGGTGCGATCTGTACCGCGATCACGGCTTGCCGGTGCATATGTTCCGGCTGGCGGGGATCTATGGCCCCGGTCGCAACGCCCTTTTGACCGCAAAAGCAGGGCAGGCGCGCCGGATCGACAAGGCAGGGCAGGTATTCTGCCGCATTCATGTGGACGATATCGCGCAAACGCTCGCCGCCTCCATCGCCCGGCCCGATCCGGGTGCGGTCTATAATGTTTGCGACGATGAACCGGCCCCCAATCACCAGATTGTCGCCCTTGCCTGTGAGCTGGCGGGGGTGCCGGTGCCGCCGCTTATCCCGTTTGAGGCGGCGGATCTGAGCCCCATGGCCAAAAGTTTCTACAATGATTGCCGCAGGGTCCGGAATGACCGCATCAAGGCGGATCTCGGCGTTAGACTTGATTATCCCACCTATCGGGAGGGGCTTGCCGCGCTTTGCGATAATCCCGAGGAAGTGCCGCTTTAGTCTGTTTTGGCCTGCGTTGGGTCGCGCCGTCGGCCAGACAGATGCAGGATCACGGCAAGCAGGGCGAAAAAGCCCGCCTTGCCCAGCGCCACCACCCAGATGGGCGCCAGCAATATGGGTAGCATCACAGCCGACCAGAGGGCCGGGCTTATATACCGTTCGGTGATCGCTTGCGTGAGATTAAGGCTTGGGGCATGGGCCTTGTGCCATAATTCACCTGCTGTCGTGGCGTGGTAGGCCGCACCCTGCGGCCCTGCCTGCCAGTCAGCAAGCAGCGTAACGACCATCGCGGCGATAAATATCACCGCCACCGCTCCGCAAATTTTGGTTCCGGTTCGCATCACCGATCGCATATGGGGGGCCGGCGCAGAATGAAAAGGGGCGGCTAATCCGCAGTCCCTTCACTTAGCGCCGCCTGCCGCCTTTGTTCAAGGATCATGCGCGTCTGTGCTTGAGAGGCCGCGTCAATGGGGAAATTCCAGATCGCGGCGATCAGCACGATTTCGCAGATGATGGGAAAGCCGATAAAGATCGCGGTGAAGGCGTTTAACGTCTCCTTGCTGTTCATGCCCGTGGCTTCAAAGCCGATCCATTCGATCAGCGGATAGGTGATCCCCACCGCCAGCGCATGGCCGATCTTGTTGGTCAGGGTCAGCAGCGAATAGTAAAGCCCGGTCCGCTGCACACCCGATTGCGCCTCGTCATGATCGGCGACATCGGCGATGATCGAGCGCAGCAGGAAAGGGGCCGCCGCATAGGTCGACCCGAACAGGGCGAACAGGATCGCGGCGGCAAGCATATTGCCGGTCGGTGCGAACAGAATCATGATCGCAAAAACCATGCGGCACATGGTGGCGATGGCGAGCGCGCGATGTTTGCCGACCCGGTAACTGATCTTGATCCAGATCGGTGCGGCCACGCAGCCGGTGATGAAGTACAGCAGCAGCAATGCGCTGGCCAGATGGCCAAGACCGATCACATGGCTGACAAAGAAAATGAACAGCGATCCGGTCGCCCCTGTCGCAAGCCCGGCCAGTAGATCGGCGGAAACAAGCTTTTGCAGCGGTTTGTTCGTGACGATGATTCGTAAAGTCTGGCCCAGGGGGATCTTTGTTGCCGGGCGTTTGGGCTGCGGCCTTTCGGACACGCAGCTCACCGCGATCAGCACGGCTGGCGGCATTGCCAGGATGATAAACCAACCCATTGCCGCAACCCGGCTCATACCCGCTTCGCCATCAGCGGCCACCCGGTCGATCAGCGCGGGCAGGGCGAGGGCCGCGACCATGCCCGCCACCACCGCCACTTCGCGCCAGCCCTGAATGCGGGAGCGTTCGTGGTAATCGGGATGCAGCTCCGCCCCCCAGGACAGATGCGAAATGGTGATCAGCGTATAGCCGATGTAAAGCAGCAGCATCCAGAACAGCAGATAGCCGCCTGAAATCGGACTGCCGAGAAAAGTTTCGGGCGGCATGAACACCATATAGACGCAGGCGATCAGGATCGGCACCGCCAGCACGATCCAGTGCCGCCGCCGTCCCCAGCGCGAGGGAAACCGGTCCGACAGCACCCCCATCAGCGGGTCGGTGATCACGTCCCAGAAGCGCGCGATCATGAAGATCGTCCCCACAAGCCCGAGCCCCAGCCCCATATCCTGGGCGTAGAAGGGCGGCAGATAGACGACAATCGGCAGCCCCAGCGCGGCGATCGGTGCGCCGGGGAGGACATAGGCAAGAAGGCTCGATTTTTTCAGGGGCGCGTCAGACATGGGCTTTTTGCTTTCGGAACGGTTTGCCGGTCACTTTTTCTTCCCCCTCCCCCAACAGAGGGTATGGATATGGGCGATTCGAATAATCCGCCCACAGCTTTTCGATAGCATGACAAATTGTCAATTGAGATTGATGCCGAATGGGCGGAAAATCGGATAGAAACCGCGCGCCAGGCGCATCTTCACATGAAATGACCTCACATAGAAGTGATCTCACCTGTGTCCGAAAGACCGGCACACTGCCGCCGGAAATCAAGCAAAGAAATGGAGGGCGCGGGAATGGGATCAACAAGATGGTGGTCGCAAATCGTCTTGGCCGTGGCGGGGCTTGGGGTGCTTGCGGGGTGCGGCAGTGCAAATTATCACGGGGCGCAGATGCTTGTTGATTGCAGCGCGCGCGCCGGTGACGGACGGCTGACCTATGATGCGGCGGACAGCGACAACACGCTGACCGGATCGGAATGGCATCTGTACAATCTGCGCACCCGCCAGAAAGAGACGATCAATCCCGATGACTGGCAATGCGGGGAACCGGCCGCGGTCCGGCGCAGCTCGGTTTACTGACAGCCTCAGGACGGGCGGGTCTGCCGTTATCAGGCCGTTTTCGGGACAGATCCGCGCAAGCCTGTGCGAAACAATTGCACCCGGGCGCGCATTCAACAATAATCGCGCAAAAAGCAAGGCGGTCCGCCCGCGCGGCGCCGCGACACCCCAGAAGCGCGAGTATCTGTTATGTCCGACAATCGACCTGTTATCGCAATCCTTGGCGGCACCGGGGATCTGGGGGGCGGTCTGGCCTATCGCTGGGCGCGGGCAGGTTATCCGGTGATCATCGGGTCGCGTACCGCGGACAAGGCGGAAGCCGCCGCTGCCGCGCTGACGGTTGCCGAGGGGGCGCCGCCGGTGCGTGGCATGGATAATGTCGCCGCTGCGACAGCCTGCGAGATTGCGGTGCTGACGGTGCCGTTCGCCAATCAGAAAGCCACCCTCGAAGCGGTGCGCGCGGCGCTGCGCGACAAAATTCTCGTCGATGTGACGGTCCCGCTCATGCCGCCCAAGGTGGCGCGGGTGCAATTGCCGCCCGAAGGCTCAGCCGGGCTTGCCGCGCAGGCGATCCTGGGGGACGGGGTTTCGGTCGTTTCCGCCTTCCAGAATGTCGGGGCAAGCCATCTGCGCGAGGATCATCCGGTGGATTGCGATGTGCTTGTCAGCGGCGACAAGCTGGCCGCGCGCGAACAGGTGATCGCATTGGTCGAAGCGGCTGGCATGCGCGGCTGGCATGCGGGGCCGCTTGCCAACAGTGTCGCCGCGGAGGCGCTGACCTCGATCCTGATTGGCATCAACAAGCGTTATCAGATCGACGGGGCGGGGATTCGCATCACCGGAACGCCGGGCAATCCGTCAGGCAAAACCGGTTGAACCGCCGCAGAACACAATGACCGCTGCTCTTTCCCTGACCGGCCTGCCCGGGATACCGCTGATTGCGCCGGGCGATGATCTTGCCGCTATTCTGGGCGCAGGCATGGATGCCGCCGGGCTCAGCTTTGCGCCCGGCGATGTGCTGGTCCTGGCGCAGAAGATCGTTTCCAAGGCGGAGGGCCGCTATGCCGATCTCGCCGCGGTCGTGCCGTCGCCGCGGGCGGTGGCGTTGGCGACGGAGGTGGACAAGGATCCCCGGCTTGTCGAGCTTATTCTGTCCGAATCGACCGAGGTTGTGCGCCACCGGCCCGGGGTGCTGATCGTCGCGCACCGGATCGGCGTGGTGATGGCGAATGCCGGTATCGATCATTCCAATATCCCGCATCCCGAAGGCACCGAGCAGGTGCTGCTGTTGCCCGAAGATCCCGACGCGTCGGCCGAACGGATGCGCCGCGAAATCGCTGCGCGTTTCGGTGCGGAAATCGCCGTTGTGATCTGCGACAGTGTGGGCCGCGCCTGGCGTAACGGCACGGTGGGGATCGCGATCGGGGTTGCCGGGCTCGCCTCGCTTATTGACTTGCGCGGGGAGCGGGATCTGTTCGGGCGGGTGCTCGAAGTGTCCGAGGTGGGCACCGCCGATGCGATCGCCTCGGCCGCGGGGCTGTTGATGGGGGAAGGGGCCGAAGGTGTGCCCGCCGTGCTGATGCGCGGTTTCGTGCCACCGCGCCCCGGTCCCGCCCGCGATGCCGCTGCACTCGTCCGCGACAAGCGGATCGATATGTTCCGGTGAGCGCGCGATGACGAACCGGCCAGCCGATAAAGACCCGCGCGACGGCAAAGAGGCGCAATTTGCCGGCATGCGCTGCGTTGCCTTGTGCGGCGGGGTCGGCGGGGCGAAGCTTGCGGTCGGGCTCGATGCGTTGCTTGTGCCCGAAAATCTGACGATCATCACCAATACCGGGGACGATTTCGTCCATCTGGGTTTGCATATCTCGCCCGATCTCGACACGGTGATGTACAGCCTTGCGGGGCTTGCCAATCCGGATACGGGCTGGGGCCGTGCGGGGGAAAGCTGGCGTTTCATGTCGGCGCTCAGGGCGCTTGGCGGGGAGGACTGGTTCCAGCTTGGCGATCTTGATCTGGCGACCCATATCGAACGCAGCCGCCGGCTTGCGGCGGGGGAAAGCCTGTCTGCCGTGACGCGCGATCTTGGCGCGCGCCTCGGGGTTGCTCCCGCGCTCGTACCGATGAGCGATGCCCCGGTGCGCACGATTGTCGACACCCCCGATGGGGCGCTTGCCTTCCAGCATTATTTCGTGCGCGATAAATGCGCGCCGGCGGTAACGGGCTTCCGGTTTGCAGGGGCGGAAACGGCGCAGCCCGCGCCCGGGGCGCTTGCCGCGCTCGGTGATCCCGCGCTTGATGCGATCATCATCTGCCCGTCCAACCCGTTTGTCAGTATCGACCCGATCCTCGCGGTGCCCGGGATGCGGGAGGCGATTGCGGCAGCGCCTGCGCCTGTGATCGCTGTTTCCCCGATCGTCGGCGGGCAGGCGATCAAGGGGCCGACGGCCAAGATGATGCGCGAGCTTGGCGTGCCCGGTGACGCGCTCGCCATTGCCGATCATTATGCCGGTTTGCTTGACGGATTCGTTCTGGATGCAACCGATCAGCCGCTCGCCCGTCAGATCAGGGACAGGGAGCTTCAATGCCTTGTGAGCGATACGCTGATGACCGGCTATGAAGAAAAGCTGGCGCTTGCCCGCGCTGTGCTACAGTTTGTGCAACAGATGCAACAAAAAGCGACGTAAAGCTACACATTGCGACAGGGCTGTCCTATCGTCGCGCGATAACGACAACGAACCGGTTCGACAGGGAAGAGATCATGTGGGCGATCGTGCCCGTCAAGCGATTAGCTGAGGCGAAGCAACGCCTGTCCGCGCTGTTGAGCACGGAGCAGCGCGCAGCGCTCGGTCTTGCGATGCTCGAAGATGTGCTGGCGGCGCTGTCCGGGGTGGCGGCGCTTGACGGTATCTTGCTGGTTTCCCCCGATCCGCGCGCGCACGCGCTGGGTCGCCGTTACGGCGCGCGCATCCTGGCGGAAGCTGAAAATCATGGGCTTAATCCCGCCGTGCAACGCGCCGCCGCGCTGCTGCAAGCTGAAGGCGTTGCGCAAATCCTTGTTTTGCATGGGGATCTGCCGCTTGTGACCGAACAGGAAATCAGCCGGCTGATCGCAGCCCACAGGCTTACCCCCGCCCTCACCCCCGCCCTCACCATCGCGCCCGACGCGCAAGGGCGTGGCACCAATGCGATGATCTGTTCACCCCCCGATCTGGTTGATTTCCACTATGGTCCCGACAGCGTGCGCGCCCATTGCGCGGCGGCCGAACAGGCGGGCGTCGTACCGACGCTGCTGCGCGCTGAGGGGCTTGGTTTTGATATCGATGAAGTCGGCGATCTTCTGGCGCTGACCGCGCATCCGGCGACGACCTGCACCCGCAAATGGCTGTCCGGGCAACCGCTGGCGGCGATGCAGGCAGCCTGCACCCAGGAAAAGGCGGGGGTCAGCTGATGCGCGCCGAGGCGATGATCGACGATATTCTGGCAGCGGCGCTGAATGGCGCGCGTCCGGAAGCGGGCGCTGCGCTCAGCCTTGCCGATGCCACTGATTTGCCCCGGCTGATGGCGGTGGCGGCTCAGCTACGTGATCGCGGGCACCGCAATCTTGTCAGCTATTCGCGCAAGGTGTTTATCCCGCTTACACATCTTTGCCGCGATGTCTGTCACTACTGTACTTTCGCCGAACCGCCGCGCAGGGGCGCGCCTGCCTTTCTGACGCCCGAACAGGTGCTTGCCATCGCGCGCCAGGGAGAGCGGGCAGGCTGTCGCGAGGCGCTGTTCACCCTCGGTGACAAGCCCGAGCTGCGGTATCGTGCGGCGCGCGAGGCGCTTGCCACGCTCGGATTTGACAGCACGCTTGGTTACTTGCAGGCGATGGCAAAGCTTGTCGCCGATGAGACGACGCTGTTGCCGCATCTCAATCCGGGCTTGATGTCGGCAGCGGATCTTGTGGCGCTGCGCCCGGTTGCGGCCTCGATGGGCATCATGCTTGAAAGTGCGGCGCCGCGGCTCTGCGACAAGGGCATGCCGCATTATGGTTCCCCCGACAAGGCCCCGGCGGTGCGGCTTGCCGCGATCGCGCGCGCGGGGGAGGCGGCGGTTCCCTTCACCAGCGGCATTCTGATCGGGATCGGCGAAACCCGCGCCGAACGGGTCGCATCGCTTCTTGCTTTGCGTGATCTGCATGATGCGCATGGGCATTTGCAGGAAGTCATCATACAGAATTTCCGCGCCAAGCCGGGCACGAAAATGGCGCATGCGCCCGAACCCGATCTTGAGGAATTGCTGTGGACGATTGCGGTAGCGCGTATTCTGTTCGGCGCGGCGATGAATATTCAGGCGCCCCCCAATCTCAGCCCCGGTGTTCTGCCCAAAATCATCGATGCGGGCATCAATGACTGGGGCGGGGTGTCGCCGGTCACCCCCGATTTCGTCAATCCCGAAGCGCCCTGGCCGCATCTTGAGGATCTGGCGCGCGAGACCGCGGCGGCCGGCAAGCTGCTGGTCGAGCGGTTGACGGTTTATCCCGCTTTTGCCCGTGCGCACGCGCGCTGGATCGATCCTGCCATGCGGCCCGGCTTGCTGCGCGCGATGGATAGCGAAGGGTTTGCGCGCGCCGAAAGCTGGTCGCCGGGGGCGGAGACGCCGCCGCCCGCCGCTATCCTTGCGCAATCGCGCGCGCGCGATGCGGCGCCCGTATCCGATGCGCTGAATGCTGTTCTTGCGCGCGCCGCGCAGGGGGCGGATCTGAGCGAAGCCGAAATTGTCCGGCTGTTTCAGGCGCGCGGCGCGGAATTTTCCGCCGTCTGCGCGGCGGCGGACCGGCTGCGCGCGCGGATGTGCGGCGACACGGTCAGCTATGTGGTCAACCGCAACATCAATTATACCAATGTCTGCTATTTCAAATGCCAGTTCTGCGCCTTTTCCAAAGGCAAGCTGAGCGAGAATCTGCGCGGCAAGCCCTATGATCTGGGACTTGGAGAGATTGTTCGCCGGGCCGAGGAAGCCTGGGCGCGCGGCGCGAGCGAGGTTTGCATGCAGGGGGGCATTCACCCCGATTACACAGGTCAGACCTATCTCGATATCTGTCGCGCGGTAAAGGCGGCACTGCCTGACATGCATATTCACGCCTTTTCCCCGCTTGAAATCTGGCAGGGGGCAGCGACGCTTGAGCTGTCGCTTGAGGCGTTCCTGTCGGCGCTGAAAGAGGCGGGGCTTGGCACCTTGCCCGGGACCGCCGCTGAAACGCTCGACGATGAGGTGCGCGCGGTGCTTTGTCCCGACAAGCTGAAAAGCGATGAATGGCTGGCGGTGATGGCGGCCGCCCACAAGGTCGGTTTCAAGACGACCGCGACGATCATGTACGGGCATGTGGAAGGCCCCGAACATTGGGCGCGGCATCTGCGCAAGATTCGCGATCTGCAAAAACAGACCGGTGGCTTTACCGAATTCGTGCCGTTGCCCTTTGTGCATATGGAGGCGCCGATTTATCTCAAGGGCCAGGCGCGGCAGGGCCCGACATTCCGCGAGGCGGTGCTGATGCATGCGGTGGCGCGGCTCGTGCTGCATCCGCATATCCCCAATATTCAGACAAGCTGGGTCAAGATGGGCCGTGAAGGTGTGCTGGCCTGCCTTGATGCCGGGGTGAACGATCTGGGCGGCACGTTGATGAACGAAACGATCACCCGCGCGGCGGGTGCCACCCATGGTCAGGAAATGCCCCCCGAGGCAATGGAAGCGCTGATCCGCGCGGCTGGCCGCACCCCGCGCCAGCGTCGCACCGATTACGGCGAGATTGCGCCGTCGCGGGTCGCCGCATCCTTTGCGGCAGCGCCGTTGAGCCCCGTCGTCAACGAGGCGGCAGGCAAGTTTGCCCGTCCGGGCGCGCGGCCGGAAAAACCTGTCCCTGCCGATCTTGGCGAGGCGAATTGACGCGGTTTGCGCATTATTGTCAGTAAACAGGAAATCCACGGTTTACGCTGGCCTCGGGCATCGCTTATATAGTCAGAAAATTGATGCGGGACGATTGGAGTATAGAGGCATGGCCGATACCGAATATCAGCGTGGTTCGATGGATATCAGCGAACATCGCGAAATGTGGGAAATCTTCATCTCGATTACGAAATGGTCCTCGGCCGGAATTATTCTGGTACTTGCCCTGATGGCGATTTTTTTGACCTGATCTTGTCGCGCGCGGCCGAGCTGGTGCGTATTTCCTGCCGATTAACTGCCGAAACTCACAGAATATGAAGCTTGCCATACCGTGCGAGCGGCACACCGATGAAACCCGTGTCGCCGCAAGTCCCGAGACCGTGAAGAAGCTTGTCGGCCTTGGCCTTGACGTCGTCGTCGAAACAGGCGCGGGGGCGGGGGCCAGTATCGCCGATGCGGATTTCGAGGCAGCCGGCGCATCGATCGCGCCTGATGCCGTCGCTGCGGTGACGGATGCGGATATCGTCTTCTGTGTACAACGGCCAACGGCGGATGCGGTGGCGGCAATGAAGCGCGGTGCCAATCTCATCGGCATGCTTGCGCCATTCCGCGATCAGGATGTGTTGCAGGACTATGCCGAGCGGGGGCTGGCGGCTTTCGCCATGGAATTCATGCCGCGTATTACCCGCGCGCAATCGATGGATGTGCTGTCCTCGCAGGCCAATCTGGCGGGTTATCGCGCGGTGATCGAGGCGTGCCAGCTGTTTGGCCGTGCCATGCCGATGATGATGACCGCTGCGGGCACCATCGCGCCGGGCCGGGTCCTGGTGATGGGTGCCGGTGTCGCCGGTTTGCAGGCGATTGCCACGGCCCGCCGGCTTGGCGCTATTGTCAGCGCGACCGATGTGCGGCCCGCCGCCAAGGAACAGGTGGAAAGCCTTGGTGGGAATTTCGTGATGGTCGAATCGGAAGAAACCGCCGCGGCGGAAACCGCAGGCGGCTATGCGCGCGAGATGAGCGAAGAGTATCAGCGCGCCCAGGCGGCGCTGATCGCCGAAACCCTGAAGAAGCAGGATATCGCGATCTGTACCGCATTGATTCCCGGACGGCCCGCCCCTGTGCTGATTACCGAAGAGATGGTAAAATCGATGAAGCCCGGGTCGGTGATCGTCGATCTCGCCGTTGAGCAGGGGGGCAATTGTCCGCTCAGCAAGCCCGGCGAATGCGTGGAAGCGCATGGTGTGCGGATCATCGGCTATCGGAATATGCCCGGGCGCCTGCCGGTGGATGCGTCTGCGCTTTATGCGAAGAATTTGCTCAATTTCCTCAAGCCATTGATCGCCGAAAGCGGTGCGCTGGAGATTGACTGGGAAGATGAAATCATTCTTGGCACGTTATTGACGCGCAACGGGGCGGTGGTTCACCCGGCCCTTATGGCAACGGCGGAATGAGCGGATAACGCATATGGAAATTGATCCCTTTATCTTTCGCTTGGCGATTTTCGCATTGGCGATTTTCGTTGGCTATTATGTGGTGTGGAGCGTGACCCCTGCCCTGCATACGCCGTTGATGGCGGTGACCAATGCGATTTCCTCGGTGATCGTGGTGGGGGCGCTTCTGGCGGTGGGGGCGGAAGCCGCTGCCGACATGTCGGAGGCCGGCATGATCGCCAAGGGTCTTGGCTTTGTTGCGCTGATCCTCGCCTCGGTGAATATCTTTGGCGGCTTCCTGGTTACCCAGCGCATGCTTGCCATGTACAAAAAGAAACAAAAGTAAGGGATGCATGTGAGCGCTAATCTTGCCGCCCTGGCCTATCTGGCCGCTGGTATCCTGTTCATTCTGGCGTTGCGCGGGCTGTCATCGCCTGAAACCTCGCGCCGGGGCAATATCTTTGGCATGGTCGGCATGGGAATTGCCGTACTGACGACCCTGGCTGTGTCGGGGGTGAAAGATCCGCTGACCTGGGGGCTGATCGTCGGTGGCGTTGTCATCGGTGGCGGGATCGGTGCGGTAATCGCCAACCGCATCGCAATGACTGCGATGCCGCAGCTTGTCGCTGCTTTTCACAGCCTTGTTGGCATGGCCGCGGTGCTGGTCGCGGGGTCCGCCCTCTATACGCCGCAGGCTTACGGGATCGGCATGCCCGGCGCGATCAAGATCGCCAGCCTGATTGAAATGTCGCTTGGGGCGGCGATCGGCGCGGTCACTTTTTCAGGATCGGTGATCGCCTTCGCCAAATTGCAGGGGCTGGTATCGGGGGCGCCGGTTGTCTTCAAGGGGCAGCATCCGCTCAATGCCTTGCTTGGCATTTTGCTGCTTGTGCTTATCGTGCTGTTCTGCCAGTCGGAATCGCATGCCATGTTCTGGGGGCTGACGCTGCTTGCCTTCATCATCGGGGTGACGCTGATCATTCCGATCGGCGGCGCGGATATGCCGGTGGTCGTGTCGATGCTCAACTCCTATTCGGGCTGGGCAGCGGCGGGGATCGGATTCACGCTTGAGAATACCGCGCTGATCATTACCGGTGCGCTGGTCGGGTCGTCCGGTGCGATCCTGTCCTATATCATGTGCAAGGGCATGAACCGCTCTTTCTTTAATGTCATTCTGGGCGGCTTTGGCGCGGACGATGCCGCGGCTGCCGGCGGCGTGGTCGAGACCCGACCGGTCAAGCAGGGCAGCGCCGAGGATGCGGCCTTTATCATGCGTAATGCGGGTTCGGTCATCATCGTCCCGGGCTACGGCATGGCGGTTGCCCAGGCGCAACATGCGCTGCGTGAGATGGTGGACCTGCTCAAGGAGGAAGGCGTCAAGATTTCTTACGCCATCCATCCTGTGGCAGGGCGCATGCCTGGTCATATGAATGTGCTGCTGGCCGAAGCCAATGTTCCTTATGACGAGGTGTTCGAGCTTGAGGATATCAACAGCCAGTTCCCCACCGCCGATGTCGCCTTCGTCATCGGCGCGAATGACGTGACCAACCCTGCGGCCAAGACCGACAAGGCGAGCCCGATCTACGGCATGCCGATCCTTGATGTGGAAAAGGCGCAGACCGTGCTGTTCGTGAAACGCGGCATGGGCTCGGGCTATGCCGGGGTCGAGAATGAGCTGTTCTTCCGCGACAATACGATGATGCTGTTCGCGGATGCCAAGAAAATGGTCGAAGATATCGTCAAGGCATTCTGAACGGCGGCGCTTTATTTATCGCGCGCCGCGCGCCATATTAACGTCATGACGATACGCAAGATCGCGAAGATGGGGCATCCCGTGCTGCGCCGCGCCGCGCGCCCGGTGAGCGACCCCACTGATCCGGAAATCCAGCGGCTGATCGCCGACATGGTGGAAACCATGATGGACGCGAATGGCGCGGGGCTTGCCGCGCCGCAGGTGCATGAGGGGGTGCGGATCGTGATTTTCCATGCCCCGGCGGATGCCGACCCTGGTGCAGCACCTGAGGCGCGCGCCCCGCTCACGGTGCTGATCAACCCCGAAATCGACATTCTCGGTGATGAGATGGAAGAGGGCTGGGAAGGCTGTCTGTCGGTGCCGGGGCTGCGCGGGCTGGTGCCGCGCTATACGCATTTGCGCTACTCTGGGCTTGATCAGGACGGTGTGCCGTTTGCGCGTGAGGCGCGCGGATTTCATGCCCGTGTCGTGCAGCATGAATGCGACCATCTGGACGGGATGCTTTACCCGCAGCGGATGCGCGATCTTGGCAATCTGGTTTTTGAGAGCGAATTGCCGCGCCTGATGGCGGCGGCGCGGGACGATCATCTACGGGAGCGGAGCGAATGAGCGACGGCCCGCAGCAAGGCGCAGCGCCGGTCGGGGCCATGGCGCGCGACCGGGCTGCGCTGCTTGCCGCTGCCTTGCCGCATGCCGCCTTTGATGGCTGGCCGATTGCCTTCGAGCAGGCGATTGCTGATTGTGCGTTCGATGCCGGGCATGCGGAGCTTGTTTTCCCGAACGGGGCCGCGGATCTCGTTGGCTATTTCTGGCAAAGCATGGATGGGGCACTTGCGGACCGTCTTGCCGCCTGTCTGCGCGACGGGATGGGGATATCCGAACGGGTCGGGATCGCCTTGCGTGAATATATCGCGCTGCTTGCCCCGCATCGCGAGGCGGTGCGTCGCGCCATGGCCTTTCAGGCGCTGCCGCATAATGCTGCGGGCGCGGCGCGGGCGCTTTACGGGACGGTGGATACGATCTGGCGCGCGGTCGGCGACACATCGACCGATTTCAATTTCTATACCAAGCGGTTGACCTTGGCTGCTGTGGTCGCGGCGACCCTTACCCATTGGCTGGCGCAGCAGCCGACAGGCGATGATGCGGCCGATGCGGCGGCGATCGGCGCGTTCATCGACCGCCGGCTTGTCGATGTGCTGCGTGTGGAAAAGCTCAAGGCGCAGGCGCGGGGGCTTGCCGCGCGATTGCCTGATCCGCTACGCCTGCTCGGTCAAATCGGCGGCTTGCGCGGAGGATTTGCCGGGCCGGGGCCGGGGCGGGGGCGTCCGGGTTAGCCCTGCCGATGCGCGCGTTTGGTTCTTCTATGCGTCAGGCTATAGCACTTGATTATGCTGACCCGGCGGTGGTTTTCGCACCGTTTGCCGATGAGCCCTGGGCGGTGTTTCTTGATTCCGCGCGGGCCGATACCGCGCTTGGCCGCTACAGCTTCATTTGTGTTGACCCGGTCAGTCGGCTGACTGTCACGGGCGATGAATTACGGCGCGATGGCAAGCCTGAGCGTGGCGACCCTTTCGATCTGCTGCGGCAGATGCTTGCCGCGCGTGCCGCACCGCTGCTTCCCGGTTTGCCGCCATTTCAGGGTGGGGCTGCGGGGTTTTTCGGCTATGAGCTTGGCGGTTGGATCGAAAGGCTGCCCCCGCCCCGGCCCGGTGGCGCGGGCCTGCCCGATATGGCGGTGGGCATTTATCCGGCAGTGCTTGCCTTTGATGTCATCGCACAGAAGGCGTGGCTGATCGCTGAAGCCGATTGTCCACCCGCGCGCGTCGCACGGCTTCGGCAGGCAATGAGCGATGCACGCGCGCAGCCCGGCGGGCAAGATGATCCAGACCGCATCGCCGCGCCCATGGCCTGCAATCCGCGCAGCAATTTCACCCGTGATGCCTATTGCGCGGCGGTTGCGCGCGTCATCGACTATATTCTGGCGGGCGATATCTTTCAGGCCAATATCGCGCAGCGTTTCACCCTGGACCTGCCGGACGATTTTGCGCCCTATCAGTTCTATCGCCGGTTGCGGCAGGTGAATGCCGCGCCTTTTGCCGCCTATCTGCGGCTGGAAAACGGTGTGCTCGCCTCTTCCTCCCCCGAGCGGTTCGTGAAACTTTCAGGTGAGGCGGTGGAGGCGCGGCCGATCAAGGGCACCCGCCCGCGTGCCGCCGATTGGGCGACAGATCCTGGCGCTGATCGCGCCATTGCCGAGGCACTGCTTGGCAGCGAAAAGGATCGTGCCGAAAATGTGATGATCGTCGATCTGTTGCGCAATGATCTCAGCCGGGTATGCCGTGATGGCAGCGTTACCGTGCCCACCCTTTGCGGACTTGAAAGCTATGCCATGGTGCATCATCTCGTCTCGGTCGTGCGTGGCCGGCTACGTGCCGGGCTCGGGGCGAGCGACCTGCTGCGCGCGGCCTTCCCCGGCGGGTCGATCACCGGTGCGCCGAAAATCCGCGCGATGGAGATTATCGCCCAGACCGAGCCGCATCCGCGCGGCCCCTATTGCGGGGCCATCGGCTATCTGGGATCAGATGGCGGCATGGATCTCAATATTGCGATCCGTACCGTGACATTTGCCGGCGGCCTGGCGCATTTTCATGCGGGCGGCGGTATCGTTGCCGATTCCGATCCGATGACGGAATATAACGAGACACTGGATAAAGCGCGGGCCATCTTTGCCGCTTTCGGTGTCGCGCCGCCGGTGCCGCTATCATGATCCTGCTGATCGATAATTACGATTCGTTCGTCCATAATCTTGCCCGTTATGTGGGGGAGCTTGGCTTTGCGCGTGAAGTGGTCCGCAATGACGCGATCAGCCTGCCCGACATAGCCGCCCTTGATCCGGAGGCGATCATTTTATCACCGGGGCCCTGTACCCCGCGTGAGGCGGGCATTTCGCTCACCCTTGTGCGGCAGATGTCGGACCGGGTACCGATGCTGGGTGTCTGTCTTGGCCATCAGGCGATTGCGGAAAGCTTCGGCGCCGTGCTGCGGCGCGCATTGACGCCCCGGCATGGCAAGGCGTCCCTGATCCGTCATGAGGGGACGGGGCTGTTTGCCGGATTGCCGGACCCGTTGCGCGTCGGGCGCTATCATTCGCTTGCGGTTGAAATCGGCGACGGCTCGCCGCTGCAAGTTACCGCCAGGGCCGAGGATGGCGAGGTGATGGCCTTCGCGCATCCGCATCTGCCGGTTTTCGGGGTGCAGTTTCACCCCGAATCGGTGTTGACGGAAGACGGACACCGGCTGCTTGGCAATTTTCTTGAACTGGCGGCGGCGTGGAACAGGGCAAGGGGGGCGGTATGATCGGCTGGCTTAATGGCGAACTTGCGGAACTCGATACATTGCGGATCGATCCGCGCGACCGGGGGTTTCTGCTGGGCGACGGATTATTTGAAACCCTGCTGTCGGAGAATGGCACGATCCGCCGGGTGCGGCGGCATTTGACGCGGTTGCAGGAATCGGCGGATCTCATCGGCCTGCCGCTGCATAAGACCGATCTTGAACTTTTGACTGCGATGCAGCGTGTGCTTGCCGCAAATGGCTTGCAGGAAGGCCGTGCGGCCTTGCGGCTGACGGTGAGCCGCGGGGTCGGGCCGCGCGGGCTTGTCCCGCCTGTTGAGGCAGCGGCGACGATCCTGATCACCGCTGCCGCGCTCGGGGCCCCGGCGGCAAGTTGCAGTGCCATGATCGCGCAAACCGTGCGGGGATCGGGCACGGTCAGCGCGCGGGTAAAAAGCCTCAATTACCTCGATTCGGTGCTGGCGCGGCGCGAGGCGGCGCAGCGCGGCGTTGATGAGGCGTTGATGCGCAATTGCCATGGCCGGATCGCGGAAGCGAGTGCGGCCAATCTGTTTCTGGTACGCGATGGCGGGCTTGTGACACCGCCTGTCAGTGAAGGGGCGCTCCCCGGTATTCAGCGCGCGGTGGCGATGGCGGCGGCCCGCGCACTTGGTATCGACATTGTGGAAGCCGCGGTGAGCGATACCGAGCTTGCCTGTGCGGATGAGCTATTCCTCACCAATTCCCTGATCGGTATCTGTCCGCTTGTCACGCTTGAGGGGCGAAAGGTGGGGTCGGGCCTGCCCGGGCCTGTGACCGGCAAGATCGCGACGCGGGCAGGCGCGCTCGACTAACCGCGTTCTGTGCTTTCTGTGGGCGTGCGTGCTTGTGCAGGCAGTTAAAGCTCAGCTGCGCGGCCGCACGATCCGGCAGGTCGCTGTCCCATAGACGCAGATCCTGCCGTCGGGATCGACGATCGTGCCATCGGTGATGACAGTCCGCCCCTGGGTATCGATGACCTTGCCATGAGCGACATAGACGGTGCCGTCCGCCTTCATCGCACGCAGATATTTGATATTGAGGTCGACAGTGGTGAACACCTCTTCCTCCGCAAGCGTGCTGATCAGCGCCCAGCCCATCACCCCGTCAAGGACGGTCGCGCCATAGCCGCCATGCACATTGAAGGAGGGATTGCGGTGTTTTTCGCCCGGATAGCATAAAAGCCTTGCCCAACCCCGATCGAATGCGTCCAGTTCGACATCCATCAGATCGGTCATCGACTGCACATTGGAACGCTTGTCCTGCATGAGTTGCAGTCGGGTCATGCCGTCGGGCATGCCGCGTTTTTTCTTCTCTTCCGGCATGACTTGGCGCCGCCCCTTTCCTGTTCGCATTGCTGCCCGCAGGCGGCGGCGTGCGATCAGGCGAAGTTCAGATCAGTTCGCGGACGCTGCCCGAAGCGGGGATATGCCCATCTGTATAGCGTTCGTGATTTTTTTCAATATCACCGAGCTTATAAAGATAGTTGACCATCATGCCGTGCGACTGGCGGAAACCGTTTTTCGACCGGTCGCCGAGGAAATTCAACCGTTCGACCCGCGCGCCATTCGTCAGGTGGAAATGCGCCACCGGATCGCGTGCGGTGCCGCTATCGCGTCGCGCTTCGAGCAGATAGCGCGCGCCAAGTCGGGTCAGTACCGGCTGCAGCAGGCCGGAAATCTCTGTATCCAGCCACCAGTCGGGCGTTTCAAGCAGGCCGATCAGCGCAGCCTCAGACGATTGCGCGCCGCTCTTTGCCTTGAGCGCCAGCGCGTCGGCGGCCGGCAACATGACAGCAATGTCGCCGGACTTGAGCGCGTCATCGAGCCAGGCCGCAAAACCGGGCATGGGTGACAGGGTGGCAAAGGTTTTCAGGCGTGGAAATTTGGCCTTCAGGTCATTGACGACCCGTTTGATCAGAAATTCGCCAAAGCCGACCCCGGCAAGCCCCTTCTGCGCGTTGGAAATTGAATAGAAGATCGCCGTATCGGCTTCTTCCGGCACGGCAGCGGGCGCTGCCTCGTCAAGCAGTTCCTGCACATTGCCGGCGATGCCGCTGACAAGCGCCACTTCGACGAAGATCAGCGGTTCGTTGGGCATGGCGGGATGAAAAAAGCCATAGCAGCGCCGATCCGAATCGAGGCGATTCTTGAGATCATTCCAGGATTTGATTTCATGCACCGCCTCATAAGCGATGAGTTTTTCAAGCAAGGCGGCGGGCGCTTCCCAGTCAATCGCATGCAATTCGAGGAAGCCCGCATCGAACCAGGACGTAAGCAACTCACGCAGTTCCTGATCGAGCGGTCCGAGCCGGGGCGCGTCGCGCTTGAAGCGCAAGATGTCGGCGCGCAGATCGACCAGGAATTTCACCCCCTGGGCGATCCCGTTGAACTGCCGCAACAGCCGGATACGCGGTGATTCGAGCAATTGCCGCAAGCGCCGCTCGGCCGCTGCCAGCGCATCTTCGGATTTCTGATCGAAAAGCGGTTTGGCGGCCTGCCTTACCGCCGCATGGTCAACGCCATATGAATCAGCCAGCAGCAGGAGAAAGCGTTTGCGGCCCTTGTCGCTCAGGCTCAGATAGGTGCGGCCGATCTCGGTCGCCTGATTGCGCGCGGCGACCTCGCCACCGCGCGCTTCAAGACAGCTGTCGATCTGCTGCCGCAGGCGGGCAATGTCTTCTTCGGGCAGGTCGGGGCGCAGCGAACCGCCCATACGGCCCAGTGTCACGCCGCGCAAATCGCGCAGCGCCCGCGCGATACGGCTGCCGGTGCGGCCAAAAAGCCGCGATTCCTGTTCTGCCGGTGCCGGTAATACTTCCACAGTGACTACTCCTGTCTGCGGCGCGTTCCGTAATGTTGCCGCGATTATGACATGTCGAACGATAAGGGGAGGTTACGACCAAATCATGACGCAACGCCTATTCCAGATAGGTATGGTGCATTGCAAAAAAGCCAAGCAGTGTCGCGAAAAATCTTTTCCTGCCAGAGAATTAGCGAGAGGGTCAACTCGCGCCTGATCAGGCAATGATATCGGGATAAATCACATCTTCAAGGCGTACGATCTCGTCGCGCAGCCGCAGCTTTTTCTTTTTCAGCCGCTGCAATTGCAACCGGTCGCCTGCCGGGTTTTCCTGCAAGGCGGAAATCGCGGCATCAAGATCCCGATGCTCCTGCCGCAATTCATGCAACTGGGCGCGCAGGTTCTCGGTATCTGGCATAGGGGGACCGTCGGGACAACTGTTTGAATAAACCGTCTGCACTATAGCATAGACGCGCGCTACCGCTATCGCCTGACATGCCGAAATGTCAAAGGCCGAAATGCGGAAGATTGACCGGAGATCGGCACGCAAGCCGTGTCAGTGCGGCCGGTTCAGCGCAGGCCGATATCCTCCCCCCAGCGTTGCAGACCGGCCGTTTCAAGATCGAACAGGTCGAGCACCCGCCCCAGCCCGTGATCCACCATCTCCTCAAGTGATTTCGGGCGCGGATAGAAGGCGGGCATGGGCGGTGCGATGATCGCGCCCAGATCCGACAGCCGCGCCATATTGCGCAAATGCCCGCCATGCAGCGGCGATTCGCGCACCATCAGCACCAGCCGCCGCCGTTCCTTGAGAACCACATCGGCCGCGCGTGTGAGCAGATTTGAGGTCGCCCCGCTGGCGATTTCCGACATGCTGCGGATCGAGCAGGGGGCAATGATCATGCCCATGGTTTTGAATGATCCGCTGGCGATGGCGGCGGCGACATCATTGATGTGATAATATTTATCAGCCTGCGTGGCGATCTCGCGCGGTTTGTAATCGGTCTCCTGCGTCATCGCGATTTCCGCCGCGCGGCTCATCACCAGATGGCTTTCAATTTCCAATTGTTTTAATAAAGTCAATAGTCTGACGCCATATTCCACACCGGTTGCGCCGCTGATGCCGACGATGATCCGGCGTGTCGGGGCAGGCTCGAGCGCAAGGCCCGCCTGTCGCAGCACCGCGCTGACGGGCACCTGCAGGACGCGCGCGAAAGGTTCCGCCCATTCAAGGTTGAGCGCCTGCCGTCCGCGAATGACACGGCTGACAACGGCCCTGTCGCGACCGATGGCTTTTGCCAGATCTTCCTGGGTTGCACCGACGCGTTTGAGGTTTTCTCTAAACCAGTTCTCATTCATGTGAGGAATGTGTGATGAATCGCTGACTGCGTCAATATGTATGGGCTGACATATTAAGAATTGCATGTTCTAATATGACATCCCGATGACCGTTGAAGGAGGTAACGATGCACCCTGAAGCGCAACTTGAAGCACTTCGCGTGGAACATGATCGGCTCGACGACGCCATAAAACGGGAGGCCCGCAGACCGGGCACCGACGATTTGCATCTGGCGGAGCTGAAGCGCGAAAAACTGCGCCTGAAGGATGCGATCCTGGAAATGCAGAAGGGGTCTGTCACCATCAATTAGCAAGCAGCAGGACAGCGTCCGCGGCCGAGCGCCTGCTGGGTGCACG
>CALAQW010000085.1 GCA_937888955.1 uncultured Alphaproteobacteria bacterium | reverse complement strand
ACATTGCCCTGAGCATGCCTCAGACGTGTGCTCTTCCGATCTGGCATGCTCAGGGCAATGTCCAATTCTGTCTCACCGGCGGCGAATTGACCCGGCGCGGTGGATAATATCCGTCCATCCGCCCCGAGCACCTGCAGCGAAACCGGTTCCGACGGCCCTGGCACAGCGCGCAGCAATGTCACCGCAAACCCCGACGGGGTTGGCTTTGGTGCTGCAAGAACAGGCGGATTTTCCCCGGCGCCATCTGTGTAAAAATGGATCTGCCCCCACCGCGTCAGCGCGCCTGACAGCGCCGCGGTGCCGGCGGTATCGGATGGCGACATAAACCCGTCGCTCAGCCAGGCAATATGCGCCTGGCCCGCATCGGCTGACCGCTGCCGCAGGCCCGCAAGCCGTTCCGCAGCCGCGCCCCGATCGACAGGCCAGGGCCTTGGCGCCAATGCCCGCGCCACGCCGAGCGCATCAGAAGCCAGCATCGGTGCCAGCGGTTCGACAGCCATCGTCCGCGCCGTCGGCAATATCACAACGCGCGCATTCTGCCGCTTTGCCGCGCCGATCAGTGACATCATCGTCTGGCGCCGCTGCTGCCAGCCCGGACCGGCAGTCCATCCATTATCGACGACAATCAGCAGCAAGCCGCCGCGAAAATCCCCCTGCGCCGCATTGAGCGACGGGCCCGCCAGCCCGACGATCACACAGGCAGCCAAGGCAAGCCGCAGCACAAGCAACCACCAGGGGGTGCGCGCGGGCGATTCCTCGCTGTTCCGCAATCCGCGCAGAAAGATCGCGGCGGGAAAGAAAATCCGCCGCGGCATGGGCGGCGTCGCACGCAGCAACCACCAGATCGCCGGCAGCCCCAGCAGCGCCAGCAGGATCAGCGGTTCCGCGAACATGACCGGGCCGATCTGCAGCATCAGGCGGATACCCTCATATCATCAGCCAGACAGCGGTACAGCCCAAGCAGCGCGAGTTGCGGGGTCTGATCGGTGCGGTGAACCGTCAGCCGCCAGCCTGCATCCTGGCAGATCGTCTGCAATCCCGCACGGTGACGGTTCAGTTCTTCGCGATAGGCGGCGCGTACCGATTGCGCCCGCCCGAAAACAATATCCTCGGCCCCCGACCCGTCATGAAACATGACCCGTCCGGCAAACGGGAAATCTTCCTCCGTCGGATCGAGAATCTGCATCATATAGCCCTGCACACCCTGATCCGCATAATTGCGGATAACGGCGGCAATCTCATCAAGCGGTGACAGAAAATCGCCGAACAGGAGCAACTTGGCGTGCCGTACAAGGGATTGGTTGGATGGCAAGGAACGATTTATATCCTCCGACGCGACGGCATCGACAGGCAGCGCTTTCTCCGCCAGCGCCTCGACAAAGCGGCTGAAGCCAAGCTGGCCGGTACGCGGCGGCCCCTCAGCCCCCAGCAGACCGACCCGTTCGCCCGCCCCCATCAGCAGGCCGGCAACCGCGAGGCACAGCAACATGGCACGATCCGCCTTGCTGGCGCCGGCGAATTGCGACCGATACGCCATGCCGGGCCCCATATCGCACCAGCACCAGAGGGTTTCGGCTGCTTCCCATTCTGTTTCGCGCACGAATAAATGGCTGCTTCGGGCGGATTGCCGCCAGTCGATCGCGCGGATCGCATCCCCCGGACCATAACGGCGAAATTGCCAGAATGCCTCCCCCAGCCCGACCCGGCGACGCCCATGTGCGCCGTGTGCACCTGTATTGGCGACCCGTTCCGCCTTCACCATCCAGGGCGGCAGAGCGGCGCATAACGCCTCAGCCTGTGCCCGCAGGCTGGCAATCCGCGCGGCCTGGGCAGATGCGGGCATCGCGCCTCAGCCTAACCGTTCGATCAGCCGGCCGATCACATCCATGACAGTAATGCCATCCGCACGGGCGGTGAAATTCAATGCCATGCGGTGGCGCAGAACCGGCCCCGCCAGCGCCGCCACATCGTCAAGCGAGGGACTGACTCGGCCTTCGAGCAGCGCCCGCGCCCGCACCGCCAATGCCAGCGCCTGCGAGGCGCGCGGCCCCGGCCCCCATGCGACATGCGCCCTGATATCGGGTGCCGCCGCCGCTTCGGGCCGCGCCGCGCGCACCAGATCCAGAATTCCGTCAAGCACCGATTCGCCGACCGGCAACTGGCGCACCAGATGCTGTGCGGCACGCAGATCGCCATCATTCATTATCTGCTTCGGGGTAACTTCCTGAATGCCGGTGGTAGCAAGCAGCATCCGGCGTTCCGCCTCGGCATCAGGATAATCGACGTCGATCTGCAATAAAAAGCGATCAAGCTGTGCCTCGGGCAGCGGATAGGTGCCCTCCTGCTCCAGTGGATTTTGCGTCGCCAGCACATGGAAAGGCTGCGGCAGATCGTAATGCTGCCCGGCCACGGTCACCTGATGTTCCTGCATCGCCTGTAACAATGCCGATTGCGTCCGCGGGCTGGCGCGGTTGATCTCATCGGCCATCAGAAGCTGGCAGAAGACAGGCCCGTGGATGAAGCGGAAGCTGCGCCGGCCGTCCTCGCTCTCTTCAAGCACTTCGGAACCCAGAATATCGGCGGGCATCAGATCAGGCGTGAACTGCACCCGCGCATCCTGCAGGCCGATCACCCCGCCAAGCGTCTCCACAAGCCGGGTCTTGGCAAGTCCGGGCACACCCACAAGCAGCGCATGACCGCCTGACAGCAATGTCACAAACGTCTGGTCGATCACCGCCTGCTGGCCGAAGATCACCTCCCCCACCGCATTGCGCGCAGCGATGATCTTTTCCCCCAGTTGATCGATCTGGGCGGTCAGTTGCATGGAATTCTGCGGGTTGGATTCACTGACATGTCGCATTTGGCGTACTATATCCTAGGCAGTGGCAGGCGCGATCAAAAAAACAACCGGCACGCTGCATGACCAAACTATCGCATCTGCTGCCCCGCAACGCATCAACTAACCGACGGAGCAAACGGAAAAGCGCATGGCAACCCCACCTGACAACCGGCTCAAATCCATCGAGCGGCAGATCTGGGCCCGCGACAAGCGCGCACCCGCGCCGGTCGAGAAATGGGAACCTGAATTCCGCGGCGATATCGATATGCGAATCGCCCGCGACGGCAGTTGGCATTATCAGGGCAGCCCCATCAACCGTATCGGCATGGTGCAGCTTTTCGCAACGGTGCTGCGCCGTGACCCGGACGGTAAATTCTATCTCGTCACGCCGGTCGAAAAGCTCGGCATTACTGTCGATGACGCCCCATTCGTCGCTGTCGAGATGCAGGTGGAGGGCGACGGAACGGCACAGCAATTGCGCTTTCGCACCAATCTTGATGATTGGGTCGATGCGGGCCCCGCGCACCCCCTGCGCATCGCCATTGACCCCGAGACGCAGGAGCCCTCACCTTACGTGCATGTCAGGGGAAACCTTGAAGCTTTGATCGCACGGCCTGTATTCTATGATCTTGTGGCATTATGCAGCGACCATGAGGAAGACGGGAAGACCCGCTTCGGCACCTGGAGCGGCGGGCAGTTTTTCGCTTTTTCCGATTCGGCTGATGTCAGGGGAGACATGTGATCCGATGCGCGATCTGATACGCGAGAAGCTGCGCGGTACCTTGCCGGTCGGGCCCGAGGACGGGGCAATGAACGGCGATTTCGCGCTTAATCCGGAAGATAATTTCTTTGCCGATATCGGCAGTTTCCGGCCTGCCGCAGTGCTTGTACCGATTATCACCCGTCCCGAAGAAATGACTGTGCTGCTGACCCGGCGGCCCGACTATATGAACAAGCATGCAGGCCAGATCGCCTTTCCCGGCGGCGGCATGGATGAAGCGGATAAGAGCCCGGTCGCCGCCGCCCTGCGCGAGGCGGAAGAAGAGGTGGGACTTGATCCCGCAACAGTTGAAATCGTCGGCAGGCTTGATCCTTATCGCACCGGCACGGGCTATCAGATCGTTCCGATCGTTGGATTTATCACCCCTGATTTCGAGCCGCAGCGATGCGAAATCGAGGTGGCGGAGATTTTCGAGGTGCCGTTTTCCTTTTTGATGGATCCTGTCAATCATCAACGGCATCAGGGGGAATGGCGCGGCAAGAAACGTGAATATTACGCCGTACCCTATGAAGATTACTATATTTGGGGAGCAACCGCCGGCATGCTTGTAAATCTGTCAAAAAGATTGGCCGACTGATGGCCCGGGTTTTTCTGATCGAGGCCTTTCTGTTTCTGCTGCCGCTGATTCTTTACGGCGGTTATCTGTATCTCATCAAACGCAAACAAGACCGTGACGGGGCACATTGGAAAAACGCCCCTTATCTGTGGCTTGTTCTGGGCGGGCTCGGTCTGATGGCGGCGGGTATGCTCGTCATGGCCTATCTGAGCGGCGAGGATCCGGCAGGCGCCTATGTGCCTGCGCATATGGAAAATGGCCGCATCGTGCCTGGCGAGGTGAAATAACGTGGCAGGCCCTGAAAATATCACCGGCGCAATGCTGCCCGAAAAGCTGCCGGCTGCGGGCTGGCTTGGCGAACCGGAGGTGGGGCAGGTGATGGATGCGCTGCTTGCCGGGCCCGGTGTCGAGGCGCGCTTTGTCGGCGGCTGTGTCCGCGATGTCATTCGCGGACGGCATCATTATGACGGCAAGCCCGATGTCGATGTCGCAACCACCGCGGAACCCCACGAAGTCATTGAACTGCTGACGCAAGCCGGCCTCAAGGCCGTGCCCACCGGTATCGATCACGGCACGATCACCGCTGTTGCCAATCACCGCCCGGTCGAGGTGACCACCTTGCGCTGCGATGTGGCGACCGACGGGCGGCGGGCCGATGTTGTCTATACCCGCGACTGGGTGGCGGATGCGGAACGGCGCGATCTGACAATGAATGCGATTTATGCCGAACGTGATGGCACGCTTTACGACCCGCTTGGCACCGGCATCGCCGACGCGGTCAACGGCACGGTCCGCTTCGTCGGCGATCCCGATACCCGGATCAGGGAAGATTATCTGCGTATTCTGCGGTTTTTCCGGTTTTTCGCCCATTGCGGCGCGGGCGAGATGGACCGGAACGGATTGGCCGCCTGCGCGCGTCATATCGATGGTATCGCACAGCTTTCCGCCGAACGGATCGCAACCGAGTTGCTGAAGCTTCTGGCAGCCGAAGACCCGATCCCGGCGCTGCGGCAGATGGCGGCAACCGGCGTATTGAATGCGGTATTGCCCGAGGCGCGCAATATCGACCGGCTGCAGACGTTATGCGCGATCGATGCGGATAATTTTTTCACGCCCGACCCGTTGCTCCGTCTCGGTGCCTTGCTGCCCGAGGATGCGGAACAGGCTGACGCGCTGGCCAGGCGGTTGCGCCTGTCGAATGCGCAGCGGACGCGGCTGAGCGCGATGCTGGGCGCGGATGAGCGGATCTTTTGCTACATGTCGGTGCGCGAAACCCGCCGGGCGGCCTATCGCCTGGGGCCTGCGGTGATGCGCGATGTGGCGATGCTGCGCTGGGCCGAAGATCCCAAACGCGATGGCAATATGGTGCAATGGCGCGCCCTGCTGCCGATGATCGAGTCCTGGCAACCGCCGAAACTGCCGCTGAGCGGCGAGCAGGTAAAGCTTGCCGGCGTGCCCGAAGGCCCCGAAATCGGCCGGGTGCTGGCGGAAGTCGAAGCCTGGTGGATCGATGCGGATTTCACCCAGGATGAATATGCGCTGATCGAACGGCTCAAGGCGGTTGTCCAGGCTACCGTGCTGTAGCGTTCGCCGGCCGGTTATTCCTGCGCACGCGGATGCGCGGCGCGATAAACCGCCCGCAATCGTG
The DNA here is from genome assembly GCA_937888955.1 of uncultured Alphaproteobacteria bacterium. Classification (GTDB taxonomy): domain Bacteria; phylum Pseudomonadota; class Alphaproteobacteria; order UBA11222; family UBA11222; genus CALAQW01. The sequence continues at coordinate 5,796 of CALAQW010000085.1, read as the reverse complement.
CGGTATCGACTTCGGTATAGCGCTGTGTGGTGGACAGGCTGGCATGACCAAGCAATTCCTGAATCGTGCGCAGATCGCCACCCGCCCCAAGCAGATGTGTCGCAAAGCTGTGCCGCAGCGCATGCGGCGTTGCACTGTCCGGCAAACCAAGTGCGCCACGCAACCGCGCCATGCCAAGCTGCACCATCCGCGGATTGAGCCGCTTGCCCCGCACCCCGACAAATAGCGGTCCATCGGATGTCGCTCTCCCATAAGGACAGAGCGCCAGATAAGCAGCGATCGCCTCGCGCACCACCGGCAGAACCGGCACCCGCCGCATCTTGCCGCCCTTGCCCACAATGTCGAGGCTGTCACGCAATGGCAGCACCGAACGATCGAGCCCGAGCGCCTCTGATATCCGCAGACCGCAGCCATAGATCAGCGTCAATACCGCGCAATCGCGCGCCGCGACCCAGGGCTGTTCGGGGAGCGTCCCCGCCTGCGCCACAGTGGCCAGCGCCGCATCGGGGGCAAGCGGTTTGGGCACCGCATGCGGCAGCTTGGGCCCGTGCAACATGGCAATCGCCATGTTTTCAGCTTGTCCCGTCTTGTGCAGGTAACGATAGAAACCACGCAACGCGGCAAGCCCGCGCGCCAGTGAGCTCGACCGGCTGCCGGTTGTACGCCGCTGCGCAAGCCAGGCCCTGAAATCACCGATTTTCGCTGTTTGCAGCGCGGTCAGCCCGACCGGGCCGCCCAGATGCTCCCCCAAAAAGGCAGCAAAGGCACCGACATCGCGGGCATAGGCGCGCACGGTATGATCGCTGAGACGCCGCACATCGCGCAATTCGCGGAACCAGCCTTGCCAGGCGGCGGCCGCATCGGGCGCAAAGGCCACGGGCGGCAAAGGCAGATCGAGGGCCGGCGGCTCTTTGACCGATCCGGGTTCCGCCGGCCGCGCCATCACCTTAATCCTTCACGATTTTCTGGCCGGTCTTTTCCCAATCCGCCAGAAACGCCGCAAGTCCCGCATCGGTCAGCGGGTGACGGATGAGCTGACGCAGCACATTCGGCGGAATGGTGCAGATATCTGCGCCAAGCCGCGCCGCATCGAGCAGATGCGTCACATGCCGCACCGAGGCGACGAGAATTTCGGTCTTGAACGCCGGATAGTGATCATAGACCTGCTTGATATCAGCAATCAGATCCATGCCGATCTGGCCGATATCGTCCAGCCGGCCGACGAAAGGCGAGACGAAGGCCGCGCCGGCCTTGGCCGCGAGAATTGCCTGATTGACCGAAAAACAAAGGGTGACATTGACCATCACCCCCTCGTCAGCCAGCCGGCGGCAGGCCTTGAGCCCGTCCCATGTGGTCGGCACCTTGATCGCGATATTATCGGCGACCGCACGCAGTTTCTCCGCCTCGCGCAACATGCCATCCGTGTCGGTGGCCGTTACCTCGGCACTGACCGGTCCCGGGACGAGATCGCAGATTTCCTGCAGCGCCTCGAAAAAATCGCGGCCCGCCTTGGCGACGAGCGAGGGGTTCGTGGTAACGCCATCGACCATACCCGTCGCCGCGAGATCGCGAATCTCGTCAAGATCCGCCGTATCGACAAAAAATTTCATCTCAATTCTATTCCTGAACGCTGTTCCGCCTGTTGCGCCCGCCGCATCATCAGGTGACAGAGCGCTTTGATTTACTTGTTCCCGGCTTGTTCGCACCGGCCAAGGCTGCGAGAGTGTAGCCCATGGATTCGCCCAATTCCACCGCCGCCGACACCCGCCTTACAACGCGTGCAAGCATCCTGCTGCCGCTGCCGTTGGCGGGCACCTATGATTATCTGGTCCCGGACGGGATGATTTTGCAGGCGGGCGATTATGTGGTGGTGCCGCTTGGCACGCGGGAGCGAATCGGTGTGGTTTGGGGACCCGGCGGCGACGCGCTGCCCGCCGCCCGGCTGAAAGCAATCCGCGACAAATGCGATGCGCCCCCCATGCCTGCGGATCTGCGCGCCTTCATCGACTGGGTGGCCGCCTATACGATACAGCCGCCAGGCGCGGTGCTGCGCATGGCGATGCGGGTGCCCGCAGCCCTCACCCCGCCCACCCCGGTCACCGCCTATCGCGCAAGCCATAACCTGCCTGCGCGGATGACAGCGGCGCGGCAACGGGTCCTTGATGTCGTGCAGGCCACCGAAGCGCCCCTGACAGCAGCGGAGATTGCCCGCAAGGCACAAGTCAGCAATGCCGTGGTCCGGGGACTTGCGGATAGCGGCGCATTGACGCGGGTGACGCGCCCGCGACATGCACCCGTGCCGCAACCCGCCCTTGATACAGAAACAGTCACCCTGTCGCCCGATCAACAAACAGCGGCCGACAGTTTGCGCGCAAGCATTGCCGAGGCGGCTTTTTCAGTCACCCTGCTTGAAGGGGTCACAGGGTCTGGCAAGACAGAAGTCTATTTCGATGCGATTGCAGAGACCCTGCGGCGCGGACAACAGGCGCTGATCCTGCTGCCCGAGATTGCGCTGACCGTTCAGTTTCTCAGCCGATTCGAAGCACGATTCGGTTGCCAGCCCGCAGCCTGGCATTCCGAGCTGTCGCCGCCCCGGCGGCAGCATATCTGGCGCGCGGTGGCCGAAGGCGAGGTGCGGGTGCTTGTCGGTGCGCGCTCGGCGCTGTTCCTGCCCTTTGCCGAATTGGGGCTGATCGTCGTGGATGAGGAACATGACCCCGCCTTCAAACAGGAGGAAGGGGTGATCTATCACGCCCGCGACATGGCGGTGGTGCGCGCCAGCCTGGGCGAATTTCCAATCGTGCTGGCGAGCGCGACCCCCTCGCTTGAGACCCGCGTCAATGTGGAAAGCGGCCGCTATCGCACGATCAGCCTGTCACGGCGGCATGGCGGGGCACAACTGCCCACAATCGAGGCGGTCGATATGCGCGCAGCCGCACTGCCTGCCGATCGCTGGCTGTCACCGCGGCTTGTGACCGCGATGCGCGATAGCCTTGCGCGCGGCGAACAGGTGCTGCTGTTCCTGAACCGGCGTGGCTATGCGCCGCTGACATTGTGCCGCGCCTGCGGGCACCGGCTCGCCTGCCCTCAATGCAGCGCCTGGCTTGTCGAACACCGGTTTCAGGGCCGTGTGCAGTGCCATCATTGCGGCTTTGAAACCGCAAAACCCGAGAGCTGCCCCGCCTGTGGCGAGGAAGACCGGCTGGTGCCCTGCGGCCCCGGCGTCGAAAGGCTGGCCGAGGAGGTGGCGCTGTTACTGCCCGACATCACCCCCGCCATCCTGTCGGGCGACAATCCGCGCGAACGCGGCCTGAGCAGCGTGCGCGATACGATCGATGCCTTCGGGCGCGGCGAGATTCCGCTGCTTATCGGCACCCAGATCATCGCCAAGGGGCATCATTTCCCCGGTCTGACGCTGGTCGGTGTGGTGGATGCGGATCTCGGCCTGGCGGGCGGCGATCTGCGCGCCGCGGAACGCACCTACCAGCTATTGCATCAGGTGTCCGGCCGCGCCGGGCGCGGCAACCAGGCGGGGCATGTCATCCTGCAAAGCTACATGCCTGAACATCCGGTGATGCAGGCATTGGTATCTGGCGATTCGGAACAATTTCTGACCGCAGAAACCGCGGCAAGGCGGGCAAGGCGGCTGCCGCCCTTCGGCCGGCTGGTCGCGCTTATTCTGTCGGGGCCCGATCTGGAGCAGTTGCGGCAATTCGCCACGACACTCGCCCGCACCGCGCCGCATGGGGACGGAATCAGCGTGCTTGGTCCGGCACCCGCACCGTTGGCGCTGTTGCGCGGACGGCACCGCTACCGCTTGCTGCTGATGGCGGACCGGCGGCAGGATATACAGCAAACGATCCGCCATTGGCTCGCCCGGCACAAGGTTCCGAACGCCGTGCGGCTGCATATCGATGTTGACCCTTACAGCTTTCTGTAAAGCCCGCATCCCGGCGCAAACAGGATTTCATGCATCGACCGCCAAAGGAAAATTTTGCGGTAATTGCCAAATTGTAGGGCCGGACGTGCTTGCGTGGCCGCGATCCGTATGTTACGACACGCCCGGCCTTGCGGGGGAGCGGTTGGGGCCGCACCTTTTTGGTTGCTCAGCGGCTCAATTTGGTTACCCAAAGGCTATAGTATTCAAGCTGTTAGCGTTTTCCGCCTGATGGCGGGCAAACGCCGCCCAACGAAAGTCGAGAGAATCTCACTTGGCGGATGATGGAATGACAATTGCCGGTGTATCCGGCCTGGCGGGTCGTTATGCCACTGCCCTGTTCGAACTTGCACGCGACGCGGGCGAGCTCGACACGATTGCAGGCGATCTGACGACACTAAAATCACTGATTGATGACAGTCAGGATCTGCGTCGCCTGGTGCGCAGCCCGGTTTTCTCACGCGAGGATCAGGGCAAGGCGATGGCCGCGATTCTGGAAAAGGCGAATGCGGCACAGCTGACGCAGCGCTTTATCGGACTGGTCGCCGCGAAACGGCGTTTGTTCGCGCTGCCTGGCATGATCGATGCCTATATGAGCCTGCTGGCGCAGCATCGGGGCGAAGTCACCGCACAGGTTGTCTCCGCACATGCGCTGGATGAGGGACAGATGACAGCACTGGCCGATGCGCTGAAAAATGCGGCGGGCCGCGATGTGCAGATCGAGACCCGTGTCGATAATGAAATTCTTGGCGGATTGATCGTCCGCATGGGGAGCCGGATGATCGACTCCTCCCTTCGCACAAAATTGACCAATTTACAGGTCGCCATGAAAGAGGTTGGCTGATGGACATCCAGGCCGCGGAAATCTCCGCGATCCTCAAACAGCAGATTCAGAATTTCGGCGAAGAAGCCGAGGTTTCGGAGATCGGACAAGTATTGAGCGTCGGCGATGGTATCGCCCGCGTTTACGGGCTGGACAAGGTCCGCGCCGGTGAAATGGTGGAGTTTTCGGACGGCACCAAGGGCATGGCGCTCAACCTTGAAACCGACAATGTCGGTGTCGTGATCTTCGGTAGCGACCGCAATATTCGCGAAGGCGACGTGGTCAAGCGGACCGGCGCCATCGTCGACGCGCCGGTAGGCAAGGGATTGCTTGGCCGCGTTGTTGACGGTCTGGGTAATCCGATCGACGGCAAGGGCCCGATCGAAGGTGCCGAGCGCCGCCGCGTCGAAGTCAAAGCGCCGGGCATCATCCCGCGCAAATCGGTGCATGAACCGATGCAGACCGGCCTGAAAGCCATCGACTCGCTGATCCCGGTTGGCCGTGGACAACGCGAGCTGATTATCGGCGACCGTCAGACCGGCAAGACCGCGATCGCGATCGATACGATCCTTAATCAGAAGTCGATCAATGCGACCGACGACGAATCGAAGAAGTTGTACTGCGTCTATGTCGCGGTGGGGCAGAAGCGCTCGACCGTTGCGCAGATCGTGAAGACGTTGGAAGAAGCCGGTGCGATGGAATATTCCATCGTGGTCGCGGCGACCGCATCGGACCCCGCGCCGCTGCAGTTCCTTGCACCCTATACCGGTTGCACCATGGGCGAATATTTCCGCGACAATGGTATGCATGCCCTGATCATTTATGATGATCTGTCCAAGCAGGCGGTCGCCTATCGGCAGATGTCGCTGTTGCTGCGTCGCCCGCCGGGACGCGAAGCCTATCCGGGTGACGTTTTCTACCTGCACAGCCGGCTACTCGAACGCGCAGCCAAGCTGAACGACGATAACGGGGCAGGCTCGCTGACCGCATTGCCGATCATCGAAACCCAGGCAAACGACGTGTCAGCCTATATTCC
>CALAQW010000084.1 GCA_937888955.1 uncultured Alphaproteobacteria bacterium | reverse complement strand
CTTTCACCTCCTCACCCCATTTTTCGGACGGGATGCCAATTACCGCCACATCGGCGACTGCGGGATGTTCGAAAAGCGCGCTCTCCACCTCGGCCGGATAGACATTTTCCCCACCCGAAACGATCATATCCTTTACCCGGTCATGGATATACAGATAGCCTTCCTCATCAAGGTAACCTGCATCGCCTGAATAGAACCAGTCATCCACAATCGCCTGCCGGGTCGCTTCGGGATTGTTCCAATAGCCTTTCATGACCGCACGCGAGCGGATCAGAATTTCACCAACCTCGCGCGGTGGCAGATCCCGCCCCTCGCTGTCGACAACCCTGATTTCAGTACCCGGGTTGGGCTTGCCACAAGATAGCAGCTTGTTACGTTCAGGGGCATGATCGGCAGCCGGTAATAATGTGGCAAGGCCCGTCGTCTCGGTCAGTCCATAACCCTGGATGAAATCGCAGCCGAACATCTTCTGCGCTTCGAGCAACAATCCCTGTGTAATCGGCGAGGCACCATAGGTGATTGAGCGGAAGCTGGAAAAATCGGTTTCGCCGGCTTTTGGATGTTGCACCAGCATCAGGATCACGGCCGGCACGAACAATGCGGTCTCGACCCCATATTGGGGAATGATGCGCAGTAACTCGTCGGGATCGATTTCACGGACGATGATATTCTTCAGCCCGTGCGCCAGCCCGAGAATACCGACATTCACCCCGGCCATGTGAAACAGCGGCATGCAGACAAGATTCACACTCTGCCCCTCGTTTTCGGGCCGGTAGTTGGCAAAACCGCCGTCCTCGCATTGATGCAGCACATCGAAATAACCCTCATTGGTCAGCTGCACCCCCTTGGGGTGGCCCGTCGTCCCGCTGGTATAGGCCTGGATGACATCATCATCAGGACCGGTTTTGACATCGGGATCCGCATCGGCTTGCGCATCGCGCCATTCAGCATAGCTTTGCCATTCCGGATGCCCGCCCTGCAGGGCGATGAATGTGGTGATGCGTGGCAGCCGGTTGCGTATGTCGCCGATCAGATCGTAAAATTCCGCCTCGACGAACATCAATGTCGCCTGCGCGTCGTTCAACACATAATCGATCTCGGGCGCTGCAAGCCGTGAATTGACGGGCACAAGCACAGTGCCGGACTTCATCGCCCCGAACAGAATTTCAAAAAACAGATCCGAATTCTTACCCAGAAAACCGATCCGCCCATCCGGTTTGCACCCCGCGGCAATGATGCCGTTGGCAACCTGGCTCGCATGCCGGTCAAACGCGCCATAGCTTGTGATGCGATCGGATCGCGGACCAGTTTGG
>CALAQW010000083.1 GCA_937888955.1 uncultured Alphaproteobacteria bacterium | reverse complement strand
CCGCGCTGCGCGGCGAGGTTCCGATCTACCTCGCCGCGCAGCGCGGCGAGGTGCCGGTGGGGGCTGTGCTTGTCGATCCGGGATCGGGCGACATTATCGCCGCCGACCATAATCGCGACCGGGAACTGTGCGATCCCACCGCTCATGCGGAGATGCTTGTGATCCGGGCAGCCGGTGCGGCGCGGCAAAGCCCACGGCTTGGCGGGCTTGATCTTTTCGTGACGCTGGAGCCTTGCGCGATGTGCGCCGCGGCGATGTCATTCGCCCGTATCCGCCGGCTCTATTACGGCGCAACCGACCTCAAGGGGGGCGCTGTGGAGAGCGGCGCGCGCTTTTTCAGCCAGCCGACCTGTCACCACGCACCCGAAGTCTATGGCGGTATCGCGGATGTGGCCGCCTCCCGGCTTTTGCGTGATTTCTTCGCGGCAAGGCGCTAGAGTCCGCACATTGCAATTTCGACAATGACCCGGACGGCGGCAAGCGCGCGATCCGGTTCACGGCGACAGATGTCAGAACGCCGCATATCAGGGAGGCAGCACCGTGGATTTTGAACATAACGACCGTACAAAGGAACTGATCGCGCGGGTCGAAAAGTTCATGGATGATTACATTTATCCGAACGAAAAAACCTTTGCCGAGCAACAGGCCGCGTTCGGCGCCGACCGCTGGCAGGTGCCCGCGATCCTTGACGAGCTGAAGGCCAAGGCGCGCGAACAGGGGCTTTGGAACATGTTCCTGCCCGACAGCGATCTGGGTTTCGGGCTGTCCAATCTGGAATATGCCCCGCTTTGCGAGATCATGGGCCGGGTCAGCTTCGCCTCGGAAGTGTTCAACTGCTCGGCGCCCGATACCGGCAATATGGAAGTGCTGGAACGCTATGGCGCGGACTGGATGAAGGAAAAATACCTCAAGCCGCTGCTTGAGGGCGAAATCCGCTCGGTCTTCTGCATGACCGAACCCGCCGTCGCCTCCTCTGATGCGACCAACATCCAGACCGAAATTCGCCGCGATGGCGATGAATATGTCATCAACGGCACCAAATGGTGGTCATCGGGCGCGCTTGATCCGCGTTGCAAGCTGTTCATCGTGATGGGCAAGACCAACCCGGAATCGAACCGCCATACCCAGCAATCGCAGATCATCGTCGAACCCGACATGCCCGGCGTCACCATCAAGCGCAATCTGCCGGTCTTCGGATTTGACGATGCGCCGCACGGCCATGCGGAAATCGAATTCAAGGATGTGCGCGTGCCGGTCGAGAATGTGATTCTGGGCGAAGGGCGCGGCTTTGAGATCGCCCAGGGCCGGCTTGGCCCGGGCCGCATCCACCATTGCATGCGCACCATCGGGGTTGCCGAGCGCGCGCTTGAGAAAATGTGCGAACGGCTGCTGACACGCGAGGCGTTCGGCAAGAAAATCTCGGAACATTCCGTGTGGGAACAACGGGTCGCGGAAGCGCGCACCAATATCGAGATGTGCCGCCTGCTGGTGCTGAAAGCCGCCGATATGATGGACAAGGTCGGCAACAAGATCGCCCGCACCGAGATCGCCATGATCAAGGTCGCCGCCCCGCGCATGGCGCTGAAGATCATCGACGATGCGATTCAGGCCTTCGGCGCCTGCGGCGTGACAACCGATTCGGGGCTTGCCCGCTCCTATGCCAGCATGCGCACCCTGCGGCTTGCCGACGGACCGGACGAGGTGCATAACCGCACCATCGCGCGGCTCGAATATGGCAAGACCGGCGCGCGCATGCATGCCCGTGAAGCCGCGGAATAATCGCGGCGCCCTTCTTCGCGCGCTGTTGCGCGCAGCATGAAACGCGCATGGCCGGGGATCGCGCCCCGGCCATCGCCCGCGACGCATCCCCGAACAGATAAGCCATGCTGAACGTCGACATCACCCACCGGATGGATACATTCAGCCTCGATGCCCGCTTCTGCTGCAACAGTGGCGAGGTAACCGCCCTGTTCGGCCCGTCAGGTGCGGGCAAGACCAGCGTGATCAATATGATTGCGGGGCTTATCCGCCCGCAGCGCGGCTATATCGCGATCGATGGTGCAGTGCTGTGCGACACGGAACAGGGCATCCATGTACCGCCGCACCGCCGCCATGCGGGCTATGTGTTTCAGGAAAGCCGGCTGTTTCCGCATTTCACGGTGGCGGGCAATCTGACCTACGGCCAGAACCGCAAAGGGGGGGCCGCGCCGCTTGCCGGGTTTGACGATGTCGTCTCGGTGCTCAATCTTGGCGGGTTGCTCAAGGGGCGGCCGGCAAGCCTGTCGGGTGGCGAGCGGCAGCGGGTCGCAATCGGCCGCGCGCTGTTGTCCAATCCGCGCTTTCTGCTGATGGACGAGCCGCTTGCCTCGCTCGATCTGGCGCGCAAGGCGGAAATCATCCCGCTGATCGAACAGATCCGCAGCCTGTGCCAGATCCCGATCCTTTATGTCAGCCACGCGGTGGACGAGATCCTGCGGCTTGCCGACCGGATGGTGCTGATCGAACAGGGCAGCGTCAGCGCGACCGGCACGGTGGAAACGGTTTTCAGCCGCCTCGATCTGCGCCAGACGGTGGGGCAGGAGGATGCCGGCGCGGTGCTGAACGTCCGGGTCGCGGCCCATGACCGCGCTTTCGCGCTGACCGAGCTCGCCTTTGCGGGCGGCAATCTCTATGTGCCGCAAATCGATGCGCCCGAAGGCAGCGACTTGCGGGTGCGGATTCTGGCCCGCGACATCGCCCTGTCGCTCAGCGCCCCCGAAGATGCCAGCATGCTGAATATCCTGCCCGCGACGGTGAGCGAGATCAGCGCCCCGCACGGGCCCTATGTGGAAATCGGCCTGGATGCGGGGGCGCCGCTGATCGCGCGGCTGACGCGGAAATCACAAGCCCGGCTCGGGCTTGTAGCGGGCAAACAGGTCTTTGCCCTGATCAAGGCGGTATCGATCAGCCGGCAAAATCTCGGCGGTCGCCTGACCGGACCTGGCCAGGCGGAAGATCGCCGCGCGCCACCGGACCCCGATACCCGGCGCCGTGGCTAATCCTCCTCGCCATCGCCGATCGTGACGATATCCCGCCGGCCATTGACATAATTGAGCGCATATTCAAGCTCGCCCGGCGTTTCCGCATGGATTGTGAACAGCGGGTCGCCTGATTGCACCTCGGCCCCCAGCCGGGTGTGCAACACGAGGCCCGCCGCGCGCGCATCGGGTGCCCCCGCCAGTTTCGCCACCCGCGCGAGACTGCGATTGTCGAACGCGCTGATCCAGCCTGAACGATAAGCGGTGACAGGCCGGTGAAAAGCAGCCACGGGCGGCGAGCGCATTCCCCCCTGAGCGTCGCAGATCGCCTGAAATTTTCGCCAGGCCGCCCCGCTGTCAAGCGTCCGCTCCGCCGGCGCAACCCCGGTTCCCGCCCGCCCCGCCCCGCCCAGTTCGAGGAGTGCCGCCGCCAGCGCAATGGCGCGCCGACGCAGTTCCTTTGGCGCGTCAGGAGCGTTTTGCAGCACCGACATCACATCAAAGGCCTCGAGCGCGGGGCCAATCCCGCGCCCGACCGGCTGCAACCCGTCGGTGGCGACCACCTGCACGCTCAGGCCGATCGCCTCCCCCACCTCGACAAGATAGGCGCTGAGCCGTGCCGCATCGCCCGCGCTGCGCACCTTGGCGGTGGGGCCGACCGGCATGTCGATGACAAGATGCGTCGAACCGGCTGCGGCCTTTTTCGACAGGATCGAGGCGACAAGCTGACCCTCGCTATCGATATCGAGCACCCGCTCGACCCGGATGAAGATATCGTCAGCGGGGCTGAGCTGCACCGAACCGCCCCAGGCGATGCAGCCGCCCTCACGCTCGACGACGCTACGCAATCTGGCCATATCGAGATCGACCGGCGCCATCGTCTCCATCGCATCGGCGGTGCCGGCAGGCGAGGTGATGGCGCGTGACGATGTCTTGGGCATGATAAGCCCGCAGGCCGCGACGATCGCCACGACAATCGGGGTGGTGCGGTTACCGGGCAAACCGCCGACGCTGTGCTTGTCGACAATGGGACGCTGCGACCAGTGCAGCCTTTCGCCGCAACTCAGCATGGCGCGGGTCAGCAGCACCATCTCCTCGCGATTGAGGCCCACCGACGAGCAGGCGGTGACGAAGGCGGACAGGTGAATATCGGAATAGCGCCCCGACACCACATCGCGGATGATCGTCTGCATGGCGCTGCCATCGAGACGGTTGCCATAGACCTTGGCGCGGACATCGCTCATCGAATCTAGATGCCGCGCATGCGCGATGGTGATCTCATCCCCTTCGCTTACGCCAAGCCGCGCCCAGCCGGCTTCCGACAGGCTTGCCTCCTCGGGGGCAAGCAGATCGGTCGTGACCTGATTGAGTGTTGCGATGATCGACCGCGCGCCGGCGGTGACCCAGATCCGCGCCTGTGCCTTGAACCCTTCGGCGCGGCAGATATGGCAATCCTTGCGCATATAGATGACCGTTTCCTGATGGGTATCGATCCCCAGCCGCCTCAGGCGCAGTCGATTTTCATGGTCCGCCACGTTATGAGTGTCTCCGCAATGGCCGTTAATCACGCTATGCTGGCGCGCAAGCCTAACTATAAATCACTAAGGACGGTTTACGAGAAGCCCTATGCAGCAGGATGGCCCGCCCCCCAGATCAACCGAAAACGATTCCCTGACCCGGCAGTCGATGGTGCAATTCGACGATTATGACGGGCCCGACAACCCGCCCGAGGGCTGGCGCCTGTATCGCTCTTCCAGCCCGTTTACCCAGCAGATCGGCCGGATGTATCAGCATTGGGACAAGGAACAGAAGATCTTCCGCCGCGGCTTCCGCATCCGCAAGGCGCATTGCAATACCCGCGGCAAGGTGCATGGGGGCATGCTGATGACCTTCATCGACAGCGTGATGGGCATGACCCTGTGGCTGTCGGAAGAGCGGCAGGGCGTCACCGCGCAGATGAATACCGAATTCCTGTCAAATGCGGATCCGGGCGACTGGATCGAGGCGGAGGCGCATGTCGACCGCTGCACGAAAACGCTGGCGTTTCTCAAGATCCGCGTGCATGCGGGGGGAAAACTCGTGCTCACCGCATCGGGGCTTTTTTCCCTGCGCGAGCGGAAAGAGAAATAACTCCCGGTCCCCTTCACGACCAAGCCGGGCGCCGCCGGAACGGGCGGATCAGGGCAGGAAGCTGCGTTCCTTGGTCTGGCCGAAATAGTCCATGGCGATTTCGGTCATCCGCACCAATGTGCGCGCGGGATCCTGCGCACCGCGCGGCGCATTGATATTCGCGGTCCAGATCGGCGGCTCTCCCTTGCGGAACAGGACCAGCCTAAGCCCCAGCCGGGGAACCGCCTGCTTGCCCTGTTTCGTCCGCAGCAGCACATCCACCTCGACCTCCGAGCGGCTGGCCGATCCGGCGCGCCCGGATACAACGACATCGCGCCCCGGAAGGCCGCCAAGCCCGTCAGGCGAATCATTGATATGGAAGCGCAGGAACAGATCGCTGTCGCCAGCCACAACGTAACCCTGCGCGCCAAGACTACGGACAAGCACGGCCGCGACCTTGTCGGCGCGTTCGCCGATATCTGTCGCCTCGACCTTGATGACGGCACCCGGCGGCACAGCGGCATTGGCCCAGGCCTGTAATTGCCATTGCGTGTTATCCCTGGCGTCATCCTTCGCGGATTCCTGCGCCCGCACTGCCAGCGCGGGTAACGACAACAAAATGACAGCACACAACGCCCACGCGCCCCTTAAACCCCGCGCGCGCGGCGATCCTGATCTGGCATGCATGTCCCTGACCCCTTCACGAATTGAACCGATTCGGAGCTTAGCGCCGTTACACCCGAACGGCAAAGCCCGGCAGCCGTGCCCTGTCCCAAACCCTGCTGCCCTAACCCTGCTGCGATCAGTTCAGTTCCGCCACCGCACGGCGCAGCCCGTCGGCGATCCGGGCAGCCTCACTGTCCCCCTTACCCGTCGCAACAAGATCCACGGCCCGGCACGGCGCACCGAAATGCACGCTGATCGGGGCGAAACGCGGCCATGCGCGCCCAGGCGGCAGGGCGGCGAAGCTGCCGGCGATCCGCACCGGCACGACCGGCACGTCATGCTGCAACAGCAAGGCGCCGATGCCCGGCTGAAACGGGCCGAGCGCGCCGTCTGGCGCGCGCCGTCCCTCGGGAAACCAGACAATATGCCGCCCCAACGCCAGCAACCCGCCCGCCGCCCCCACCGCCCCCCCCCACTACGCCGTCTGCTTGC
>CALAQW010000082.1 GCA_937888955.1 uncultured Alphaproteobacteria bacterium | reverse complement strand
CCGGCGGCGTCGCGGTGATGCGCCGCCGCCGCCAAGCTCCCCCAGCCGCTCCTGCAGTTTTTCGCGGTCATAGTCGGAGGTCGTTTCCTCGATCTGTACGCGAATCTGGTTGCAGCGATCAGTGATCTCCTGCTTCTCGCCCGCGCCGTCGACGATGGTGGTTTCCTCTTTGGAAATGTCCACCCGCTTGGCCCGGCCGAGCATATCGAGCGTCACGCCTTCAAGCTTGATGCCCAGATCCTCGGAAATCACTGTGCCACCGGTCAGCACGGCGATATCCTGCAGCATCGCCTTGCGCCGGTCGCCAAAGCCAGGGGCCTTGACGGCCGCGATCTTCAGCCCGCCGCGCAGCTTGTTGACCACCAGAGTGGCCAGCGCTTCGCCTTCGACATCTTCTGCGATGATCAGCAGCGGCTTGCCGGTCTTCACCACGGCTTCGAGCACCGGGATCATCGCCTGCAGGTTGCTGAGCTTTGATTCGTGCAGCAGGATGTAGGGATCTTCGAGCCGCGCCATCATCTTGTCGGCGTCGGTGATGAAATAAGGCGACAGATAGCCGCGATCAAACTGCATGCCTTCAACGACGTCGAGTTCGGTCTCAAGGCCTTTCGCCTCTTCGACGGTGATCACGCCCTCATTGCCGACCTTCTGCATCGCATTCGCGATCATCTGGCCGATATCGGCCTCGCCATTGGCCGAAATGGTACCGACCTGGGCGATTTCCTCGGATGATTTGATGGTCTTGGATGACTTGATAAGCTCGGCGATCACCTTTTCCACCGCGCTGTCGATACCGCGTTTCAGATCCATCGGGTTCATGCCCGCGGCAACCGATTTCGCGCCTTCGCGGATAATCGCCTGTGCCAGTACCGTGGCGGTGGTGGTGCCATCGCCCGCCTCGTCATTGGTGCGGGACGCCACCTCGCGCACCATCTGCGCGCCCATATTCTCGAACTTTTCTTCCAGCTCGATTTCCTTGGCGACCGTCACACCGTCCTTGGTTACGCGCGGTGCGCCAAAAGCTTTATCGAGGACGACATTGCGCCCCTTTGGGCCAAGCGTCACCTTCACCGCATCGGCAAGAATATCGACGCCACGCAGCATCGATTTTCGTGCGTTGGTTGAAAAACGTACTTCTTTCGCAGACATGTTTTATTGACCTCTCAACAGCTTGAACGCTGGTTTGGGTTAGGAAATAACGCCGAAAATGTCGGATTCCTTGAGGATAATAAGCTCCTCGCCACCGATTTTGACTTCGGTGCCCGAATATTTGCCGAACAGGATGCGGTCGCCTTTCTTGACATTCATCGGTACGGTTTCGCCTTTTTCCGAAAGCGCGCCCGGTCCCACGGCGACGACTTCGCCTTCCTGGGGTTTTTCCTTGGCGGAATCGGGAATGATAATACCGCCGGCGGTTTTATCATCGGCGTCCAGACGACGGGCCAGTACCCGGTCGTGAAGGGGTCGAAAACTCATCTAGCTTCCTCCTGTTTCCGCGCTCGCGCCCGTTCAGGCGGCGCGTATAATCAATAAGGCGTTAGCACTCGATCACGAGAGTGCTAACGCGCGACTGATGTAGGCCAGGGTTGCGGGGCTTTCAAGTGCAAATCTTGTGCTGTGCGTAATTTCTTTTCCGGCTGAAGGTTTGTCAGGAGCAACCATCCGGCAGGTTGCTTGCGGGTAAGGCTTGCGACCATTTGAACCCTTGCAGTGGTGGCGGCAGTCGGCTCGGATATGGTTGACAGGGTATATGAGAAACGCCATTATCCTAAAAATGCAATTCATTCGCAAAAGCAAAACTGTGACGCAAATGCAGGGATATGGTGTGGGCGTCGCGCATCATCAAAATCGCGGCGGTATCGCCGTTATCAAGAAGTAGGGACAGAAAATGAAGAAAGCTGCCGGAATTCGCACGGCAATGCGCAGCCTGGTTATGGGTGCAGCAGGGGCCGCCGCGTTGTTTACAAGTAGCGGCGGTTCAGCCGCGCTTGCCCAGGAAGTAAATGTCTATTCCTATCGTCAGCCCTATCTGGTCGAGCCGCTGTTTGCGAAATTCACCGAACAAACCGGTGTCAAAGTCAATGTCGTGTTCGCCGAGAAGGGGCTTGATGAACGGATTGTCGCAGAAGGTGAAAACAGCCCCGCCGATGTGATCCTGACCACCGATATCGCCCGGCTGACCGGTATTGTGGAGAAAGGAATCACCCAGCCGGTCGAAGCGCCCGCGCTTGAGGAAAATATCCCTGCCGGTTACCGCGATCCCGATAATCACTGGTTCGGGCTGACGGTCCGTTCGCGCGTCGTCTATGCCTCGAAAGAGCGTGTCGCCGAGGGGGAGGTCACCACCTATGAGGCGCTGACCGACGAAAAATGGAAGGGGCGTATCTGCGTTCGCAGTGGCACCAATAATTACAATATTGCTCTATTGTCTTCGATGATCGCGCATCATGGGGAACAGGCCGCAAAAGACTGGCTCATCGGTATCAAGGAAAATCTGGCGCGCAAGCCGCAGGGCAATGACCGTGCCCAGATCAAGGCCGTTGCCCAGGGCGAATGCGATATTGCCATCGGCAACACCTATTATTACGCGGTGATGCTGAACGATCCCGAACAGCGGCCGGCCGCCGAAGCCGTGCGGATGGTTTTCCCCAATCAGTCGGGTGATGGGCCTGCCGGGCGCGGCGCGCATGTCAATCTGTCGGGCATGGCGATGGCGAAACATGCGCCGCATCGCGATAATGCTGAAAAGCTGATGCTGTTTTTGGTCAGCGACGAGGCGCAGCACATCTATGCCGAGGTGAATAACGAATATCCGGTGAAGCCGGGCGTTGCCTGGTCGGAGATGGTCAAGGGCTGGGGCGAGTTCAAAGCCGATCCCCTGCCACTATCCGAGATCGCCAGGCATCGCCGGCGCGCGATCGAGATCGTCAACGAAACAGGATTTAATGACTGACAGGGCTGAACCGCCTATAACAGCGCCTGAATTGTGAGTTCGCCGGCCGCGGGTGGTTTTGCCGCCCGCGGCGATTACTATTGGTTAAGGCACTAGATTAAGGCATGGCCGTCAACGCAGATCACCGGGCACGCGCCATCATTCCCCGTATCGGGTGGCGGCCCGACCTTTGGTCGGTCGGTGGTTTGTCGATTGCCTTGATCGTCGCGGTGCCCGTGCTGGCGGTGGCAGCTATTGCTTTGGGGTCAAGCGGCGATATCTGGCCGCATCTGTCCCAGACGATCCTGCCGCATCTGATTCGCACGACCTTGCTGCTGATGCTCGGGGTTGGTGCGGGTGTGCTGCTGCTCGGGGTGGGAACGGGCTGGCTTGTGACCATGTGCCGCTTTCCCGGCCGCCGGATATTCGAATGGGCGCTGCTCGCGCCGCTGGCGATGCCGGCCTATATCACCGCCTATACCTATGTGGATTTCCTGGAGTTTGCGGGGCCTGTGCAGACCGCTTTGCGCGGGTTGTTCGGCTGGCGCACGCCGCGCGACTACTGGTTCCCCGAGATCCGTTCGCTTGGCGGTGCCATCCTGGTGATGGCATCGGTGCTGTATCCTTATGTGTATCTCACCGCGCGTACCGCTTTCCTGCAGCAATCGGTCTGTGTGCTGGAGGTCAGCCGCACCCTGGGGCACGGGTCCTGGGCGGTCTTTCTGCGCGTTGCCTTGCCGCTGGCGCGGCCTGCCATCGTGGTCGGGGTGATCCTTGCGCTGATGGAGGCGATCGGCGATTTCGGCACGGTTGACTATTTCGCCGTGCGGACCCTGACGGCGGGGATTTACGAGGTCTGGCTTGGCATGGGCAGTGCGGCGGGCGCGGCGCAAATCGCGCTCAGCCTGCTTGGTTTTGTGCTGTTGCTGATCTATGTCGAGCGGCTGGCCCGCCGTGACCGGCGTTTCCACGATACCACCGCCCGGGTGCGCGCTTTGCCGCAATTCACCCTGTCGCGGCCGCGTGCATGGCTTGCCTTTCTGGCGTGTCTGCTGCCGCTCGCGGTCGGGTTTCTCATTCCCGGTGGCATTCTGCTTAAAATGGCGCTCGGCCGGCTTGCGCAATCCTGGGACAGCGCATTCCTTGGTTATGCGCTGAACAGCCTCGGTCTGGCGATGGCGGCGGCGCTGATTTCGGTCGGGATCGGGCTGTTTCTTGCCTATGGTCAGCGGTTGCACAATACGCCGCTGCAACGCGCGGTAACCCGCCTGGCAAGCATTGGCTATGCGGTGCCCGGTGCGGTCCTCGCACTTGGGGTGCTGATCCCGTTTGGCGCCTTCGATAACCTCATTGATGGCTGGATGCGGGCGCAATTCGGCCTGTCGACGGGGCTGCTGCTGAGCGGCACGGTCACCGCCTTGATCTTTGCCTATGTGGTGCGGTTTCTGGCCCTGTCTTTCGGATCGGTCGAGTCGGGGCTTGCGCAGATCACACCCAGCATGGATATGGCCGCGCGCAGTCTGGGCAATGGTCCGGGCGCAGCCTTGTTCCGGGTGCATGTGCCGCTACTGCGCGGGCCGGTGCTGACGGCTGTCCTGCTCGTTTTCGTCGATTGCATGAAGGAATTGCCCGCGACGCTGATCCTGCGGCCATTCAATTTCGATACGCTTGCCACCCATGTCTATACCTACGCCTCGACCGGCCGGCTGGAAGACAGCGCGCTGGCCGCGCTGACGATCGTGCTTGTGGCTTTACTGCCGGTCATCCTGCTGAGCCGCGCCATCGCATCGGCGCGGCCCGGTCATTCGGCGGTGCATTAATTTTTTCCGCTCAATCGGGGGGTGCTTGCCCGCCCGGCGCGGATTTGCTTGACTGCACTGACAAGAAAGTTGTGCGAATAACAACAAAAATGGCAGGGAGACGCTGAGGATGACCATCAAGGCTTATGATTGGCTGGCCTATCACACCACCCGCTTTGCGGATAAGACCGCCGCCATCGATCTGCATTCGGGGCGCGAATTCACCTATGGCGAATTCAATGAGCGCGCGGAAAGGCTTGCCGCCTTTCTGACCACTGGTCTTGGCCTGGAAAAGGGCGATCGGGTTGGCGTGCTGGCGCATAACAGTTCGGACTTTTTTGAAATTCAGTTTGCCTGCGCGAAATCCGGGCTTGTTTTTCTGCCGCTCAACTGGCGGCTGACGGTTTCAGAGCTTGAATTCATCGTCGGCGATGCGGCCCCCAAAGTGCTGATTTACGGACCGGAATTTGCCGATGCGGCGGAAGCGCTTGAAAAGCTCTGCAAACTGCCGGTTATTCTGGAAAATAACTTCGACGGTACCGACAGCCCCTATGAGGCGGGGATCGCCAAGGCCGGGCCGCTCACCGCACGCGCCGAGGTGACGCATGCGGATCTGTCGACCATCATGTACACCTCGGGCACCACCGGGCTGCCCAAGGGGGCGATGATCACCCATGGCATGACCTTCTGGAATGCGGTCAATCTCGGCCCGCCGGCGCGGGTAAGCCTTGATACCAAGCATCTGGTCGTGATGCCGACCTTCCACACGGGCGGGCTTAATTGCTATGCCAATATCGTGTTTCATGTTGGTGGCACGGTCGCGGTGGCGCGCGAATTCGATCCCGCGACGATCCTCAAACTGCTCGATGCGCGGAACGGTCATGCCTTTACCCATTTCTTCGGCGTGCCCGCCATGTATCTGTTCATGAGCCAGCATCCCGATTTCGCGGCAGCCGATTTTTCGGGGCTGCAAACCTGCGGCATCGGCGCATCGCCGGCGGCGCGCACCCTGCTTGATACCTGGGCCGAAAAAGGCGTGGCGCTGCAGCAGGGTTATGGCATGACCGAAACCAGCCCCATCGTCACCGTGCTTGACGCGCATATGGCGCTTGAAAAAGTCGGCTCTGCCGGGTTGCCGGCACTGCATATGGAAATGCGGATCGTTGATGAAGAGGGAGAGGATGTGACGGAGGCCGACAAGGTGGGTGAGATCTGGGTGAAGGGGCCCAATGTCACACCGGGTTATTGGAATCGGCCCGATGCCACCGCCGAAACGATTATCGATGGCTGGTTGAAGACCGGCGATGCGGCGCGGCGCGATGCCGATGGCTATGTCTATATCGTCGACCGGTGGAAGGATATGTATATCTCGGGCGGCGAAAATGTGTATCCCGCGGAGATTGAAAATATCATCTTCCAGCTTGATGGTGTCGCCGATGTTGCGGTGATCGGGGTGCCCCATGAGCGCTGGGGCACGC
>CALAQW010000081.1 GCA_937888955.1 uncultured Alphaproteobacteria bacterium | reverse complement strand
CGGCATCGCCCCTAAAGGTTTGGAAACGTTGTCTGGTTTGCGAATGCGAAATTTAGGGGCAGTGCCGTGTTTGCGGATGCGACCTTTGGAGGGGGTGCCAGCTTCGCCGACGCTGTATTTATCGGGTCAGCGCTCTTCCAGGCATCAGCCAAAGCTCCCGAAAATAGGCGCTTTTCTTACGTCGGGTTCAACGGCGCCGAATTTCGCGGTTCCTGTAGTTTTGAGAATCGTGAGTTTTCGACTACCGCATCGTTTGCGAATGCGACGTTCCATGATGTTGCGGGGTTCCATGGTTGCAAGTTTCATCAAGGGATTTCATTTTTTGGGACGAAATTCCTCGCAACGCGCGGCGCCGATGATGAAAAAACCGAGGAATTGGAGCGCGCCTACCGTACCCTGAAGCTTGCCATGGAAAATTTGCGGGCGCGGAATGAGGAGGCACGGTTTTTTGCGCTGGAGATGGAGTGTCACCGGCAGCGTGGGGATGTGCCCCGGTTAGAACGGGCATTTGCGTCCCTTTACAAACAGGTTTCAGAGTATGGCCAGTCAATCAGTCGTCCGTTGGTTTTTCTTTTCGTTTCTCTCGGAGCATTTGCACTGCTCTATTGGATAACAGGCATGCTTACCAACCCATGGCTATTGCTGGTTCAGGGACAATTCCTATACGACTTGGCTATTCTGACGCTGGAACAGCTTGTAAAGCCGTTCAGTGTATGGACCCGGTCATCTTCAAGCGCACAATTATCACTTGTGAAGAGCAATCCGCTTCTTGTCCCGATTTTTGCCTCATTTCAGTCTGCGTTCAACTTGTCCCTCATCGCTGTCTTCCTGCTCGCGCTCAGGCGGCGGTTCAAGATGGATTGAGGCGCGGCAAGGGCCGATCGTTGCGGATTTGCATTCCAAAATGCCGCAAATCCGCTACCATATGCAAAACGCTTAAAATGATAACAATCATCGCGATGATCAGCGAATGGGAGATGCGGCATGCCAGGACCTTTGGACGGATTGAGAATTATCGACGCGACCAGCATCGTGTCAGGGCCTTTTGCGACCAGTATTCTTGGCGATCAGGGCGCCGACATCATCAAGGTGGAACAGCCCGGAATCGGCGATCTGGTGCGCTATCTGGGGCTGATGCGCAATAATGTCAGCTCGGTCTTTGCGGTGCTGAACCGGTCGAAACGCTCGATCGAGGTGAATGTCGCCTCCGATGAGGGGCGCGAGGTGATTTACGATCTGGTGCGCAAGGCGGACGGCTTTATCCAGAATTACCGCCCCGGCGTCGCCGAACGGATGGGCATCGGTTATGAGCAGCTACGCGCGATCAACCCTGATCTTGTCTATGTCTCGATCAGCGGGTTCGGCGATAGCGGGCCTTATGTGGACAAGCGCGTCTATGACCCGATCGTGCAGGCGATCACCGGCTATACCGATGTGCAGGGCGATCCCAAGACCGGGCGGCCCGAAATCATCCGCACCATCATTTGCGACAAGCTGACCTCGCTGACCGCGGCGCAGGCAATGACCGCGGGGCTGCTTGCCAAGGAACGCGGGCAGGGCGGGCAGCATGTGAAGCTGTCGATGCTTGATGCCTCGCTACAGTTCTTGTGGTCCGACGCGATGGCGAACTTCATCTATGTCGGCGAGGAAAAGGCCGGCCGGCCCAACCTGTCCGATCTTTACCGGGTGTTCGAGACGCAGGATGGCTATATCACGAGCCTTGTCTCGTCGGATTCCGAATGGGAAGGCTTCTGCAAGGCGATGAAGCGCGAGGATCTGCTGAAAGACGAACGCTTTGCCCAGGTGACCGAGCGGAGCCGCAATGGCGTCGAATTATGGGATATCGTCGAGGCGGAATACCGCAAATATTCAAGTGCCGAGCTGATGCAGCTGCTTGAGGAAAATGATGTGCCCTGCGGTATCGTCAACCGCCGCGACAAGGTGCATGAGGATCCGCAGGTGATCGAGCAGGGCTCGCTGCTGGAAATCGAACATCCGCATGCCGGGGTGGTGATGCGTTCGCCCCGCCCGGCGGCGCGGTTCGGCACCGATGAGGTGGAAATTGCGCGCCATTCCCCAACCCTTGGCGAACATACCGACGAGGTGCTGCGCGATATCGGCAAGAGCGATGCGGAAATCGCCAAGCTGCGCGAAGCGGGCGCCATCGGCAAGTAACAAGCCGGTTGCGGGCAGCCGGATGATTGACAAGCGGGTGGGGTCGCATGGGTTTTCGTGATGTGATGACGGCACATGGTGCCGAACTTGAGCGGTTATTGCTGATTGTGGCGGGTGGCGGATTTCTCGGCGGCCTGTCGTTTGTTGGCGATGTCATCGACGGACCGCCCGGTTTGCGGCCTGAGGTGGCGATGGCGATGCGCTATTTCGGCTTTGCCATGCATCTGGCCGTTGTCGCGGTATTGGTGCGCATTTTCGCCCCCGTCAGATTGCCCGTATTGTGGGGATACAGCCTGCTGCTCGCAGGCTGTCTGGTGCTGATAGCTTCAGGCGGTTGGAAACTTGTCGGTGCGATCGACGCGCTGCCGGGATAAGCCTGCTGTCGGCCGGTCCGGCGGGGCGGGGCAGCTCATGATATAGATGGCGACGCAGGTCAGCGTGCCCGCGGTCAGCGCCACCGCAATCGGCGGCGCGGCGGTGAACAGCGCCAGCCAGGCAAGGCTGCCCCCCATCATCACGACCGCCAGCCATTTGGCGCGGGTCGGGATCGCGCCATAGCTTTCCCAGTCGCGCACAAACGGGCCGAAAACCCTGTGTTTGCGGATCCAGTTGCCAAAGCGGGGGGAGCTGCGCGAGAACGCCCAGAGCGCGATCAGCAGGAAGATCGTCGTCGGCATCACCGGCAGGGCAACCCCGACCGCCGCGGCCCCGACCGCGACCCAGCCCAGCGCAAGCAGCGCGGGCCGCGCCAGCGGACCGGCGGCAGGTTCGATCCGCCGCGCCTCACCTGTTGCGGATTCCGGGTGCTGGGCAGTTTGGGGACGCTGCGGGGGCTCTGGATGCCGTGACATATCCATTTTCAATCCGGCCTGTCGGTCCTTTGCGGCATGTGCGGGCGCGCTGTGATGGCCTGAAGATCGCCCGCCTGTTCAGTCAACAGATATATCGTGAATTTCCGCTTACCACCCAGCATATAGGCGATGGGCCACGCAATGCGAGGCGGATCTGGCGCGCAAGGCGGGATAAATTGCCGCGTTCGGGTGGAAAAGCTGTGCGATATTTCCGGTTTGGCGGCAGAAAAAGGCCAGCAATAGTTGCTTTCGTGGCGCTTCTTTGGCATGTTCCGCGCGAATTATAGAGGGGAAGGGCCGCAGGTGTGTAAAAGCGGTCCATAATCTCTAGAACAGAATCCTCAGGGGAAATTTCAATGACCACAGCACTTTGGCTTGTCATCGGGTGCGGCTTGCTGGCCGTCCTTTATGGCATCCTCGCAAGCCGGTCGATTCTCGCCGCCAGTGCGGGAAACGAGCGGATGCAGGAAATCGCAACCGCAATTCAGGAAGGGGCAAGCGCCTATCTGAGCCGTCAATATCGCACCATCGCCATGGTTGGCGTGGTGATCTTTGCGATCGTCTGGTTCCTGCTGGGCGTGAAGGTGGCTATCGGCTTTGCCGTTGGCGCGGTGCTTTCAGGCGCGGCGGGCTTTATCGGCATGCTGATTTCGGTGCGCGCCAATGTGCGCACGACCCAGGCGGCGAGTGAAAGCCTCGGCGCGGGCCTGTCGATCGCGTTCCGTTCGGGCGCGGTGACCGGCATGCTGGTGGCTGGCCTCGCACTTTTGTCGGTGGCTGTGTATTTCGGCATCCTGACCGGGCCGATGGGGCTTGAAGCCGGCGACCGGCAGGTGATCGATGCGCTTGTCGCGCTTGGTTTCGGTGCGTCGCTGATTTCGATCTTCGCGCGTCTTGGCGGCGGCATCTTCACCAAGGGTGCCGATGTGGGCGGCGATCTTGTGGGCAAGGTCGAAGCCGGCATCCCCGAAGATGATCCCCGCAACCCCGCGACCATCGCCGATAATGTGGGCGACAATGTGGGCGACTGCGCGGGCATGGCCGCGGATCTGTTCGAAACCTATGCGGTGACGGTTGTGGCGACGATGGTGCTTGCCTCGATCTTCTTCACCGAAGGGGTGCAAAGCGCGCTGATGCTGCTGCCGCTGGCGATCGGCGGTGTGTGCATCATAACCTCGATCATCGGCACCTTCTTTGTGCGGCTGGGCGCAAGCCAAAGCATCATGGGCGCGCTCTATAAGGGCTTTATCGCCTCGGCGGTCCTGTCGCTCATCGCGCTTTATCCGCTGATCGATCAGTTTGTCGGCATGGATACCGAAATCACGAGCCGGGCGCAGACATTTACCGGTTTTGATCTGTTCCTGTGCGGCGTGGCCGGGCTTGTGGTGACCGGGCTCATCATCTGGATCACCGAATATTACACCGGCACGGGCTATCGTCCGGTGCGCAGTGTGGCTGCGGCCTCGGTGACCGGGCATGGCACGAACGTCATTCAGGGGCTGGCCGTCTCGCTTGAGGCAACCGCGCTGCCCGCGCTTGTGATCGTGGCCGGCATCATCGTTACCTATACGCTGGCGGGTCTGTTCGGGATCGCCATCGCGGTGACCACGATGCTGGCGCTGGCGGGCATGGTCGTGGCGCTCGACGCCTTCGGTCCCGTGACCGACAATGCCGGCGGCATCGCCGAAATGGCCGAGCTTGACGAAGGCGTGCGCAAGACGACAGACGCGCTCGATGCGGTCGGCAACACCACCAAGGCGGTGACCAAGGGCTATGCCATCGGGTCGGCTGGTCTTGGTGCGCTGGTGCTGTTTGCGGCCTATACAGAAGATCTCAAATTCTTCATGTCCAATCCGGAACAGTTCCCGGCCTTTGCTGGTGTGACCCTCGACTTCTCGCTGGCCAATCCCTATGTGGTTGTCGGGCTGTTCATCGGCGGTCTGCTGCCCTATCTGTTCGGGGCGATGGGCATGATGGCCGTGGGACGCGCCGGTGGTGCGATCGTGGAAGAAGTGCGGCGCCAGTTCCGGGAAATGCCCGGTATCATGGAACGCACCCAGAAGCCTGATTACACGGCGGCTGTCGATCTTCTGACCAAAGCGGCGATCAAGGAGATGATCATCCCGTCGCTGCTTCCCGTGCTGTCGCCGATCGTGCTGTATTTCGCGATCGATGCCATTGCAGGGCAGTCCGCGGCGCTCAGCGCGCTGGGCGCGATGCTGCTTGGCGTGATCGTCACCGGGCTGTTCCTGGCCCTGTCGATGACCGCGGGCGGTGGTGCCTGGGATAACGCCAAGAAGTATATCGAAGACGGCAATTACGGCGGCAAGGGCTCCGAAGCCCACAAGGCCGCGGTGACCGGCGATACGGTTGGCGATCCCTACAAGGATACGGCCGGTCCGGCGGTGAACCCGATGATCAAGATCACGAACATCGTGGCGCTGCTGCTGCTGGCGGTGCTGGCGCACTAAAAAGGCTGGCGATAACGCCGAAAAGAAAGGCCGCCTCTGTTATGAGGCGGCCTTTTTCTTTGCGGGCTGCGGATCAGCCTGAATTGGCGCTCCTGAGTTGGCTTGGGGGCCGGGTGAGCGACGCGGAATGCTGCCGGCTCACTAGTATGTCACAGGTATCAGGATCCGGGGCCGCTGCGATGTTCGGCAATTTCGGC
>CALAQW010000080.1 GCA_937888955.1 uncultured Alphaproteobacteria bacterium | reverse complement strand
GCTTCCGCCAGGCTGCAGCCCTTTCATGATCGTCCGGTTTACGTCGATGAGGGCCTCGAGATCTTCCCCGCTGCGGGTGACCTCGCGCGAATATTTCTGCACCCAGATGCTGAGGGAGATGATCGCCGCGCGGGTTTCGGGCGGCAGACGGTTGTTATCGTCTGCGCAGTCGGTTGCCAAAGCAATCCACAGGCGGCGGTTGCGGTCGACCGCCTCGACGAGCGCCGTATCGCGTTTACCACTTTGCTGCGCTGCCATCATCTGCCGTGTGATTTCGGCAAACAGACGATATTCGGTATTGCGCGGATCTTCGGTGGTGTTAAGCGTGCGCTGATACGCTTGCAGGCTCATCGCCCAGTAACTCCGTCTCAAATTCGATCAACTGCCGGCAATGCCGCAGGGCGGCATAGAACTGGCCGTTAATGACATCCTTGCTGATTTCAACGCAGAGCTTCAGGATCTCCGGCGTGCTGATCGCCTCCATGAATTCACTCATCCGTGTAGAGAACTCATCATAGTAGCGCGTATGGCCCGCCTCATCGAGATACATCATCATGATCGGAAAATAGATCCGCCTTGCGGGGCTGTTGACCTCATCCTGCTGCATGATATCGCGCTCGCGCAGGATCGATGCCTTGTTTTGAACGACCAGTGTGCTGCGGCGATCGCTATTGACGATGACCGCCCCGTTGATGGCGAATTTTTCACCCGGCTTTAGTGACAGTTTCAGGGGCATGTTCTGGCCCGCTCCCGTGACTGAGTAATT
Source organism: uncultured Alphaproteobacteria bacterium (assembly GCA_937888955.1). Classification (GTDB taxonomy): domain Bacteria; phylum Pseudomonadota; class Alphaproteobacteria; order UBA11222; family UBA11222; genus CALAQW01. The sequence continues at coordinate 4,928 of CALAQW010000080.1, read as the reverse complement.
TTCCTGAAAACTAACCGGAAAGGGTTAACAAAAGTTGCATGCGGGCTCTTTCGAATTGTTAACCAAATGCCGCTTAAATCATCCCATGACAGTCGCAAGATCATCCCACCGCAGACGCGCTGCCCGGTTGCAGCGCGGGACTGCCCATGCCGGCCACGCGTCACCGCAAGCCGTCAATGAGGGGGATGAAGCGACATTGCGTATCGCGCTCACTGCTATGCGGGACGGGTTCAATCATCATCAGGCAGGCAGATTGGCCGATGCCGAAATTGCCTATCGGCGCGCGCTGGCGGCCCATCCGGATTTTGCCGAGGCATATCACGCGCTCGGTGTTCTGCTGCAGCAGCAGGGAAGATGCGATGACGCGCTGAGCGAGTTCGAAACCGCGTGCGCATTAAAGCCGTCGGACACCAAGTCCTATTATCGTCAGGCTGAAATTTTGATGGGCGCGCGACAGTATTTTCCCGCAGCCCAGGCATTGCAGCAGGCGATTAATATCGATCCTGGCTATGTGGATGCCTATGAGATGCTGGGGCGGGCCCTGTTCCATCTCTACCGCAATGACAGGGCGGTGGAGGTTTACCGGGCAGGGCTTGCATATGATTGTGAAAATGCCACGCTCTATCATGGGCTTGGCCTGTCGCAAATTGTACTTGGGGATCGGTCGGGCGCGGCGCTATCGCTTGACAAGGCGTTGCAGCTGGCGCCCGGCAACCCGGCCATTCTGTGCAATCTGATCTCAAACAAGATGTATCTATGCGACTGGCGCGATATCGAGATCCGCTCGCAGCAACTTGTCGATACTATTCTCCGGACAGGCGCAGCGGTCGATCCGTTTACCTTTCAGGGCTTGCCCTGTGCCCCCGGCAATGCGGCGCAGCTGGCTTGCGCGCGCGCCAATGGCGCGGCGATACGTGCTGCAATCCCGCAGATGGAATTGAGTGATAAGCAGCCGGCTGCCCGCGCCCCGCGTCCCGCCGAGCGTAAAATCCGTGTCGGTTATCTGTCGATGGATTTCAGGGCGCATCCGATGGCTTATCTGATGACGGCGATCCTGGAAAAACACGACCGGTCGCAATTCGAGATTTTTGCCTATGCCTACGGGCCGGTGGAGGATAGTCCCGAGCGGCAGCGATTTATGCAGGCTGTCGACCATTTCATTGACATCCATGAATTGTCGGATGCCGAAGCCGCCGACCGAATTGCGGCAGACGGCATCGATATTCTGATTGACCGCAAGGGGTACACTTTCGGTCATCGCCTGGGCATTTTCGCGCGCAGGCCGGCGCCGGTTCAGGTGAACTATCTTGCTTTCGGCGGCACGATGGGTGTCGATTTCATCGATTACGCGATAGTCGATGCCTTTGTTGTGCCGCCTGAGGAACAGGAGAATTACACCGAACGGCTCGTCTATCTGCCTGATTGCTATCAGCCTAACAGTTACCGTCCGAAGGCGGACAAGATGCCCGCTCGCAGCGATTGCGGGTTGCCCGAAGAGGCGGTGGTTTTTTGTTGCTTCAATCAGACATACAAGCTGACGCCGCGTATTTTCGACTGCTGGATGCGTATATTGCGGCGCGTTCCAGATGCCGTATTGTGGCTATTGCATCCGGATGCGGCAACTGCGGATAATTTGCGCCATGAGGCGGCAATCCGGGGCGTGGATGCCGATCGCCTCATCTTTGCGCCAAAAGTTCCGCAAGCGGATCATATCGCGCGGCATGCGCTGGTCGACATTTTTCTGGATACAGATGTCGTCAATGCACTGACAACCGCAAGCGACGCATTATCGATGGGGTGCCCGGTCATCACATGCCCGGGCCATAGCTTCGTCAGCCGCGGCGCAGGCAGTATCCTGCGGGCGATGGAATTGCCCGAGCTGATCGCCGATGACTTTCACGCCTATGAGGATCTTGCCGTCATGCTGGGCACACAGCCCGACAGTCGTGCTGCCTTGCGCAAGAAGATTGCTGAAAAAATGCGGACGGCGCCATTGTTCGATACTGCGCGTTACAGTGCGCATCTTGATCGCGCGCTTCTGGAAATGTGGCGGCGATATGCCGCCGGCCAGCCTGCCGAGCCCTTTTCCGTCCCGCCGCTTGAGACAAGCCCGCGCTCTTAACGAATAATTTACACCTGCTGTGTTCGACTAGCGTCGAGCTGAACTCTAAATGGAGTTTGTGAGAAGGCACCACAGAAGTGGTGGGGTTCAAAATGAGCATCGCAGCAACACCAACAGTCACGATAGCTTTGGATGTTCCGGCGCGCACAGACAAGCAGGCGCAACAGAATCGTCCAAGTGCGGTTCAGCCCGAAACGCCGGCTGTTCCCGATTCAATTCCTGACGATGCCGTTCAGGCGGCGGAGGAAGTATTGAATCGCGCTTTCGAAAAAAGATTTCCATCAAATCAGCGTTTGTCCCTGGATCGCGATGAAGTCACGTCCCGTGTTGTTTTCAAATCGATCGATCGCGAGTCGGGTGAAACCATAAAGCAATTTCCCACAGAGGAAATGTTGCGCCAGATCGCGCGGATGCGCGATGTCACAGGGCTTGCGCTGAAAGTCGACGCGTAAAAAATCCCTGATCCATACAGGCGGCTTTAACGCTCGCCACAACGCCTTTCTTTTGCCACCTTCCTTTTGGCTCCTGCACGGCTGCCATCGGCGTGCATGCTACTCTTCTTTGAATTGCTGTTGTTTGGCCCGCTTCGGGCAATAAGCATTGTTGGGCCTTGCTACGGCAAGCGGCAGCTTCTGCACGGCATGGATTGCCACGGCTTGGAAAAAACTGCCTCTCATTCTGATGATTATGGGATAATCGAAAGAAAAATCATTGAAAATCAAATAGATATAAATTTTCTATCGGTTGGCATGTTGCTTGCTTTGTTCGGGAGGACTTGACCAGACGCCCGAACATGGCGTGGTGCATTAGCCAGGAGAAACCGATGGTTGTTTCGATTAAAACCAATACATCCGCGCTTGTCGCGCTGCAGCAGCTCAATGCCGCGAATCGTGATCTCGACGAGATTCAGGATCGGGTTGCAACCGGCCTGAAAGTCCGCAATGCAAAGGACGATGCGGGCACATTTGCCGTTGCACAGAAACAGCGCGCTGATCTTGATGCCTATAGTGCAGTGGCGCAAAGCGTGCAGCGTGGGATCAATATCCTCGATGTTTCCATCGCAGCCATGGAAACGATTTCCGATCTGGTCATCGAAATGAAGGCAAAAGCGGTGCAGGCGGCGGATCCGTCGCTCGACAATGCCAGCCGGGCCCTGATTGACGCGGATTATCAGGCATTTGCATCGCAGGTCTCGACAATCATCGACGCGGCGACTTTTGACGGTTTTAATCTGCTCGACAAGAATCCGCCTGTGCCCGCGACAGATAATCTCAATGTCCTGTCCGAACCCGATGCCGACCCCACCAAAGCGATAACGGTCGCGGCCATCGACGTGAAGGCCATTACGACAGCGGTTTTCGGCGATGTGACCAATCTGGCGAACGCGCAGACAGAAGTCGCCGCATTGAACACGATGCTGCAGAATGTGACCAGCGCATTGGCAACGCTTGGCGGCAACTCCTTGCGTCTGAGCACCCATAGCAATTTCGTCCAGACCCTGCAGGATTCGCTGACGGTTGGCATTGGCACATTGGTCGATGCGGATTTAGGACGTGAAAGCGCGCGCTTGCAGGCAACCCAGATTCAGCAGCAATTGAGCACACAGGCATTGCAGATTGCCAACTCCCGCCCGCAGCAGATTCTGACCCTGTTCCAAGGGTAAAAAAATATCGCGGGTAGACGGCATTTCGCCGATGGCCTCCCACGCGCCCCTATTTTTGCCATGGCGTACCGGCGCGGTTGAAACTTTGCCGCCGAATGGGACATAGTGATGCTGGCGGCAGCAAATATCTGCCGCTTCACTTTTGTATCCATGGCGGGAAGTTATGCAGGTCACCATCAATGGCGAAGGGAAGGATTTTCCCTCGCCCATGTCAGTCGATCATCTGTTGCGTTCGCTGCGGCTCGATCCGCGCAAGATCGCGGTTGAAAGAAATCTGGAAATCGTTCCGCGTTCGGAATTCGATACCATTCAGGTGAAAGATGGCGACCGGCTAGAAATCGTGCATTTTATCGGCGGGGGTGAAGATGCTGTCCGAACCGCGCCGGTCGATAACCCGCTGACCATTGCGGGCCGGACCTTTAACTCGCGGCTGATAATCGGTACCGGTAAATATGCCGATTATGCGGTGAATGCCGCGGCGGCGGAAGCCGCAGAGGTGGAGATGATCACCGTCGCCGTCCGGCGGGTCAATCTCAGCGATCCCGATCAGCCGATGCTGATCGATTATATCGACCCGAAAAAATATACCTATCTGCCCAATACCGCCGGTTGTTATACCGCCGAAGACGCGCTGCGAACCCTGCGTCTCGCGCGCGAGGCAGGGGGCTGGGATCTTGTAAAGCTCGAGGTATTGGGCGACCAGAAAACCCTTTATCCGGAAATGGAAGAAACCTTGAAGGCGGCAAAAGTCCTGATTGCTGAGGGATTCCAGGTAATGGTTTATTGCTCGGATGATCCGATTGCCGCCAAAAAGCTCGAAGATCTGGGATGCGCTGCGATTATGCCGCTTGGCGCGCCGATCGGTTCAGGGCTTGGCATTCAGAATCCGGTCAATATCCGGCTGATTGTCGAGCAGACCCAGGTGCCGGTTATCGTCGATGCCGGCGTCGGGACGGCATCTGACGCTGCCGAGGCGATGGAGCTTGGCTGTGACGGGGTGCTGATGAATACCGCGATCGCGGAAGCCCGGGATCCGGTGCGCATGGCACGGGCAATGAAGCATGCGGTGCTTGCGGGGCGTGATGCCTATCTTGCCGGGCGTATGCCCAGGCGGCTTTACGCGGATCCGTCCTCACCGCTTGC
>CALAQW010000079.1 GCA_937888955.1 uncultured Alphaproteobacteria bacterium | reverse complement strand
GATCACCGCCGCGCCGCCCCGATGGCGGACGCCGTCTTTTCATCGGGCGCGGTTACAGGCGGCGCGGCTGGTGTTTGCGTAACAGCGGTTTCCGAGCGTGAATCATCTGCCGGTGCGCCCGGCACCTTCGGCACAGTCTCGCCGATTGCCGGCGCGGTGTCGGCTTCGCCGGCCGCTTCGTCAGCCGTTTCCCCATCAGCACCCTCGGGCACAGGCAATACCGGCTCAGGCTTTGACATCGGTTCTTCCGCCGGGGGCAAGAGCTGCTCGACCTCTTCCTCGCGGCCGTCGAACGCGCCATAGACGGTCTTGTCCTGATGCTCGAAATACATGCCGCCCGGGTCATCGGGACGAACCTTCTCCGCCCCCTCGGGCGCTTTCACAAGCGGCGGTTCGCCGGGGGTTTGCGATTTGCCAAGCTCATAACCTGCCCAGACCAGTATAACCATTACCGCCACCGCCGATGCGGCAACCGCCGCAAACAGCCTGGTTCGCGGACTGAGTTTCTGCCGCGGCGCGCGCGCGGGCGGTTCGTGAAATGGGTCCTGGGTTCCCGGATCAGACATTCAGCGCATCTCCTCCGCCGGTTCGACGCCAAGGATCCGCAACCCCGCAGCGATGACGAGCGCAACGGCGCGAATCAGGGCCAGCCGGGCAAGCGTTACATCCTCATCATCCGCCACGATGAAACGCAATTGTGGCGAATCATTGCCCTTGTTCCAGAGTGCATGAAATTCCGAGGCAAGACCATGACAGAAGAAGGCAATGCGGTGCGGCTCATGGCTGCGCGCGGCGCGTTCGGCCATCTCGGGCCAGCTTGCCAGAAGCGCGATCAGGGCAAGCTCTTCTGCCGTCCCGAGCAGGGAAAGATCGGCACCCGCAAGCGCGGCATCGCCAAGATCGGCATCGGGAAACGCCGCCGCCGCGTTACGCAGCACAGAACAGATCCGCGCATGCGCATACTGGACGTAAAAGACCGGATTGTCCTTGGACTGCTCGGTCACCTTGGCGAAGTCGAAATCGAGCGGCGCATCATTCTTGCGGAACAGCATCATGAAGCGCACCGCATCGCGCCCGACCTCGTCCACCACCTCGCGCAGGGTGACGAAAGTGCCCGCACGCTTGGACATCTTCACCAGTTCGCCATCGCGCATCAGCCGCACAAGCTGGCAGATCTTGATATCAAGCGCACCCTCGCCGCCGGTCACTGCCGCGACAGCGGCCTTCATCCGTTTGATATAGCCCCCGTGATCGGCCCCGAAAATATCGACCATGGTCGTATAGCCGCGCTGGAACTTGTCGTAATGATAGGCGATATCGGGGGCGAAATAGGTCCAGCTGCCATCGGATTTCCGCAATGCCCGGTCGACATCATCGCCAAATTGCGTCGCCTTGAAGAGCGTTTGCGGGCGCGGTTCCCAATCCTCGGGCTGCTTGCCCTTTGGCGGCTCTAGCACACCGACATAAATCAGCCCCTGGGAATCGAGAAATTCCAGGGTCTTTTCGATGGCACCGCTCGCATGCAGTTCACGCTCGGAATAAAACACCTCATGGGTGATGCCGAGCGCGGCAAGGTCGGCGCGGATCAGATCCATCATTGCCGAAAGCGCGCGATCGCGCACGATGGGCAGCCACGCGTCTTCGGGCATCGCGCACAGCGCATCACCATGTTCGGCGGCCAGGGCCTGCCCCACCGGCACAAGATAATCGCCCGGATAAAGCCCCTCGGGGATTTCGCCAATCGCCTGCCCCAACGCCTCGCGATACCGCAGATAGGCCGAGCGGGCCAGCACCTCGACCTGTGCGCCGGCATCGTTGATGTAATATTCGCGGCACACATCATAGCCCGCATAGGCCATCAGATTGGCAAGGCTGTCCCCGAAGACGGCGCCACGGGTATGGCCGACATGCATCGGACCGGTGGGGTTGGCGGAGACATATTCGATATTCACCTTCCGGCCCGCCCCCGCTTCCGAGCGGCCAAATTGTTCGCCGGCGCGCAGAATGTCGGCCAATTGCCGCTGCCAGAAGGCATCGGTCAGGCGCATATTGATAAAACCCGGCCCGGCGATATCGACCGATGCGACCTCTGGCAACTTAGCAAGCGCGGCGCCCAGAAGCGTTGCGATATCGCGCGGCTTCATCCGTGCCTGTTTGGTCAGCACAAGCGCCGCATTGGTGGCAAGGTCCCCATGTGCGGGATCGCGCGGCGCCTCCACCGTGACCGCATCGAGGGCAAGCCCGGCAAGCCGTGGTTCCCCCTCGCCCAATGTATTGATGATCGTGACAAGCCTGTCTTTGAACGCGTCGAATATATTCATGCCATTACTTGTAAAAATGCCTGTGAATCTAAAAACGCCCGCGAATTGAGGGCGCAAAAGGTGAGTGCCAGCGGTTCAGGGTTGCATCCGCGAATGCAGATCGAACAGACGGCGATGCTCTTCATAAGCATAGCGATCCGTCATGCCGGCAATATAGTCACAGACGATGCGCGCCGTCACCCGCGTTCCGGGCCTGTCGCATTGTTCCTGCCATTCGGTGGGCAGCAGATCGGGCTCTTCCAGGAACTGCGCGAATAATTCCTCGACCACCCGCCGCGCGCGGCTCATGATCCGGTTCACCTTGTAGTGGCGGTAGACATGTTTGCGCAGGAACTTTTTCAGCGCCTCGTTCCCCTTGCCGATATCGCGTGAAAAGCCCACAAGCGGCTTGCCGAGCCCGCGCACATGATCGGGGCTGCAGACGCGTTCGCGCATCGCCGCCGTCTGGATTTCATTGACCAGATCCCCGATCAGGATGGTGATCAGCCGCCGCCCCGCCTCATTGATGATCCGGCTGCGCGCGGCATCGGGATACCGGTCCAGCAAATGCACGAAAATCGGCCCCACAAGCGGCGCATCGCGCATCGTCTCCAGATCAAGCAGCCCGGCCCGCAACCCGTCGTCAATATCATGGGTGTTATAGGCAATCTCATCGGCAAGCGCGCAGATCTGCGCCTCCGCCGAGGGGTAGGAATGCAATTCAAGGTCCTGCACATCGGCATATTCGCGGATCGCATAAGGCAGCGCTGCGTCAATGCCCACACCGATCAGCGGACCGTTATGTTTGACGATCCCCTCAAGGGTTTCCCATGTCAGATTAAGCCCGTCGAAATCGAGATAGCGCTGTTCCAGCCGGGTGACGATGCGCAGGGCCTGGGCATTATGGTCAAAGCCCCCGAAATCAGCCATGCAGCCATCCAGCGCGGTTTCGCCGGCATGACCGAATGGCGGATGGCCAAGATCATGCGCGAGCGCCAGTGTTTCCGCCAGATCCTCGTTCAACCCCAGAACCCGGCAGACCGACCGCGCGATCTGCGCAACCTCAAGCGAATGGGTCAGCCGGGTGCGGTAATAATCGCCCTCATGATAGACGAATACCTGCGTTTTATGCTTGAGCCGGCGAAAAGCCGCCGAATGCACGATGCGGTCACGGTCGCGCTGAAACACCGTGCGGGTCGGGCTTTCGCTTTCCGCGATCAGCCGGCCACGGCTGCTCCACGGGTCGCAGGCCCAGGGGGCAAGCGCCACCGGCGGCGAAAACGAATTTTTAGACGGTGAATTCATGAAAAAAGTTTCATTGCAAGGCATTGCATCGGCAATGCACGCCCCCTCTGACCGGTCTGGAATATCGCATACAACCGATTATATCAGAATATATCGCCATTGTGGTTAATATCGCACAGCATGAGGGGGCACCGCGAAAGCCACCCAAAAGCCGCAGCCGGTGGTCAATAGTTGCTAGTGTTTCTTAAGATCATTTGCGGTAAGATGCAGCTATTCCCATATTGGTGGCCGAAATGGGCGGCGATGCCGGATGGGGATTTCCGGCCGGATGGGAATTTGAGGCCGGATAAGAATTTAAGGCCGGATGGAAATTTGAGGCCGGATGAGAATTTAAGGAATGAGGAAAGGGACAAGCGCGCATGCAAACCAGTGACGCCACAATCACGATTTCGGAAAAGGCCGCGCGCCGGGTGGCCGAACTTGCGGCGGGCGAGCCTGAGGGCGTGTTCCTGCGCGTGACGGTAACGGGCGGCGGCTGTTCAGGCTTTCAGTACAGCTTTTCCTTCGACGATGCGATGACAGCCGATGACCGCAGCTTCACCCGCGACGGGGTCAAGGTGGTCATTGATGAAATGTCGCTGATGTATCTTGAAGGATCGGAAATCGATTATGTCGACGATCTGATCGGCGCGGCCTTCCGCATCCACAACCCGAACGCCACCGCCTCCTGCGGCTGCGGCACCTCTTTCGCGGTGTGACTCTCGGCTCGGCTTAACATTCCGCACCCTCCGCATCGGCCTGTCATACCCGCGATTGTCACATCCCCGATTGTCACATCAATGACAACTCGCACATATAGCCTGCGGACGTGTATATAATCGATGCATGTCCGGGCCGCGAGGGGGCTGCCACACACCGGCACCGGAGCGATCGACAACACGCAACAGCGGTGCGGGCGTATGGCCACCAACTCATTTTCGGACATTCTTGATGGGCTGCGCGACGCCAGGCAGGACAGCGAGGAGAAAACCACGCTGGACGATATCGTAAAGGCGTTTCAGCAGCGCGGGTTCGGCCCGTTGCTCGTCGCCCCGGCGCTGATCATGGTATTACCGACCGGGGCGATCCCGACCATCCCGTCGCTTTGCGCCCTGCTTGTGCTGCTGATCAGTGTTCAGACCGTATTCGGCAAACAATATCCCTGGCTGCCCAACCGGTTGCGCGAAATTTCCTTTGACGGGGACAAGCTGGAAAAAGGCCTCGACAAGCTTGACCCCTATGCGCAAAAGGTGGATCGATACACTTCCAAACGGCTGCGCTTTCTCACAAGGGATATCGCACGCCGGCTTGCCGCGCTTTTATGCTGCGCCCTGGCCGTTGTCATCGTGCCTTTGGAGCTCGTCCCTTTCGCGGTTTTCGCGCCCGGCCTTGCAATTCTGATCATCGGGCTTGGGCTTGCCCTGCATGATGGCATCCTGATGCTGGTCGGTTTCATCGGCAGCACCGCCGCCCTGATCGCCAGCATATGGTGGCTGACAGACAAGCTCTGACCCGGCCGCTGCCCCCCGGATCTCAATTCACGCGATCAGCTTCTGCAGTGCCTTGAACTCATCGGTGCCGGCTTTTTCCAGCCATTCGAAGATCACCATTTCGGTGGTGACGATGGCGCCGCCGGCGCGGTCGATGCGGGTGAAGGCGTGATCCATGCTGGCGCGCGTGCGCGAGGCGACGGCATCGGCGACGACGAAGACATCCACATCCTGCTCGATCAGCTGCATCGCGGTCTGCAGCACGCAGATATGCGCCTCCATCCCCGTCACGATCGCCTGCTTGCGGCCCGTGGCCTGAAACTTTTCCATAAAGCTTGCATTGCGCGGGCAGGCGAACTCGGTCTTCTCGATCGCGGGGATGTCATTGCCCATCAGTTCCTTGAGCGCGGGCACGGTATGCAGCAGCCCCCTGGGATATTGTTCGGACACCAGAACGGGAATGCCAAGCCGCGCCGCCCCCTGCATCAGGACGCCGCTATTGTGGATCGCTTCCTCCCCCCCGTCATGCATGGCGGGCGCAAGCCGTTCCTGAATATCCACAACGATCAGCGCGCTTTCGTTCCGGTCGATCAACATGCTTGTTCCTCCTGCCATACTTGTTGCGCGCGGGGTATTGTTCGCCCGGGCGCATTGTTCCATTGCCTGATAGGGGCCGCCACTCTATCCTGACGAAAAATATCACAGTAACGGGGAAGAAAGCTCATGTCAGTACATGGCGGCAAACTAGCAGCACGCGCGCTTAAGAAAGCCGGGGTCGAATGCGTCTTCACATTGTCGGGCGGGCATGTGATGGCGATCTATGATGGCTGTCTGGACGAAGGGATCCCGGTCATCGATGTGCGCCACGAGCAGGCGGCGGTGCATGCGGCGGATGCGTGGAGCCGGCTTAATCCGGGCAGCATCGGTTGCGCCATCCTGACGGCGGGGCCCGGCGTCACCGACGGGGTGACCGGCGTGGCCAATGCCTGGCGCGCCAATTCCCCGATCCTGGTGATCGGCGGGCAGGGCCCGTTCGACAAGCTGCGCATGGGCTCGTTGCAGGAAATGGATCATGTGGGCGTGATGCGGCCGATCACCAAATGGGCCGATGCCTGTTACGATACCGCGCGCATTCCCGACTATATCGAGATGGGCGTCCGGCATGCGATTTCGGGCAATCCCGGACCGGCCTTCCTGGAAATTCCGATGGATGTGCTGATGGGCCGGGTGGAAAGCATGGAATCGGTCCGCTGGCCGAAATTCCGCCGCACCGCGCCGCAACTCGCGCCGCTGGAAGCGGATTGCCGCGAGGCGCTGGAAATTCTCGCCAGTGCGAAGCGGCCGGTGCTGATGGCCGGCACCAGCGTGAAATGGTCGAACGCCTCGGCCGGGCTCAACGCGTTTCTCGAACGCACCCAGATCCCGACCTATGTGAACGGCATGGGCCGGGGTACCGTGCCGCCGGGATCGAACTATCTGCTGAACCGCTCGCGCAAGGATGCGATGAAGCAATGCGATGTGTTCATCTGCGCCGGCGTGCTGCTCGATTTCCGGCTGGGCTTTGGTAATTCCATCCCCGCGGATGCGAAGATCATCCAGCTCGATATCGAGAATGAGCTGATCGGCCAGAACCGCTCCGCCGATGTCGGGATTGTCGGCAATATCGGCGCGTCGTTCGAGACCATATTGAAGATCATGGATGACGAGAAGCAAACGCTCGATTTCAGCGGCTGGCTGAATGAGCTGAAACCGCGCGAGGCGGAGCTTGAAGCCGCAGTCGAGGCAGATCTCAATTCCAATGAAAGCCCGGTCGACCCGCTGCGCATGTGCCGCGAGGTGCGCGACTTCCTCGCCGATTTCGATCAGGATTGCATTCTGATCGGCGATGGCGGCGATATCGTGGCGCAGGCATCAAAGGTGCTGCCGGTGCCGGCGGAAAATGGCTGGATGGACCCCGGCCCGCTCGGCACGCTCGGCGTCGGCATGCCGTTCGCCCTCGCGGCCCAGGCCTCCCAGCCCGACAAGCGGGTGCTGATCATCTATGGCGATGGCTCGTTCGGGCTGAACGGTTTTGAGTATGACACGGCGATCCGGTTCAACCTGCCGATTGTCGGTATTGTCGGCAATGACGCGGCATGGGGGCAGATGATCCGCCCGCAGGCGACGATCTACGGCTCCAACCGGCTGGTGGCGACCAAGCTCAACTATACCCGCTATGACAAGATCGTCGAGGCGATGGGCGGGCATGGCGAATATGTCGAACGCCCCGAGGATATCCGCCCCGCGCTCGAACGCGCCTTCGCCTCGGGCAAGCCCGCGCTCGTCAATGTGAAGCTGCGCCAGGATGTGGATACGGGCATGAAGGGCAGCACCTACGCCTGAGCCGATCCGCTGACGGAATTTCCGTCACAAAAAGCAAGGCCGCACCGGGAAACCGCTGCGGCCTTCACTTTTTTGCAATCGCTGTTTCACCTGTCATTCCGCGCTCACAGCGGGTCGCAGACAAATGCGTAATCACCGACATAATTGCGCTAAAGCGGCTTCTGCATCCTGTAATTTGTCAGGGTCTCCGCCGCACGGATTACGGCCTGCTGCTCAATGACACTAAAACCCGCCTTTTCAAATACGGGTCGGGCAGTCAGACTGACTTCGGCAAAAAGACGCTTGATGCCTTGAGTTTGTGCTTCGGATTCGACATGCGCCAATAAGGCGGTTGCGATCCCCTGGCGATGAAATTCCGGGTGCACGAAAAGCATGTCGATATGACCATCGCTTTCCAGATCGACGAACCCTGTAACAGTTCCGGCAATCTCCGCAACCCAGGTTGGTCGATTTGCGCAGCGGGCGGCCCATGCGTCGCCGTCAATGTGATCAGGCGCCCATGCCAAACGCTGCGCCGCGCTGTAGTCCGCGACAGTACCGCGTCGGACCGATTGCCGAAACAAATCGATCAGCACAGGGATTTCCGCAGGCACGCAGAGCCGGATCATAACGCGCTGGCCTTTTCTCTTTTTGGCGCGTTCAAATTCGCTACGGATTGCATCAGCTGGAAAGCTGCTCATGAAACTTACAACTTTGCCGCACTGATAGCCCGGCCTTGGCTCGCTGCGCGCACTTTGCTGACAGATCGATCGGCTATGATCCTCTAAATGTGGATATGGACTACCG
>CALAQW010000078.1 GCA_937888955.1 uncultured Alphaproteobacteria bacterium | reverse complement strand
GCAGCATACCGGCGAGATGGATTTCAAGCTCGCAAGCGCCAAGGTCAAGGATCTGCTGAAATAGAGCGCCCGGTATCGTGACACCGGGTTGGGGTGTGCGGATCGATTGATGGTCGTTGTCTGCGGCACGCCTGGTGTATAGTAGCCCCGATGGTATGCCAAACTTACTCTGCAGGGTCCGGCGTTCTGACCGGGCCTGGTGACATGAATGCGCTTTTCACCTGCTTTTCTGGATGAATTGAAGTCCCGCCTGCGCGTGTCCGATATTGTCGGGCGGCGGGTCAAGCTGCAAAAGCGTGGCCGCGAATATGTCGGCTTGAGTCCCTTCAAGAGTGAGAAAACACCTTCCTTTACCGTCAATGACGACAAGGGTTTCTATCACTGCTTTTCAAGCGGCGAGCATGGCGATGTGATCAGCTTCCTGATGGAGGTTGAAGGGCTGTCCTTCAATGAAGCGATTGAAAAGCTGGCCGGCGAAGCCGGAATGGAATTGCCCAAACCCGACCGTTTCGACCAGGCGAAAGAAGAAAAGAGGAAAAGCCTGTACGATGTCGTTCAGGCGGCGGCGGACTGGTTTGCGGCGCAATTACGCAGCAGTCCGGCGGCGGAAAATGCGCGCGATTATCTGTTGCGGCGTGGACTTGATGCGGCGGCGGTTGGTGCGTTCCATCTGGGCTTTGCGCCTGGCGAAAGAGCGGCGTTGAAAACGGCGCTCATCAAGCTTGGTTTTGAGGAAAAGATGCTGGTGGACGCTGGCTTGGTCATTCAGCCTGACGATGGGCGACCAAGCTATGACAGGTTCCGCAACCGCATTATTTTCCCGATTACCGATGCGCGCGGGCGGTTCATTGCATTTGGCGGGCGCGCGCTTGATGCGGATGCGCCGGCCAAATATCTCAATTCACCCGAGACGCCCCTGTTCCACAAGGGGTCAGTGCTGTTCAACTACCCGCGGGCGCGTGATGCCGCGCGTAACTTCGCGCCCGTTATCGTTGTGGAAGGGTATATGGATGTCATTGCGCTGCATCAGGCGGGATTTGAGGGGGCGGTTGCGCCACTCGGCACAGCGATGACAGAGGCGCAGCTTGGCCTGCTTTGGCGGGTAACGGCGGAGCCAGTTCTGGCGTTTGACGGGGATGAGGCGGGCAGCCGGGCGGCGATGCGGGTTGTCGATCGGGCATTGCCGATCCTGAAACCGGGGAAATCGGTGCGCTTTTCCTTTCTGCCAAACGGGCTTGACCCGGATGATTTCATCCGCGAACGCGGCGCGGCGGCATTTCGCGATCTGCTGAACCGGTCGCAAGGGCTTGCCGATTTGCTGTGGCAGAAAGAAATAATCGGCCGCCGATTGTCGACACCGGAACAAAAAGCGGCATTGGCGCAGCAATTTGAAACTGCGATCGCTCAGATAGAGGACAAGGTTGTCCGCGATTACTACCGTTTCGATTTCAAGGTCCGGCTGAGCGAGTTTTTCTGGCGCACCGCGCGCCGCAAGGAAAACGCCGCGCAGCCTGTCACAGCGGCTGCCGGTACCGATGAGCTGGACGATCTCAATTACGAGCGGATGGTATTGGGGCTGCTTGTTGAATATCCCGACCTTGGCAATGCGCATATCGAAACGATCGAGCCGGACTGGTTTTCAAATGACTGGCATGCGGAATTTTGCAATGCGCTGCATACGATTTATCTGGCGGGGGAGGTTGCCGATGTCCTTGATATCTATGAGCAGCTTCCGCCGCGCTTCTACATGCTGCTTAATCAGGTGCATGGTGAAGAACGCGGCGGCGATGCGCCTGCCGCGCGGCGCGCCCGCGGCCATCGGCTGCATGCCCGTTTTCCGATGGTCATGCAGCGCCCGCCTCATGCGGTGATCGAACGCTGTTTCCTGCATTTCATGAAGGGGTTGCATATCCGGACATTGGAGAAGGAAAAAAATCAGACCCTGATGCAGGCGGGCGATTTTTTGATGCAACCAGACAAGCAGGCTGAAGCAGAAAAGCTGTATGCCCATGCGACGGGATTGGAGCGGTTGCTTATGGATGAGCGCAAGAAATATGCCGATGAGGAAATCACAATTCTTTACCTGATCGAAGAATTTTCGCCCCATAGTAATGGCCGGCAGCTATCGTCTTAGGCTGGCTTGGAATGCGGAAATTCCTTTCGCACGGTGATTCGCGGGACTTGACACTGGTAGAGCCGCGATCTTAGAGGTTACTGCTTGCCGATAGTCACTTGACTTCCCAAGGCTGGATCACCAATTCGACATACGGGGAAAAAGGGGTAGCAGGGGCAAAGGAAACTGGGCCGGTTGATATTTGGAACCGGGTGTCGACCGTGCATCGTTGCATCATCATCAAGTTGCAGGCGGGCTGTGGCAAGGCTTTATGACCGGTTCCCCGGGATTTCAGGCCCAGGATTACGGCGATTTTAGAGTTTGAGAAATCCTCTTAAAAGTTAAGGGGCTGGAATAACGTTTGGTTCGCTACATCGTGCATGGGCGATCGACTTCAGTAAGCGGTCGGCTGAATTAGCGGTGGCATGAAGAATTGAAGCATCTACCGATACGGTTTCTTGCCGGTTTCGGAAACGTATTCAGGAGATATCGGACAAATGGCATCAAAGTCGGTTCAGACAAAGAAGAAGAAAGAGAAAGCAGAAACTGCTGCGCAGGATGCGCCGTTGCTTGATTTGTCTGATCAGGCTGTCAAACAGATGATCAAGAATGCCAAAAAACGCGGTTATGTCACCTATGAAGAAGTTAATCAGGTGCTGCCGTCCGAAGAGGTATCACCTGAGCAGATCGAAGATACCATGGCGATGCTGTCGGAAATGGGTATCAATGTCGTGGATTCCGAAGAGGGTGAAGACGGCGCGGAGAACAAGGAGCTTGTTGCAACCGCGGCCAACGGCAATGCGGTAGCCAAAAAGGAAAGCAAATCTTCTGAGCTTGAACGGACCGATGATCCCGTTCGCATGTATTTGCGTGAGATGGGCAGTGTCGAGTTACTGTCGCGCGAAGGCGAAATCGCTATTGCCAAACGCATCGAGGCAGGCCGGGAGACGATGATCGCAGGGCTTTGCGAAAGCCCGGTTACCTTTCAGGCGATCATTGTCTGGCGCGAAGAGCTGAATGAAGAGCGTGTCCTGCTGCGCGATATCATCGATCTGGACGCAACCCTTGGAAAAGGCCCCGGACAGCCTGGCAACGAAGCAAACGCAACCAATGAGGCAGTGAGCACCACCGCCAATCAAGCGGTAAAGGCGGAAGCGCCGGCGAAAGAAGAAAAAGCTGCCGAAGGCGATACGACGGAAGCCGATGCATCCGACGATGACGATGATGAGGATGCCGATGCGGACAACAATATGTCGCTTGCGGCAATGGAGGCGTTGCTGCGTCCGCAGGTGCTTGAAATTTTTGACAAGATTGCCGCCAACTACAAGAAGCTGCACAAGCTTGAAGAAGCGCGTATTGAAGGAAAGGTCAGCAATGATCCCCTGAGCACGCAGCAGGAAAAACGTTATGTCAAGCTGCGCGATGAGACCGTCACGCTGGTTCAGAGCCTGCATCTGAACAATAATCGTATCGAGGCGCTGGTTGATCTGATGTATTCGATCAACAAACGCCTGATCGGGTTCGAGGGGCGCTTGTTGCGGCTTGCCGATTATCACGGGGTGGATCGGGCGGAATTCCTCGACCAGTATCGTGGTCACGAGCTTGACGCGAACTGGACCCGCCGGGTTGCTCGCTTGAAAAGCAAGGGCTGGCAGGACTTCACCAAGAAAGAACGTGCGCAGATCAAGGAAATCCGTGACGAGATCGCGCAGATCAGTCAGGAGACAGGTCTGGAGATCGCCGAATTCCGGCGCATCGTCCATACGGTTCAAAAGGGTGAAAAAGAAGCCCGCCAGGCAAAGAAGGAAATGGTCGAGGCGAATTTGCGCCTCGTGATCTCCATCGCCAAAAAATACACCAATCGCGGTCTGCAATTCCTTGATCTAATTCAGGAAGGTAATATCGGCCTGATGAAGGCGGTGGATAAGTTCGAGTATCGCCGTGGCTATAAATTCTCGACCTATGCGACCTGGTGGATCCGGCAGGCGATTACCCGCTCGATCGCCGATCAGGCGCGCACCATCCGCATCCCTGTGCATATGATCGAGACGATCAACAAGCTGGTGCGCACATCGCGTCAGATGCTGCATGAAATCGGCCGCGAGCCAACCCCTGAAGAGCTTTCTGAAAAGCTGTCCATGCCGCTTGAAAAGGTGCGCAAGGTCCTGAAGATCGCGAAGGAACCCGTCAGCCTTGAGACGCCGATCGGTGACGAGGAAGACAGCCATCTGGGCGATTTCATTGAGGACAAGAACGCCGTGCTGCCGATTGACGCGGCAATCCAGTCAAATTTGCGCGAAACGACGACCCGCGTGCTGGCATCGCTTACCCCGCGCGAAGAGCGTGTGTTGCGCATGCGGTTCGGCATCGGCATGAATACCGATCACACGCTTGAGGAAGTCGGGCAGCAATTCTCCGTCACCCGCGAGCGTATTCGCCAGATTGAGGCAAAAGCCCTGCGCAAGCTCAAGCATCCAAGCCGCTCGCGTAAGTTGCGCAGCTTTCTGGATAACTGACCGCCTCCTTTTCCCACTCTCGTTAACAAGTTTGCAAGCTCCCGCCGAATAATCTTTTTGGCGGGGCGGGCTGGCGTTGCTGATGATCAGTAGCGGCATTGCCAGATATGTAAGTTGTGTTGCGTAGAGTGGAGACGGGGTATGTGGGGTTTTCTCGATAATCTGAAAATTCAGACGCGAATTTATCTGGTCGCGTTCTTGCCGCTGTTGGGACTGGCGGTGTTTTCCGGCGTTGTTATCTACAATCAGAATGATACGCGGGTCAAAATGGCCAGGTTTCAGGAGGTTGCCGCCGCAATTCCTGAAATTTCCGGTCTTGTTCACGAACTGCAGAAAGAGCGCGGTAACTCGGCGGGTTTCATCGGTGCTCGAGGTAAAGGGCAGTTCGGCGATATGTTGGCCGCGCAGCGCCAGGCGACAAACGTCGCGCTTTCCGGTTTCAATGCACGTGTTGAACAGCTGGCCATTACCGATGGCGGCGAGCAATTTGCCGATTATGTTCAGCAGGCAAAGAAGCTATTGGCGAGATTGCCAGATCGCCGCAATCAGGTTGATGAACTCGCCTTGTCGGTTGGCGAGATGGCGCAATTTTATACAGTGACCATTGCGCGGCTTCTGGACAGCATCGCGGCAACAACCGCGTTTAACGCTGAACCCGCAACGGTCAAGATGATCAATGGTTACATTGCGTTCCTGCAAGCAAAGGAGCGTGCCGGGCTTGAGCGTGCAATGGGATCCAATGGCTTTGGCAGCGGGGCCTTCGCGCCGGCAATTCATCGCCGCTTTATCGCGCTGATTGCGGAGCAGGACGCATTTCTGTCCATCTTTCGGGCAAATGCGACGGCAGATCAACTCGCCTATTACCAGCAGACCGTTACGGGCCCCCGGATTGAGGCTGTCGCGGCGATGCGCAAGACCGCGATCGATAGCAAATATGGTGGCGATACGGGCGCGATATCCGGCCCGCAATGGTTTGAAACCATTACCGCCAAGATCAATCTTCTCAAACAGGTTGAAGACAGGCTTGCGGCGGATATCCTTGCGATATCCAAGGCGGCCGGAAAGGCGAATACGCAGCTATTGATTGCGACGGCCGGTTTTATTGCGATTCTGCTTGGAGTGATCTTCTTCGCCTGCCGTATGATGGGTACAAGGCTGACTGCGCCGCTCGCCGTCCTGTGGCAAAATATGCGGGCGCTTGCCGATGGTGACCATTCGGTGGAAATTGCAGGCACCGACCGGCGCGACGAAATTGGCGACATGGCGCGCTCGGTCCTGATTTTCCGCGATGCAGCAGTGGAAAATCAAAAACTTGCCACAGCCCGCGTGCGTGAGCAGGAAGTCAAGAATCAGCGCACCGAGCAGATTGCCGAACTGTGCCGCCTGTTCGAACGCAATGCGGAAGAAAGCCTGGAATCATTCGTTCACGCCTCATCTGAATTACGGGCGAGCGCGGACCGGATGCGGGTTTCTGCGGATCATAGTCAGGGCAAATCGGCAGCCGTTGCATCCGCAGCACAGCAGGCTTCCTCCAATGTACAATCGGTTGCGCAGGCATCCGAGGAACTGGCGCGGTCGATTGGTGCGGTTGGTCAGCATGTCGATCAATCAACGGCAATTTCCGGCAACGCGATCACCGAGGCCAAACGGGCAAGCGATACGATCAACAAACTATCGGATGCGGCGCAGAAAATCGGCGCTGTCCTTGCGCTCATTCAGGATATTGCCGAGCAGACAAACTTGCTCGCGCTGAATGCGACGATCGAGGCCGCGCGCGCGGGCGAGGCCGGCAAGGGGTTTGCGGTTGTCGCGACCGAGGTCAAGAATCTTGCCACCCAGACAGCGAATGCGACAGAGGAAATTTCGCATCAGATGGATGGCATGCAGTCGGTGACCGATGAAACAGTCAAGGTGATCAGCGCCATTCAGGAAATCATTGATCAAATTGGCGAAAATGCGCATTCGATTGCGGATGCGGTCGGTACGCAGCGTATGTCGACACTCGAAATTTCCGAAAATGCGCGTCAGGTGGCGGTCGGGACAAGCCAGGTGACGGAAAATATTTCGGGCGTCAGCGATGCTATCCTTGAAACAGGCGCGGTTGCCGAGCAGGTATTCGGTGCGGCAGATGCATTAAACGGCCAGTCCGAAAAACTCCGCGCCGAGGTTGCGAACTTCCTGCGCGATCTGAAAGCGGCATAGCGGGCTTGCGTCTGTCGCACCGCATTGCGATGCTGCGCCTTTAAATGATCGGCGGGTGACGGAACGCAGTGGAAATCTATATCGATGGCGACGCCTGCCCGGTAAAGGATGAAGTCTTCCGGGTGGCGGGCAGGCATGGCCTCAAGACTTATCTGGTCAGCAATCAATGGTTGCGCGGTGCGGCCTCACCCCTGATCGAACGGGTCGTGGTTGCCGAAGGGGCGGATGCCGCTGATGACTGGATCGCAACGCATATCGGGGACGGGGATATTTGTATCACCGCCGATATTCCGCTGGCGTCACGCTGCATCGACCGAGGGGGCGTTGTCCTCGGGCCGAACGGCAAACCATTTACCGAGGCCGGGATCGGCATGGCGCTTGCCACCCGTGATCTGATGGCGGATCTGCGCGAACGCGGCGAGGTCAATTCCTCGGCGCCTGCCTTTACCAGACAGGACCGGTCGCGCTTCCTGCAATCGCTTGAACAATTGATACAGGCGCAGAAGCGGCGCACTGCGGCGGGATAGATGAGCGAAAAACCCAAACAGCTTCTGATCGTTGCGCATGCACCATCTGAAAATACGGTGCGTCTGCGCGATGCGGTGGTGGCCGGGGCGCGGCATCCCGATATCTCCGGCGTTGCCGTCAGCGTGCGAAATCCCTTCGAGACAGAAGCTGAACATGTGCTTGCCGCCGACGGGATCATATTGGGGACGACCGAAAATCTTGGCTATATGAGCGGCGCGCTGAAGGATTTCTTCGACAGGATTTACTATCCGTGCCTTGAGGAAAAGCAGGGGCTGGCTTACGCACTTTATATCCGTGCGGGCCATGACGGCACGGGTACCCGGCGCGGGGTCGAGACCATCGTGACCGGCTTGCGCTGGCGTGCGGTGCAGGAACCGCTTGTATGCCGGGGCGACTTTCAGGCGCGGTTCGTTGAGGATTGCGAGATGCTTGGCATGGCAATGGCGGCAGGGCTTGAAGCCGGTATCTTCTGAGCATGCGCCATTTCCCGGCTTTCTAAAATGCGCTAGCATTCGCGCTGTATCAAAAAAAATCCGGCAGGAGAGAATAATGAGTGCAGGGCAGGGTAGCGATCCGATCGTCATCGTCGGGGCGGCGCGCACGCCGATGGGTGGATTTCAGGGCGAACTGGCGGGGGTGACCGCACCGGAACTTGGCAGCGCGGCAATCAGCGCGGCCTTGTCGCGCGCGGGCGTGCCGGCGGCTGATGTGGACGAGGTGCTGATGGGCTGCGTTCTGCCGCATGGGTTGAAACAGGCACCGGCACGGCAGGCGGCAATCGGTGCGGGACTGCCGACCTCGGTGCCCTGTAC
>CALAQW010000077.1 GCA_937888955.1 uncultured Alphaproteobacteria bacterium | reverse complement strand
TGCATGGGATGGTGCGCATGCTCCGCTATGCTGATGGCGGGATAACCGCCAACGAAAAAGATCGCGTCGAGCCTGTTTGCCGCGAGAAGTTCGGCCGCCTTGCCCGGCGGTTCGTAAACAAGCTCGACATCCCGGGGCGTCAGGCCGAAGGCGCTTAGCAGCGCCATCCCTTCGACAAAGCTGCCCGACCCTTTCTGGTCAATCGACAAGCGTTTGCCTGCCAGATCGGATACTTGCTGAATACCCGAATCAGCGGCAACGATCAGATGAAACGGTTCAGAATACAGATTGGCCACAGCCCTGATGCCGCGCATCCGCTGCTCGCCCGCGAAACTGCCCACCCCCCGGACCGCCCAGTCCACAAGATCCCCCTGGGCGAGACCGGATTCGATCCGGCCGGCATTAACCGCCCGTAAATTCGCCACCGACCCTTCGGACACTTCGGCAAGTCCGACAACACCTGGCACACCGCAAGGACCGCCTTCCCCACAATAGCTTTCCGCCGGCCCACTGATCAGTGCCGCAAGCAATTGCCCGATCGGATAATAGGTCCCCGATGGTGAGGCCGTCGCAATCCGGAAATAGGAAATCTGCCGGGGTCCGGCCTCCTGGGGCGCGTCGCCACTGACCAATGAGGCAATGGCGCCGATGGCAACCACCGCAGCGATCAAAAACCAGGGAAGGATACCGGACTTCATGGCATATATCTTCCGGATACGAAATGGCGCCGCATGTGCCTAACGCGTGAAGCTGCCTGCCATGACCACAATAATGCCTCAGCCTGCCCGAACAAGCACCGCATCACTTTTACTGCATGTCTGGCGACACGTCCTGCACGGCATTCGGCGGCATGCTATCGGGACTTGGTTCAGCCCCCTTCCGCAAGGTGCCATATGCCGCAATAATCGCCAGAACAATTCCTGCAGCGATCAGCACATACTCCACCTTGGTCGCCCCGGTTTGGTCTGTCTGAAATTTACGCCGTGAGTGCAAGATTTTACGCACAGGCAGTTCCCTTTTACGAATGAAGACCCGTCTCACCTGATCCTGAGATGATCTTTTGAATATTGCTGAACTGGCCGAAGGTTAAATTCTTAACTGAAAATTTGATAGGCTCACATTAGTAATAGTTAGTCCATGATTGTGTAAAAACAACTAACTTTAGAGCGGCTTTACTTGGATATTCGCAGCAATTTTAAACCATACGTTGCAGAATAAAGCAAGTTGATGCGGAACCGGCGATCTTTGCTATTTTTGCGCGCATAGATAAAGACAAGCGCGCACCACACAGCATGTAGCCCGTGTAAAACAGGCCCAGCGAATGACAGCCTGTTACATGCCAGCCATTTGCCGCAAAAACCTTTCGCCAATATTGCCGGCGAAAATAAAACGGTTCGGTAAAACGATTACCGGTTTCCCCATGCGCCGGCGCGAACAGGGCGCCGAGGGCGAGCTGATGCAGACTTTTCCTCCCCCCGCTTATCTCAGCGTCATGCATTTCCGCGTCACTACGATCCATCAGGCGGCGATAGATCACCGCTGGCAAAGCCGGATAATGCGCCAGTACCGTCCAAAGCCGCCAGGCCGGGGTCGGCACCACATGGATTGCATGTCCGCCCGCGCGCAGCACGCGCCCCGTTTCCGACAGGAAGTGATCGAGATCGGTGACATGTTCAAGCACATGGCTTGTATACACATAGTCGAATTCCCCATCGGCAAAAGGAAAGCTTTGCCCGTCATATGCGCGTACCGGGAAAATCTGCGCCGACGCATAAGCCGATGAGGGCAGATCGATTGCAGCCACCCGCGCAAGGCTGTCGGCAAGCGCTGCCGCCTGATATCCCGCCCCGGCCCCGACCTCCAGCAGCGCTCCCGCCGCATCGAGCGGAAAATGCGCCTGCCAGGCAGCGAGTTCCGCGGCACGCAGACGACGCAGAAATTCAAGATCAAGCTGCATGCTTTTGCCCGATATGCCGCAATCCCTGCCCCGGCACGCTTTGCAACCGGGCGAACCGCCGCCTGCTTCCCGCGGCCTCAATCATTGATCCGGTGATATTTCTTGTACCAGGCGACGAATTTCGGGATGCCTTCCTCGATCGCCGTCGTTGGGGCAAAACCATGGTCCCTCTGGATCGATGAAATATCCGCATAGGTGGCCTGCACATCCCCAGGCTGCATCGGTTCAAGCAACCGCTCCGCCTTCCGGCCAAGCGCCTGTTCGAGCAAATCGATCAGATGCAGCAGCTTTTCAGGGCGATGGTTGCCGATATTGTAGACCCGATAAGGTGGCGCGCCCGTATCGGTCGGCGGACTGTCGAAACAGGCGAGAACTCCCGCGACAATATCGTCGATATAGGTGAAATCGCGCTGCATATCCCCGTGATTGAAGACCCGGATCGGCTGGCCCGCCAGAATGGCTTTGGTAAACAGCCATAATGCCATGTCAGGCCGCCCCCATGGTCCGTAGACGGTGAAAAAGCGCAACCCTGTCTGCGGCAAGCGGTAGAGATGCGCATAGGCATGCCCCATCAGCTCATCGGCTTTCTTGGTGGCCGCATAAAGCGAGACGGGCCGGTCGACGGGATCGGATTCGGAGAAGGGCAGTTTCTCATTGCCCCCATAGACCGAACTGGATGAGGCATAGACAAAATGCTCAAGCCCATCGAGATGCCGGCAATATTCCAGCATCACCATCTGGCCGACGAGATTGGCATTCACATAGGCGAACGGGTTTTCCAGCGAGTAACGCACCCCCGCCTGGGCCGCCAGGTGAATGACACCGGTGACCGCCTCACCCTCCATCGCGGCAAGGAAGCTTTTCTGATCGGCGATATCGACCTGCGCAAAGCGGAAATTCCCGTGCGCCGTCAGCAAGGCAAGCCGGTCGCGTTTCAGGCTGACCGGATAATAATCATTGAGGTTATCGACACCGATCACCGTTTCGCCACGCGCGAGCAGCGCCTGACACACATGCAAGCCGATAAACCCCGCAGCGCCGGTTACAAGAACACTCATCCTCGCGCATCACCTTTCATCTGTCCGTCCCTTCCGCCTTCTTCCGGTCCCGCCATGCTTTCTTGTCGGAGAGTATTGTTTGCCACATCGCCTCGAACCGACGCGCCACCGCGGCAATACTGAAGTCACCCATCCGCGTCCGCGCCCGCGCGCCCATCGCCTGACGGTTATGGGCCGGGCCATCGAGTAATGCAATGACCGCGCGCGCCATCGCAGCCGGGTCGGCGGGCGGAACGACAACCCCGCTATCCCCCACAATCACGCGCGAATCCCCGACATCGGTGACAATGCAAGGCACCGCGCAACACATCGCCTCTCCCACGACATTGGCAAACCCTTCGCCAATCGCGGTCGAGACATAGATATCAAGGGCAGGATAAAACCGCTCCATATCCCCGCGCCGGCCGAGTAAATGCAGATGACGCGCAATATCTCCCCTGGCAATTGACGGAGCAATTGCGGGATTTGCCGCCTCGACACCGGAACCACAAGCAATAAATGCCACATCCCCACATGCTGCGATGACCTTTTCCGCGGCCGCGAAGAAAGCGGGATAATCTTTTTGAGGATCAAAGCGCGCCGCCATCCCGACAAGCCGGGTTTCAGGCGCTATCCCCAATTCGCGGCGCAGCGCGGCGCGGGCTGCCGGGTCCGGCTTGAATTTCTCCAGATCGAAACCGTTGGGAATAAGCTGGAACTTTTGCGCTGTATAACCAGCCGCAATATGCGTCTGCCGGGACGCTTCCGCATTGATGACAATCGCCGCGGGTACCCGATGCGACAATGTCGCAAGGCAGCGAATAACCAGGCGCGTCGACCAGCCGATAAAACGCGGATCGATTTCCGACAGGCGGACATTCCAGACAAGTGGCGGCCGCGTACCCGCCTTGCCGGGCAGAAACCGCATCAGCGCAAGACTTGTGAGCAAATCGGCGTGATACATCCAGCCCTGCACGATATCAGGGTCGAAGTCTGCAATTTTCCGGCGCAGCTGGAATATCGCACCCGGCCCGACCAGGGGCATGTTGAGATCGAGTGTCTGGACATCCACCCCCAGATCGCGAATGGATTTACCCACGCTG
>CALAQW010000076.1 GCA_937888955.1 uncultured Alphaproteobacteria bacterium | reverse complement strand
CTGCCTTGTCGCACCGGTTAAAATCGGCGATGGCGCCTATACAGGATCAGGTGCTGTGGTAACCGAGGATGTGTCCGATGACGCGCTGGCTATCGTGCGCCCGCCACAGGTTGAAAAGGCGGATTGGGCAAAGAAATTTCGGCTGAAAAATTCTGATAAAAAGAATTAAGAATAATCTGCAATATACTGTTATTTATACTTTAATTTAATTTAAGGATAAGCTTTATGTGTGGAATTGTTGGCATTCTGGGTGCCGAAGGCGTTGCGGAAGAGGTCGTCGACGCGCTCAAGCGGCTTGAATATCGTGGCTATGATTCCGCGGGCGTCGCAAGCCTGGTCAACGGCAAAATCGAACGGCGCCGCGCTGAGGGCAAGCTTGCGAAACTCGCCGCCCATCTGCGCGCGGACCCCCTGCCCGGCGCTGTCGCGATCGGCCATACCCGCTGGGCCACCCATGGCGCGCCGACCACGACGAATGCCCATCCGCATATCTATGGCGATGTGGCGATTGTCCATAACGGCATCATCGAAAATTTTCAGGAATTGCGTGCTGAACTCGCGGCCAAGGGGCATCAGTTCGAATCCGATACCGATACGGAAATCGTCGCGCATCTCGTGCATGCGGCAATGGCGGACGGAAAATCCCCGCGCGCGGCGGCGGCGGCCACCTTCAAGCGGCTTGAGGGCGCCTTCGCGCTGGCGCTGATCTTTGCGGGCGAACCGGATCTGATGATCGGCGCGCGCAAGGGCAGCCCGCTTGCCGTCGGCTTTGGCGAGGGGGAGATGTATCTGGGCTCGGACGCATTGGCGCTCAGCCCCTTTACCCGCCGCATCGCCTATCTTGAGGAGGGCGACTGGGTCGTGCTGACCCGCGCCGGCGCGGAATTCTTCGATGAGGCAGATAAACCAGTTGATCGCGCCATTACCCTGTCGAATGTGACAGCCGCCCTGATCGACAAGGGCAATCACCGGCACTTCATGGCAAAGGAAATTTACGAGCAGCCCGATGCGGTCAGCCATACATTGGCCACCTATATTTCCGCGCAGCGTGACAGCATCACCCTGCCCGGGCTCGACATCGATCTGGCGGCGATCTCAAAGCTGACGATCGTTGCCTGCGGCACCGCCTATTATGCCGGCTGCGTCGCCAAATACTGGTTCGAGCAACTTGCCCGGCTTCCCGTTGAAGTCGATATCGCGTCTGAATTCCGTTATCGCGAAGCGGCAATGCCCGAAGGCGGCATGGCGCTGTTCATCTCGCAATCGGGAGAAACCGCGGATACCCTCGCCGCCCTGCGCTATTCGCGCGAGCAGAAACAGCATATTGCAAGCGTCGTGAACGTCGCTGAATCCTCAATCGCGCGCGAATCCGATTTGATTTTTCCGACCCATGCCGGGCCGGAAATCGGCGTTGCCTCGACCAAGGCTTTCACCTGCCAGCTTTCCGCCCTGGCAGCCCTTGCAATCGCCTTCGCCCGCGCGCGCGGCAAGATCGACGCGGAAAAGGAAGCTCACCTTATCCGCACATTGACCGAGCTGCCGCGCCTGATCAACAAGGCGCTGGACCAGAACCGGCAGTTCGAACAGATCTCCCACGATCTGGCAAAAGCGCGCGATGTGCTTTATCTGGGGCGCGGCGCGAATTATCCGCTGGCGCTGGAAGGCGCGCTGAAGCTGAAGGAAATCTCCTATATCCATGCGGAAGGCTATGCTGCGGGGGAGATGAAGCACGGCCCCATCGCGCTGATCGACGAAGAAGTGCCGGTGGTGGTTATTGCGCCGAGCGATAATCTGTTCGACAAGACGACGTCGAACATGCAGGAAGTCGCCGCGCGCGGCGGCCGCATCATCCTGTTCAGTGACGCGGCAGGCGTGAACAAGGTCGGCCATTATGCCGATCAATGCGTGACGATGCCCGATATCGACCCGTTCATCAGCCCGATCGTCTATGCGGTGCCGGTGCAACTGCTCGCCTATCACACAGCCGTTTTCAAGGGCACCGATGTCGACCAGCCCCGCAACCTCGCCAAATCGGTGACGGTGGAATAGAGGCAGTGCCCACTTTCATCGCCTAGAGTGCAAGCGTTGTCGTGAAGGCTAAACAGTCCGGTGGTGGATGACGCTGCCCGTGCGCAACTTGTTGCGCACGCCACGGGTTTGCCACGGGTTTGATCGTCACCGATCCGCCCGGTTAAGGGCTGCCGCGTTCAGGCCGCCTGCAGATTGCCAAGCAAGGGGCGGACCTCTTTTGCGAACCATTCAAGCTGGGATTCGCGATCTTCGAGCGGGCCTGTGCAATCAAGCACGAAGTGCCGCACGCCGGCGGCATGGAAATCGGCAAAACGCTGCGCGACGTCAGCGGGTGAACCGAGCGCGCAATAGCGTTCCGCCGCCTTGCGGAAATCCATCGCGTAACGCCGGGTCAGATGCGCCGCGGCATGGTCGAGCGCGGTTTCATGATCCTTGTCGATACGCATGAAGACAAGATGGCTCGTCCCGAACTGGTTGACATCCCGCCTGGCTTCTTCAGCGGCCTGGGAAATCTTGGCCAACCCGTCGGCATACATCTCCGGCGTGACGACGTAAGAAATCCAACCGTCGCAATAACGTCCGCAACGGCGTAGCGCGGGGGCCGAACGGCCACCTGTCCAGATACGCGGCCCGCCGGGCGTCAATGGCCTGGGCAGCATCTGCACATCCTCGAACGGATAGAACTTGCTGTCGGAATTGCTGACCGTCTCACCGCTCCACAAGGTCTTGCAGGTCTTGATGCCTTCGGTCAGCCGCGCGCCGCGTTCCTTTACGGGCACACCGCAGGCTTCATACTCCTTGGGGAATTCGCCCCCGACCCCGACACCGAAAATGAACCGCCCTTCGGTCAGATGATCAAGCGTCGCAATCTGCTTGGCAACGGGCGTGGCATGGCGCAACGGCAGCAGATAAACCGAGGTACCGAACGTCAGCCGGCTGCTCAATGCCGCCGCTTGCGCGATCTGCAACAGCGGATCAAGGATCGGTACCGCGAAGGCGACATGATCACCAACCCACAGGGAATCATATTCAAGCGCATCCGCCATCGCCACCGTCTCGCGGCAGATTTGCGGCGTCGCCATGCCGGTGATAAAGCCGTAGGTCACTTGCTTATCGAGTGGCAAATTCATGATGTTTCCCCGTTATTTATATGGCTTTTTTATTCTTTGAATTAGGGCGGCGGGCCGTGATCGCGCACGGCCCGCGCCGATTTTCTACAGACTGAACACGCGGCTGATCAGGCGGCCTTGATCCAGCCCTGTACGACGGCGGCTTCTTCACGCAGCACTTCCGCGCCACCCAGCAATTGCCGGTCAACATTGACGCGCTTGTACCAGTAATGCAGCCCCATCAGATCGGTGAAGCCCATGCCGCCATGCACTTCGGTCGCCGTCCGCGCAACGGAGCGGCCGACTTCCGAAATACCCGACTTTGCAAGCAGCGTTGAAATCACCGCTTCCTCAGGCACCTCGTCGAAGGCATGCGCCGCATACCAGACGAGCGAGCGGAACGGATCAAGCTCGGAAACCATTTCCGCGCACATATGCTTCACAGCCTGATAGGAACCGATCACCCGGTCGAACTGCTTGCGTTCAAGGGCGTAAGCCACCGCCTTCTCGATCATGACATCGGCCGCACCGAGCAGATCGGCGGCAAGCGCAAGACGCCCGGCCATGATCGTCCGGGTAATCGCCTCGCCCGCCGCACCTTCACCGCCCAGAAGATCAGCCTCGACATTATCGAGCGTCACTTCGCAGGTCATGCGCGTATAATCGATGGTGGTCAGCGGGGTGACGGTTACACCGGCCGCATCGCGTGGCACGATCACCATATTATCCTTGCCCGCGGCCAGGATATAGAGATCAGCCGGCCCGCCATCGATGACGAACAGCGCATCGCCCGACGCCTTGCCGCCAGACAGGGTGATACCCTTGCCTTCGCGGATGTTGATATTTTCCGTCACACCCACGCCAACCTTGCAATCGCCCGCGGCGATCTGCGGCAGCCATTCTTCCTTCTGCTCGTCAGTGCCACCGGTCAGCAAGTTGCCTTGCTGACCGGTG
>CALAQW010000075.1 GCA_937888955.1 uncultured Alphaproteobacteria bacterium | reverse complement strand
GGCGGGTGGGGTTGCTGTATAGCCGTGACTGGAGTTCAGCCGTGAGCTCTCCCGATCTTACAGCACCCCCCCCCGCCGGTCTGGATTCCTGGCGGCGGCTCGGTCGAGACCTTCGAATGGTGTGCCGAGATGGACTATGTCTATTCCTATCTCAGCTATTTCGGCTATAAGGCCGGGCTCGCCACGATGAATGATTTCTGGGACACGATGTCCCGGCTCGGCAAGGATCGGAATCCCTATCGTGCGGGCTTCCTGCAATTTGTCGGCGTTGCCGAAAGCAAGGAAGAAGCGATGAAGCTCTATAAGGAGCCGGCGGAATATTTCTATGGCCGCTGCCTGCATGTGGATCCGCGCTATTCCTCGCCCCCGGGCTATACGACCGAGGAAACGATGCGCCGCAAATACAAGTCGCAGGTTGCAGCCGTGGCCGACAAGAAAGCGGAATCGGACAAGAAAAGCGGGCTCGGCACGCCGGTTGATATGTCCATCGATTTCATCGAACGCGAAGGCTATGTCATCCTCGGCAGCCCAGATGAGGTTGCCGAAAAGCTGCGCGAGGTGGCGGTCAACATGAATGTCGGCCATCTCATGCTGCTGCTGCAATATGGCAATATGAGCAAGGATCTTGCGAACTATAACACCCAGCTGTTCGCCGAAAAGGTAATGCCGCAGATCCACGGCCTGTTCGACGATGAATGGGAAGATCACTGGTGGCCCAAGCCGATGCCCAAGGAAGAACGGGCAGTCCCGGCGCCGATCAAGCGGGAGGCGGCAGAGTGAGTGAGTTGAAGGAACGTAGCGTAACTCTGAACGGCGTCGAAACGCGGATCTGGGAAAAAGGCGACGGCGCGCCGATCGGCTATTTCCCCGGCTATGGCGGCGCGCCGCGCTGGCATGCCTTCCTTGATGAGCTTGCCCGGAGCCGCAAGGTCATCGTGCCCTCGCTTCCGGGCTTTCCCGGTGGCGGGCACGGCCATCTTGAGCTGGACAGCCAGCTTGACTGGGTCATGGCATGCAACGATCTGCTTGATCTGGCCGGGCTCAATGGCGCGGATCTTATTGGCGTGGGCTTTGGTGGCGCGCTTGCCGCCGATGTTGCCGCGGTTTTCCCCGAAACCGTCCGCAAGCTGGTGCTGGTATCGCCTTATGGCCTGTTCCTGGATGACGATCCGATCACCAATATCTGGGCGCAGCGTCCGGGCACGGTACAGAATATCCTCTGCACCCATCCCGAGCGGTTCCTGGAAATGACGGCAACGCCGAACGATTACGATCCGACCGAATGGAATATCGAAATGATCCGCGCGGCCGAGGCCGGTGCGCGGTTCCTGTGGCCAAACGGCAATACCCGATTGTCAAAGCGGCTGCCGCGTATCAAGCAGCCGACCTTGCTGCTGTGGGGCGCCGAGGACAAGGTGATCCCGCAAGGTTACGCAAAGGTGTTCGCTGACGGCATTTCGGGCGAGACGAAGATCGAAACGATCGCGGGCGCCGGGCATCTTGCCGAACTCGATGAACCCGAAGCAGTTGCCAAGGCAATCCTTGCCTTCACCGGCTAGCGCGCCGCGCGGCATCTCAATCGAACCATTCCGGGGGCGGCCCAAGGCTGCCCCCGGTTTTTATGCGCATATCCGTTCGCTGCCTTATTCAGGGTGATGTTCGGGGCCATGCGAAAATGATAATCTTGCCAGCCAGCCAATCAGGCAGTCAGGCAATCAGGGAGGAAACGGGCAATGAAAGCAATGATATGCGACGCGATTGGCGAACCGG
>CALAQW010000074.1 GCA_937888955.1 uncultured Alphaproteobacteria bacterium | reverse complement strand
TTTGCATCTTTGCAATGTTATAAACGGGTTGAAGAGGGCGGGATGGCCCCCCCCCTGCCGCAAGCCGGCCGGGGGGAGGAAAGTCCGGGCTCCACGGAAACACGGTGCCGGGTAACGCCCGGCGGGGGCGACCCCAGGGAAAGTGCCACAGAGAACAGACCGCCGGCCGGCCCAACGGGCCATTGGCCGGTAAGGGTGAAAAGGTGCGGTAAGAGCGCACCGCGCCGCTGGCAACAGGGGCGGCATGGTAAACCCCACCGGGAG
The DNA here is from genome assembly GCA_937888955.1 of uncultured Alphaproteobacteria bacterium. Lineage (GTDB taxonomy): Bacteria > Pseudomonadota > Alphaproteobacteria > UBA11222 > UBA11222 > CALAQW01. The sequence continues at coordinate 51,560 of CALAQW010000074.1, read as the reverse complement.
CAAGGCCAAATAGGGACAACAGGCCGCATTGCGGCAGGCGGGTTTCCGCGCCGGTTGTCCGGGTCGGCTGCATGAGGCATACGGTAACGTATGTCCCAGATGAATGGTCATCATCCGCATCGCGCGGATACAGAACCCGGCTTACAGGCCGTCTGACAATTTTTGTGCAGCCGCAAGCCAACAGATCTGCTTTTACGCAGTCACGCGGCTATGGGGACAAGCCGACTTGCAGGCAGGATGAAATAGGCCCGCGTGCCGATACCGGGCTTGCTTTTGAGATGGAAACTGCCTGCATGCAGCTCAACAAGCGCCTTACAGAGCGGCAACCCTAATCCGACGCCCTCATTCGACTTACTGAGCTCGTTTTCGACCTGCCCGAAATTTTCAAATATTGCCGGGATTTCCGCTTCATCGATCCCGACGCCGGTATCCTGAACGCAAACGAAAATCTCACTGGTCCGGGTAAAGCCGCTGGTCACGGTGATTGTCCCGCCCGCAGGGGTGAATTTCACCGCATTGGTCAGTAGATTGATCAGGATCTGCCGGATCTTCTTGGCATCCACACGCAGCAACGGCAGATCCTCTGGCATACGACAGATGATCGACAGCCCGGCCTGTTCGGCGCGACGTATGATCTGCTGCACTGCCGCGGCAAGCAATTCCTCCAGATCGCAGCTTTCCTCATCAAGCTGCATGCGCCCTGCTTCAATGCAGGCCACATCAAGCAGGTCATTCACAAGCCCAAGCAGATGTTCGCCGCTGCGATAGATATCGGCCGCATAATCATGATAGCGCTGATCACCGACCGGTCCATAAAGCTGCTGATGCAATATTTCGGAAAAGCCCATAATGGCATTGAGCGGGGTCCGCAATTCATGGCTCATATTGGCAAGAAACTGAGTTTTTGCCCGATTCGCCCGCTCCGCCTGCAACCGCGCCAGTTCGAGTTCGCGCGCACGCTCCTTATTGTAGGCCATGTTGAACCGCAACAAGCCCAGTGCTGTGCCGATCCCGTAATAATCGGACCCGTCACAGATAATCAGGCCCTTGAGCAAGGCACTTGGTTGCTCGCTGGCAATCAGCTTGCTCAATGCGGCAACGCTCATATTGACATCGACAATCAGCGGCGCCCGGTCCATCAAGACGCTAATCGACTTTTTGGCGTAAAGCGCCCAGCCGAACTGATGCGACAATTGAACGAGAAATTCGTGTCTGTTGACAAGCCCGACCGGTCGGCCTTCATCCACCACCGCCGCAGCAAGCAGGTCCGGGTCGGCAGAAAACCGCCGATGCACTTCCGCACAGCTGATATTCAGCGGAAACGGCACGATTCGTTCCGCCAATGCGTGCAACTTGCTACTCATCATTTCCCCTTGATACGCAAACATGGAATGACAGTGACGATCAACAGTCTAGCAAACAAATATGACAAATAAATGTAACAACCACCGTCATTACAATGGTTAACTAAACACTAAAAAATTTACTACTATATTTACTGATATTTTTTACTTATAAATTAAAAAAATTATTTATTTCTATAGAAATATATAGAAAACAATGAATAATAATTGATGTTATGACCCAGAATTCAAATCGTCGCTATTACCGTCAACTTCAAAACGTATGGCGCAGTATTCAGAAATTGGCGGAACGAAGAATTTTCTGATAATCAATTATCGATGGTGAATTTGGTGGAGACAGGCGTGAACAGGGCACCTGTGCGCAATATACGCCGCGGCGATACGAAAGAGCGGCTGATGGATGCCGGCGAGCAGCTATTCTCCCGCTACGGGCTGGATGCGGTGACGATCCGGCAGATCAATCAGGCCGCCGGGCAGCGCAACACCTCATCGCTGCTTTATCATTTCGGCTCGAAAGAGGGATTGGTCGAGGCGATCTTCATCGACCGTTTTGCCGGCATCAACGCGCGGCGGCACGAAATGCTCGCTGCCCTGCCCGACCCGTTGAACGAGGAACATATTCCCCTTCTTGCCCAGGCGGCGGTGCTGCCCTTTGTCGAACATATGCATAAACGTGAAAGCGGTACCGATTTCATCCGCTTTTTCGCACTTGTTTATAGCGATCCGCAGTTTCGGGTATCGTCTGAGGTCTGGCGCGAACATACCTCGTCAGCACGACGGCTGGCGCAGATGGCAATGGCGCTGATGCCGCATGTGCCGCAGGAAGCAGCCATCCAGCGGGTCGGGCTGATGGCCACCAGCGTGTTTCACTGGCTTGCCAACTGGCACCGGCTCATTCGTGGCGATACCCGCGAGCGCGTCGAGGAACATGCCACGCTGACCGCCCCGCCCGACAGCTTCGTCGCCAATATCATCGATCTGATCATCGCGGCGGTCAAAGCGCCTTATTCAGGTCCTGAAATCGCAACCGCGCAGCAACCGGACACACCGGCCAGCTAGCAAGCACACCCCTTCACAAGGTGACAGGGCGCTGTAACAGGGCGCTGCCGATATCAGCGGTTGATGCCAAGCGCCTTGCGTAATGACTTGTGATAGTGAATGAGCGATGGCTCGTTCCGGCCATAGATAATCTCGTTCTGCGCACCGGAATAAAAACCTGCATGCAGCTTTTCGCTGAGCGGGAAATCCTCCTGCTCCACGGTCGCGAGCGCAATATCGAAATTATTGTCCCAATGCCGTCTTTCGCTATCGTCCACCGGTTCTGACGGCGCATAAAGCGAAAAGGTGATATTGGTGCGATCGGGATTATCGCCATCGGGATAGGCACACCAGGCTTCCGCGTGATCGCCCTGCCAGATGAAGGTCGTGTTGGGAAACATCAGATAGATGATCGCTGTATAGGGCAGCAGGTCCCGCTCTTCGGGTTTTTGATCGGCAAGCTTTTCATAACCGCGCCGCGCCGCGACCATCCGCAGGTTCAGGTCATAGGCATCAAATGTCGAAACCCGTTCATCGACAAGCGGGCTGACCGTTGTCTTGTGCAGTACCGGCAGATGATAGGTTTCAAGGAAAGTGTCCTGAACAATCTTCCAATTGAAATTGTAGCTCATCTCGGTCGTGCGATAATGCACATAGCTGTCAAAGCCAAAGGCCGCCATCTCGGGTGCAAGCCCGCCGAGTTGCTTATCGATATCCACCGGCTCACCGGGCGTGGGCCGCACGAAAATGAGCCCGTATTTTTCCTCTACCGGCAAGGGTGTGAGCCCCAATGTGGCCTTATCCACGCTGCCGAATTTCTTCTCTTCCAGAATATTCACAAGCGCGCCGGAGGTATCATATGTCCAGCCATGATAGGGGCAGGAAAAGCGCCGTTTGCCCTTGCCGCACCCTTCCAGAAGCTTCGCGCCACGGTGACGGCAGACATTAAGAAACGCTTTTGCCTCCCCGTCATCGCCGCGGATGACGAGGATCGGCACCCCCGTCAAATGGTTCGTCAGATAATCGCCAGGCTTTGGGATCTGCCGGGAAATCCCCATGAATAACGGGGTCTGCCGGAACAACAGCTCCTGCTCCCGGGCAAGCCGCGCGCGATCGGTATAAGCGCTCACATCGTTGCGAAACGGTGCCTCGGCAAGCGCCTGCGTACCTTGTGCATTATAAGCAAGCAACCGTTCGGAAAGCTCGATCTGCATCGCTTTTTCCATGGCTTTCTCCCTCTATTCCTTAAGCCTGCAGCGAGGGGTCGGGATTACCCGACCATGCTGTAGCCACCGCTGACGCTCAACACCTGACCGGTGACATGCCCCGCCACAGCGTTCGATGACAGGAACAGGATAGCGTTGGCCAGATCCTGCGGCCGTCCGAGCTTCTTGAGCGGCAGGGTTGCCGCGATCTTTGCGAACTGATCCTCGGTAAACATGGCGTTCCTGTCCGCCCACATGCTGCCTTCGGCGACTTCTTCATCCATGTCAGGGATGGTGACGCCCGGGCACACCACATTGCAGCGGATGCCGTAGCGGCCATTTTCCTTGGCGATCGTCTTCATGAAACTGTTCACGCCGGCCTTCATCGCGCCATAAACCGCCTCGCGCGGTTCGCCCTGCCGGCTGGCATCGGAACTGACCGACACGATCGCGCCGCCATTCTTCACCATATGCTCCAGCACCGTATAGGTACAGTTCAGCATACCGATGAAATTGATCTTGATGATCTTTTCCCAGAAATCCGGTGTCGTCTGCATAAAGAACATCAGATCGTCCCAGCCGACATTATTGACAAGCACATCGACACCACCAAATTTGCCGACCGCTGCATCGACCATGTTCTTTACCTGCGCCATGTCGGTGATATCGGTTTTCACCACCTGAATATCGGCGGCACCGAGCTTGCGTGCCTCTTCAGCGACCTTTTCCCCCTGTTCGGCGTCCAGTTCGGCCACCGTGATATTGGCGCCCTCGCGCGCAAAGCCCAGTGTGATCGCACGGCCGATATTGGACGCGCCGCCGGTGACGATCACCGATTTACCGCCAAGTTCCAGATCCATCTTTGCTGCTCCCTGCTATGTTTGTTCTGTTTGTTCTGTCGGCCTGTCGCCGTCTTGTATCGAAATTGCCTGTCGCGATTGACCGATCTATTTGAAAACCGGTTCGCGCTTTTCCTGAAAGGCGTTCAGCCCTTCGCTCACATTGTCGCTCATCAACGCTTCGGGCGCGGCTGTGATCTCAAGTTCAATCCCCGCATCAAGATCGCCGGCAAGCCCTTTTTCGGTCAGCTGCTTCATGACGGCAATGCCTTCAGGGTTACGCGCGGCCAGGGTCTTGCAATAGGCCATCGCCGCCGCATGCAGTTCGGCATCGGGCACGACATAATTCACAAGCCCCCAGTCACATGCCTCGGCCGCCGAAATCCAGCGCGCACTATACATGAGATCAAGCGCGCGGCGCTGCCCCACAAGCCGGGGCAATCGCTGGGTACCGCCCCAACCGGGGATCAGGCCAAACTGCGCATGCTGATCGCCGAACCGCGCACTCTCCGCCGCAAAAGCCACATCGGCGGCCATCATCGTCTCAAGCCCGCCGGCAAGACACAGCCCCTGCACCGCCACGACCACCGGCAGCGGGGCCGTTTCCATGCCGCGCAGCACCTCGTGGCCATAACGGATGAAATGCTGCAAATCAGACAGCGAACCGCGCTTGCCCTTGACCTCGTCAAGATCCGCGCCGGTGCAGAAATGCTTGCCGACCGCGCGGATCAGCACGACCTTGATCGCCGCATCGGCGGTAAAGGCACGCATGCCTTCGGCGAAACTTTCCATTACCCCAAGGCTCAGGCAGTTGAACACGTCTGGCCTGTTCAGTTCCATCACCCCGACGGGGCCTTCTGTCGAAATTGCGACAAGCTCGCTCATGCTTTCCTCCCCCGCTGCCGTCAATAAGGCACGGCAATGCGGCCGATTTTTTCGCGCGCAATGATCATTTTCTGGATCTGCTGCGTTCCGTCGCCGATCTGCAGCCCCAACACATCGCGCAGCCGCTGCTGATGCGGCAATTCCCGGCTATAGCCGTAATGGCCATGCACGAGCAGCGCATTATGGATCGCGTCAAAGGCAACGCGCGGCGCCCACCATTTGCACATGGCGGCTTCCGATGTATGCGGTTCCCCCTGATCGCGCAGCCACAATGTCTTGTAGCATAGCAACTTCGCCGCATAGAGCAGGGTTTCGGCTTCCGCCAGCGGCTCGGTCACCCCCTGGAAGCGGGCGATCGGCCCGCCAAAGGCTTCGCGCTCCTTGACATATTCCCATGCTTCCTCGATCGAGGCTTCGGCACAGGCGATGCATTGCAGGCCGATCAGCGCGCGGCTGTAGTCAAAGCCCTGCATAACGACGCGGAAACCCTGATTTTCGGGACCGATCATCGCATCGGCCGGCACCCGGACATCATCGAAAAAGACCGAGCCGCGTCCCACCGCGCCCGAGCCCAGATCGTCGAAACGGGTGGTGCTGATCCCTTCCGCATCGAGCGGCACAAGGAAGGCGGACACGCCGCGCGCGCCGTCTTCCGCCTCATTCGTGCGCGTGAAAACGACAATCTCATCCGCCTGATCGGCAAGCGAGATCGAGGTCTTCTCCCCATTCAGGATGAAATCGCCGCCATCCTTGCGTGCGCGCAGGATGAGATGCGCGGCATCCGAACCGCCACGCGGCTCGGTCAGGCCGAGCGCCACGATGCTGCGCCCCGCACAGATATCGGCGATGACCCTGTGGGCAATATCCTCGGCCGCATGCTGCGCGATGAGCGTCCCCATCAGCGAACCGATCAACTGCACATAGGAGACGTTGAAATCGGCGCGCGCCACCTCCTCGATCGCGATACCGGCGGTTACGCTGTCGAGCCCCATGCCGCCGAATTTCTCCGGCAGCTCGGGAGCGATCATGCCAAGCTCACCCATCTCCCGGCACAGATCGCGGTCGATGACCCCCTCTTTTTCACGCGCCTGATAGCGCGGCGCCAGCTTTTCAGCGCCGAATCTGCGGATCGTTTCCTGAAAGGCCCGCTGCTCGTCCGAAAAAGAGAAGTCCATCTATATATGCTCCCGACAGGGTGTGAGTGGCGTATCTGCGCGTTATTTCGCGAATTTGCGGAAATCGGGTTTCCGCTTCTCCATCAGCGCGCTGACACCTTCCTTTGATTCCTCGGAGTCATAATACATTTTCAACGAGACAAAGCCCTGATTGCCAATGCCGCGAATTTGCTCGCTATCCGCATTGAAGCTGCGTTTTGCGATCATCAGCGCGGTGGGGCTTTTCTCCATGATCTCGGCGCACCATTTCTCGATTTCCGCATCAAGCTGGTCATCAGGCACGCAAACATTGGCAAGCCCCATCTCGACCGCCTCGCGGCCTGAATAGCGGCGGCACATATACCAGATCTCGCGCGCCTTCTTTTCTCCCACCACGCGGGCGAGATAGGCCGTGCCATAACCCGGATCGACGGACCCCATCTTCGGACCGACCTGCCCGAAAATCGCGCTTTCGGAACAAATCGTCATGTCACACAGGGTCGCGAACACATTACCGCCACCAATCGAATAGCCCTGCACCCGCGCGATCACCGGCTTGGGTACATCGCGGATCAGCGCATGCAGTTCCTCGACAGGCAGACCGATTAATCCGCGCCCGTCATAATTTCCGTCATGGGCGGACTGGTCGCCGCCGGTGCAGAATGCCTTCTCACCCGCACCACCAAAGACGATCACCCCGATATTGGGATCATAGCCCGCCTTGTTGAAGGCCGCGATCAGCTCCTCGCAGGTCGTTCCGCGGAACGCATTATGCACTTCGGGCCTGTTGATCGTGATCCAGGCAACGCCGTCGCGTTCCTCATATAGAATATCTTCGTAAGCCATCGCTTCTCTCCCTGCGTGAATTTAATCGTTTTGTTTTAATCGCGCCTGTTTTACATGCCTTGAAATGACGCGCGGTGCAATTTTTTTCTAATGGTAGTTAGACGTTTGGCTTGATTGCAAGCACCGATCTGTGAAAACTATGCTGCATGTCGAAATCGGATCGCACAAGACAACGTATTCTGGACACCGCAGCGCAGGAATTCCGCAAGCGCGGCTATGCCGGCACCAAGGTCAATGATATTGCCTTTGCCGCCGATATGCGCGCGGCCAGTATCTATTACTATTTCGAATCCAAAGAGCAGCTGTTCGAACAGGTGCTTGAGATCGGCCTGAGGCTGGCCTTCGATGCTGTCCGCAAGGCGGTTGAGGCCTTGCCCGAAAGCGCGGGCCATCGCGAACGCATCAATGCGGCGATTGAGGCGCATCTGTCGATGTTGCTTGAATATGGGGATTATTCATCCGCCAATATCCGCAATTTCGGCCAGACGCCCGCAGACATTCAGGAACGGCAGATGGAGCTGCGCCATACCTATGGTGAATATTGGCGCAAATTGCTGACCGACGCGCAGGAGGATGGCCAGGTACGCACAGATGTCGATCTGTCCCTGTTCCGCATGTTCCTGTTCGGCGCCATGAACTGGAGCCTTGAATGGGTCAAGCCGGGCAAGATGAGCGCGGCGGATATCGCACAGCAGCTGAGCCAGACCCTGTTTGACGGGATCGGCACTCACGCCCGCTGAAAACCCCGCCGCGCCGCCAAAATCGCAATCCCTGCCGCCGCGAACATCAGCAGCCCGTAAATACCGATCGCCAGAATCATGTCCGGCTGTCCGAGCAGTGTGCCGGCCACCACATAACCGGTCGCTGCGTTCTGCACCCCGATTTCCACCATCACGGTCATGCTTTGCGCCTGCGTGAGCCGGCCCGCCTTTGCCAGCAAAAAGCCAAGCGGCAGGACAATCGCAATCAACCCGGCCACCCCAAGCAGCGCCAGTTCCACATCCGCAAGCCCGACCCCATCGGCCACGAATGCGCCGGCGACAAACATCAGCAATACAAGCACAATCGCAAGCAGCCGGAAAATCCGTTCCGCCCGGATCGCAAAACCCGGCCACAGGAAACGCACCAGCATGCCTGCGGCCATTGGCGCGAGGATCATCGCGCCAAGCTGACGCAGCGTATCCACCACGCCGATCGTCAGCCGCGCATCGACGTCAGCAAATTGCGCCATCCCTACTCCGACGATCAGCGGGATCGTAAAGATCGTGACGACGCTGCTCAGCGCGGTCAGGCTGACCGACAGGGCGACATCGCCGCGCGCGACAAACACAATGGCATTGGACACCGCGCCGCCCGGACAGGCAGACAGGATAATGAGCCCGCCCGCAACAAGCGCGGGAAACGGATAGAGGCTGAGCAGCACAAAAGCACCAAGCGGCAGCAATATGATCTGCCCCGCCAGCCCGATTGCCGCGGCTTTGGGAAACCGCACCACCTGCCAGAAATCGCGCCACTGTAGCGCGAGCCCCAGCCCGAACATCACCGTACCCAGCACCAGCGGAAACAGGATCTGTGTACCGATTTCCTGCCCGCTCATGATCGGGCGCCTGATTGCGGGTCGGCAAATGTCCGATCAGTTCTGCCAGCCACCTCAATCACCCGGTGCGGTTTCGGCAAGCGCTGCCGCGGGGGCGGTCTCGCTGGCATGGCGCGGCGGACGCATCAGCAAAACAAGCAATACCGGCACAACCGCCATGATCGCATAACCCAGGAATACGCCCTGATAGCTCTGCGTCAGGTCGAACAGGAACCCTGCAATCACCGCCCCCATCGCCGCAAAGGGGGTCAGGATCAGATGCACGATACCGATGATCTTCGCAAAGTGCAGCGCCCCGAAATAATTCGCGACCAGCGCGGGCAGCGCCACAATGGTCGCCCCGTTGCCGACCCCGAACATGGTCGCATAGGCGTAAACCATCGACGGCGTCTCGGTATAGTTGAGCATGACGACGCCGACCAGTTCGATTGCAAGACCACCCGCCAACAGATAGCGCGGATCATAACGGTCCCCTGTTGCCCCCGCGAGCAGACGGCCAACGGTGCTGAACAGCCCCACGATCCCCACCGCCGACCCCGCAATGACAGGATCAAGCCCCTGATCAAGCAGATGAATAACCGATTGGCTGGCATTGACGGCAAGCCCGATACCGGCAAGCCCCGCAGCCGCGATGATGCACCAGAGCGCAAATGTCCGATAGGCTTCGGCGGCGCGCCATTCCGCACCGGTGCGATAGACACGTCCGGTACGCGCCGCCATTGCGGCCTGATCGGCCTCGCTATGGGCTTCGGGGTCAATGCCATCGGCAAAACTGCCAATATCGGCGGGATGATTGCGCACAAATAGCAGCGATACGAGACCGCCCCCGAGCGCACAGCCAAAAGTGATCAGCCATGCGATCCGCCAATCGCCGCTCATCTCAATCAGATAGGCGACCGCCGGCGCGGCAACGAACGCACCAAGCCCACCCATCGACAGGAACAAGCCCATCGAAATGGCGCGGCGGCGCACAAACCAGTTGGTCAAAATCTGTGTGCCCGGCACCATCGATTGCAGCGCAATGCCAAGGCCGATGATCCCGATGCCGGCGTAAAACAACAGCAAACTATCGCCGGCATAAATCGCCAGAGAGCCCAGCGCGCTGGCAACCCCGCCAATGGCTATCGTATTGCGCGCACCGACTTTGGCAACAACGACCGCAGAAAAGGCCGCACCGCCGCCAAAGGCAACCGACAAAATGGCGTGTCCCACGCTTGCGGCACCACGGGTCCAGCCAAGATCCAGGATCATGGCCGGCAACACGACGGCAAAAGACCAGAATACAACGCCTACGGATAAAAAATAGATGATGCACAGCGCGGCTAATACCCGCCAACCATAAAACATGCGGCTGCCTCTTATTATCGTGCGCGGTCAGTTCCGGCACACTCTCTTTGCCGACAACCGAACAGAAGCGTTAGCAAAGTGTCAAGTTATTCAACAAAAAATTTTTGTAAAACCGCTGACGGCTTTGTGAATCCCCGGCTGTCATGAAAATGTCATAAAGCGACTTGCCTTTGACGCGCAGTCATCGCACAGATTGTCCTCCAGGGTCTGAATCACTGCTCTGGAACCCAAAACGAGAGCATAACGGATGAGGGAGCTTTCCCATGGCGGGACCACTTGCCGGCTATCGCATATTGGATCTGAGCGCGGTCATCTCGGGCCCTTATTGCAGCATGATCCTGGCCGATCAAGGGGCCGATGTGATCAAGGTGGAACCCCCCGAAACCGGCGATTTCACGCGTGGTGCAGGCAATAAGAACGGCGGGCTTTCCGCCGCATTCCTCAACAATAACCGCAACAAGCGTTCCATCGCGATCGATCTGAAAACGGCCGACGGCGTGGCGCTTGTCAAAAAGCTGGCCGCAAAATCGGACGTCATCATGCAGAATTTCCGCCCCGGCGTTGTCGACCGGATGGGGATTGGCGAAGCGGCAATTCGCGCGGTTGCGCCTGACATCATCTATGTCTCGATCAGCGGTTTTGGCGAAAAGGGCCCGTTTTCCCACAAGCCGGTTTATGACCCGATCATCCAGGCACTGTCCGGGCTTGCCTCTGTTCAGGGCGGCGCGGATACGCAACGCCCAAGGCTGATCCGCACGATCCTGCCCGACAAGCTGACCGCGATTACCGCGGCGCAGGCGGTGACCGCCGCCCTGCTGGCGCGCGCCAAGACCGGTGAGGGGCAGCATGTGCGCCTGTCGATGCTGGAGGCGGTGGTCGCGTTTCTCTGGTCGTCCGATATGGGGGCGCAGACCTATATCGGCAAGAAGGTCAGTCAGCAACGCGCGGCAAGCTTTATCGACCTGATCTACGAAACCAGAGACGGTTATATGAGCGTCGCGGTCATGACCAATACGCAATGGGCCGGGCTGACCCGCGCCTTGCAGCGCCCCGAATGGCTGGACGACCCGCGTTTTGCGACGACCGAATTGCGCGATCTCAATATCGATGAGCGGCTGTCGCTGACCCAGTCCGTGCTGATCGAACGCACAACCGATGACTGGATGGCAAGGCTTGAAGCCGAAGGGGTTCCTTGCGCACCGGTTCTGACGCGCAATGACATGATTACGCATCCGCAGATTCTCGCCACCGATATCATCATGCAATCAGAACACCCGGCAGCCGGCCCCCTGCGACAGGCGCGCACCCCCGCGCGGTTCAGCGGGACCAGTCCGGAATACCGTCACGGCGCACCACAGCTAGGGCAGCATCGGTCGGAAATCCTGCGCGAGGCGGGCATTTCCGAAGATGACGAACACAAACTTGAACAAAAGGGTGTTTTTGGCAGCCGATAGAGCTGCCCATCCTTATCTGCACCGCGCAATCGAACAGGAACACCATGGCAAAAACGGGACTCGATAAAGATCTCAAGCGGATTGGCCGCGCCCAATCGGCAACACGCGAGACAGCGATGCGGTTCGGCCCTGTCGGACTTGCCGCACTGTTTCTGGCCGCTGTATGGCTTGTCACCAGCCTGCAGGCTGACGGTATTCACGGCAACTTTCTGATCATCGCCGCGGTGATCGGTGGCTATATGGCCCTGAATATCGGGGCGAATGATGTGGCGAACAATGTCGGCCCGGCTGTCGGTTCAAAAGCGCTGACCCTGACAGGCGCGCTGATCATCGCCGCGATTTTCGAGGCGGCGGGCGCGATATTGGCCGGCGGCGATGTGGTGTCGACGATTTCCAAGGGCATCATCGACCCGATGGCGATGCCCAGCACCGAACATTTTATCCGCGCGATGATTTCAGCCCTGCTTGCCGCGGGGATATGGCTGCATATGGCGACCTATATCGGTGCACCGGTGTCGACAACGCATTCCATCGTCGGGGGGGTGCTGGGTGCGGGGATCGCATCTGTCGATGTCAATGTCGTGAACTGGATGACAATGGGCAAGATCGCCGCAAGCTGGGTGATCTCGCCGGTTCTGGGCGGGCTCATCGCGGCCCTGTTCCTGGCCTTCATCAAATCGCGCATCATTTATCAGGAAGACAAGATCGCGGCGGCGAAGAAATGGGTGCCTGTGCTGGTCGCCATCATGGTGACGGCCTTCACCGTCTATATGATGGTGAAAGGGCTCAAGCGCCTGTGGGAGCCCGAGGCGGAACTTATCGTGATTTGCGCGCTTGTCGCCTTTGCGGTTTCCTATTTCATCCTGCGGCCCGTGATCGCGCGGGCTGCATTCGGGCTTGAAAACAGGCGCGCTTCGGTCGCGGAACTGTTTACCTATCCACTGATTTTTGCTGCCTGTCTGCTGTCTTTTGCCCATGGCGCGAACGATGTGGCGAATGCGGTTGGCCCGCTTGCCGCCATTGTCACGGCCGTCACGACCGGCGGCATTGCCGCGAAAGCCGAGGTGCCGTTCTGGGTGATGGGCGTAGGCGCGATCGGCATCTCCCTGGGGCTTGCGCTGTTTGGACCGAAGCTGATCCGCACAGTCGGGGCGGAAATCACCAAGCTCGACCGGGCCCGCGCCTTTTGCGTGGCATTATCGGCGGCGATTACCGTCATTGCCGCATCCGCCCTGGGGCTGCCGGTCAGCTCCACCCATATTGCGGTCGGCGCGATTTTCGGCGTCGGTTTCCTACGTGAATTCCGCAGCAATCGCACGAACAATAACCTGCATTCAAACGACAGCCCGACAACGCTTTCCAAGAAGAAGCAACGCAAGGCCAAGAAGCGAAAACTCGTGCGACGGCAACATCTCATCACCATCGTATCTGCCTGGCTGATCACAGTTCCGGCAGCAGCCGCACTGGCTATGGCATTTTGCCTGGGGCTCGACTATTTCATGCAGCATAGCGGTTGAGCGGCGAAAAACGCCCCTCGCCACCCTTTCAACAGGGATAGACGATGTGGGTGAAATAGCGGCTGCGATGCCGGTACGAAAGCAGGCGGTAGAGCTTGTCCGGCTGGCAGCGCCGGTCGTGATCGCGCGCGCCAGCATCATGTGCATGGTGCTTGTCGATACCATCATGGTTGGCCATTACGGCGCGACCGCGCTTGCCGAGCTCGCGCTTGCCAATGCTTTTTTCTTTGTCTTGCTTGTCAGTGCGTCGGGTTTGCTGATCGGTACCCTGATTTTCACGGCCAAGGCCCATGGCGCGCAGAACTATGCCGAATGCGGCCAGGTCTGGCGCCGCTCCCTGCCCTATGCCGTATTGATCGGGTTTGCGGGTTTCGCGCTCTGCCTGCTGACCGAACCGCTTTTGTTGGTGACACGCCAGACGCCCGCACTTGCCAAAAGCGGCGCATCGCTGACACTTATGCTGGGTGCCAGTATGCCAATCTTGCTGTGCTATATCGTCAGCGCCAATTTTCTTGAAGGCATAAAGCGCCCGATCCCGCCAATGGTGATCATGCTGTTTGCCAATATCGTCAATATCGGGGCGAATTGGGTGCTCATTTTTGGCAAGCTGGGCATGCCCGAGCTTGGTGCAATGGGCTCTGTCATCGCCACCATTCTTGTGCGGTTTGTGGCGCTGTGCCTGATCCTTGGATATATCTGGCATATGCGTGACTGGCGGCTTTTTGGCGTCCGGATACCAGACCCCAATGGCTGGCGGGCAAGCTGGCGCGGCTGGGCGGAACAACGCAAGCTTGGCTTGGCCCACGGGCTGAGCGCCGCCATCGAAGCAAGCGCATTCAGCGCCATGACGCTGCTTGCCGGGCTGCTCGGGACGTTGGCGATCGCCGCCTATACGATTGCGCTGAACCTGATCGGCATGAATTTCATGATTGCGCTGGGCTTTGCGTCAGCGACCACCGTCAGCATCGGCAATGCCCGCGGCGCGGAAGATTATCGCACTGCACGCCAGATCGGCTGGACGGGCCTTGCCCTATGCGCGGCGGTTCAAGCAACTATCGTGATTGCCATGGCCGTCAATCCAGCGATGTTTGCCGCCTTTTACACGACAGAGGCAGAACTGCTCGCGACGGTCATACCGCTGATTGCGCTGACAGCCTGGGTTATCATTCTGGATGGTGGACAAGGGATAATGGCGACAGCCCTGCGCGGCTGGAACGATAGCTGGGTCCCCACCCTCACCCATCTCTGCTCTTACGCAATTGTCATGATTCCGTGCGGCTGGTGGCTGACGCAACGCGCGGGGCACGGCCCGCTCGGGTTGATCGAGGCGATATTGATCGCCAGCGCAATATCGGTCAGCCTGCTATGTCTGCGCTATATCTGGCTGACTGGCCGCCATGTGCGGGCTGCTCGCTGAACAATGGTACAGGCGCGGCGGTGCAAAGGGGCGCGGCGGCGGCCCGAACAAGCAGCAACACCACGCCGGTGATGGCTAGGCCGCGCCCGCGCGCCGATCGCGTTTGGAGGGCACCACCTGATAGGCAAGCTCCGCATGGGCCTGACAATATGGCCCGCCCTCAGCCGATGGACGGCCGCACAGGCGGAAGCCGGGCTCACCGGGATGGCCGATCGGCCATTTGCACATCTTGTCGGTAACTTTCAGCAGCGTGACACCCGGCCCCGCCTCGATTTCCGACAAATCAAGCTGCGGCATCGCAGGCTGTTGCCTGACCGGCTGCGCAGGCGGTTGTACCGCAGGTGCCGGTTTCGGCTTGTTGGCAGGTGCTGATGCATTACTGCGCGCGGCAAGCGGCTTTGGCTTTGCCGGACGGGACGCCGCGGGCTTTTTCGTCCGCGCCGCGCGCACCGGTGACGGCCGCCCCGACAACCCCAGGCGATGCGCCTTGCCAATCACCGCATTCCGTGTGACATCGCCAAGCTCCTGCGCGATCTGGCTTGCGGTCAGCCCCTCTGTCCACAATTTTGTCAGCTTTTCGATGCGTTCTTCGGTCCAGGCCATGAATTCCTCTTTTTCTGCACCCTGTCAGCAGTGCAAACACCAAGAATGAGACACAATTAGGGCATAACCCAACTCACCCCAGAAACTACCAGATATCGTAGCATGCTGACGCAAAACTACAATATCTTACCAATGCCGAATTGGCATTCTGCTACGAATTTATTGTGGATAACTGCCCGCCACCTATGGCGCCGCAGGCATTATGCCCGGCAGAAACACCAGCAACCGCCATTGATTGCCGACAGCCTGGCCACTGGAATCGGGCATTTGTTTGCTGTAATCCCATGCAACGGCGGTTATATAGGTTAGTTCAGGCTGGATACAATCCACCTGCCCGAATTTTGCCGCCCGGAGTTTGCCGTCTGCCCCTTGCGATATTTTGGATGCCTTGCCGTTTGGAATTTTTCGCCATTTGGAATTTTTCTATGCCAGCACACACCACCTCTGATTCCACACATAAATTTGGCGCAACCCATCTGCAGGGCGTCAACTGGCTTGGCATGTGGACGCTTTATGTCAAGGAAGTGCAGCGGTTCCTCAATCTTTATCTGCAGACGATCGGCGCACCGATCGTGACAACCCTGCTTTATCTTGCGATTTTCAGCATCGCGGTGGGCCGCGACCGGCCCGATATCCATGGCATCAGCTTTATCGCGTTTCTGGCACCGGGCCTCATCATGATGGCGATCATCCAGAATGCGTTCGCGAATACCTCCTCCTCGATGCTGAGCGCGAAGATCCAGGGTAATATCGTCGATCTGCTGATGCCGCCGCTATCGAGCGCGGAAGTCACCACCGCCTTCATCCTGGGCGGTGTCAGCCGGGGCATTGTTGTCGGCGCGGCGACCGCGCTTGCCATGCTGGCCTTCGTCGATTTCGCTTTCGCGCATATCTGGGCCATCGTTTATTTCGCGGTGATGGGGTCGCTGATCCTGTCGATCATCGGTACATTGGCGGGCATCTGGGCGGACAAGTTCGACCATATGGCATCGGTGACCAACTTCATCATCATGCCGCTCTCATTTCTGTCGGGCAGCTTCTATTCCATCTCGCGCCTGCCCGACCTGTTCCAGCAGATCAGCCACTTCAACCCCTTCTTCTATCTGATCGACGGGATCCGTTATGGCTTTACCGGCGTCGCCGACGGTTCTGTCGCTGTTGGCGTCGCGGTCACTGCCGGGCTTGCCGCGATCCTGTGGTGGTGTTGCCACAAACTGCTCGATCGTGGCTGGCGGCTGAAAGCGTGAGGGGCAGACGCGACGTGCAGACCGGCTTTCCGGATTTCGGCGTCCGTCATTTCGGGCGGCTGAACGGGTTGGGACTGTGGACGCTCTACCGGCGTGAATTATCGCGTTTCCTGCGCAGCTATCCGCAAACCCTGCTCGGTCCGGTGATCGTCACGCTGCTGTTTCTCACCATATTCAGTGTCGCGCTGGGTGCGGGCCGCCCGACGCCGAACGGCATTCCCTTCGTCACATTCCTGGCGCCGGGGCTGATCATGATGACGGTGATCCAGAACGCCTTCGCGCATGGCTCCTCATCGATCATGTTTTCCAAGGTACAGGGCAATATCGTCGATCTGCTGATGCCGCCCCTGTCGGCGGGGGAGATTACCTTTGGCCTGACCATGGGCAGCGCGACACGCGGCATTGCCTGCGCCGCCCTTGCCGCGCTTTGCCTGTGGCCGCTGGCCGGGCTGTCTGTCGCTGCCCCCTGGGCGGTGCTCTATTTCACGCTGGCCGGGTCGTTGATCCTGTCGCTGATCGGGATCATGACCGGCATCTGGGCCGACAAGATCGACCATATGGCAACGATCACAAATTTCGTGATCCTGCCGCTCTCCTATCTGTCGGGCACTTTTTATTCGGTCGCGCAATTGCCCGGCTGGATACAGCAATTTGCCGCCTTCAACCCGTTTTTCTATCTGATCGATGGATTGCGCTACGGTTTTACCGGCCATGCGGACGCGCCGCCGGTCACCGGCGTGCTTGTCACCGCGGCGCTGATCGGCATGCTCTGGCTTGCCTGCTGGCGGATGTTTGCACGCGGCTATAAGCTTAAAAGCTGACCGAAAAACCACAGCTCAGGCGGGCGGAGAGCCCCATCTTACTGGCCCCGGCCCGTACTGGTCCCCGCAAACGTTACTGAACCCCATAGGCGATCGTCGGGCCGGCAGCGCGCACCGCTTCACGCTGGGATTGCGGGTGCTTGGCCTCATCGACAGGAATGGGATAGACCTCGACCACCTCATTCGCCTCAACCGCCTGTTCGGCACGGCTGAGCGCCGCAGTCAGCGCTTCCCCGATCAGAACGCTTGCATCGGCGATCTTCTCGACCCACTGCACCGCGTCCTTATCGGTCGCGAAATAAACGACTATGCCGTCATCAAGCCGGTTTGCGGTGATAATCTGCGGGCTGTCGGTTGCAATTCTTGCCATCGCTATCGTCCTTCCTGCGCGACATTGCGGCGCGCCTTGTGGCGCAGTTCCAATGCTGTCTGCGCATCATCGGCAGCACGCTGATACCGCACACTGAAAGCGGTCAGCGCCTTTGCGAACCTGTCCGCATCCGGGTCTTTCTGCACCTCGAAAGCGTCAAAGCCGCAGCGATGCATAAAGGCCAGCTGGTCGAACAGCACATTCCCCACCGCGCGCAATTCACCCTTATAGCCAAAGCGTTCGCGTAACAGCCGCGCATAGGAAAAGGCACGGCCATCCCGATAGACCGGAAATTCCAGCGCAATCACCCCGAAATGCCCCAGATCATCGCGGATTTCCGCCGGCGCTTCATTACTTTTCAACCGGATACCGACCTGCCCGCGCTTCAGCAGCGCATCACGCTCCGCCCGCCAACGGTCAAGGGAAACAATTACCCCACCCGCCGCCGGTGCGGGATCCGCATCATCGAGATGGACCCAGTCATCAGTGACCGGCTTGCCGTCCTTAAGCAGTTTCATACAACGCCTCCTTGAACGGCGTCACGCCTGTCCGGCGCACCATCTGCAGGAAGGTTTCGCCCGGCCCCTCGCGCAGCTTGAGATAGGTATTCACAACATTTTCAACCGCATCGGTTACTTCGTCATAACCGAAGGCGGGACCCAGTATCTGCCCGACCGCGGCATCTTCCTCGGCGCTGCCGCCCAGGGTGATCTGGTAGAATTCGGTGCCTTTCTTGTCGACACCCAGAATGCCGATATGCCCGACATGATGGTGCCCGCACGCATTGATGCAGCCCGAAATCTTGATCTTGAGCGGCCCGACATCATGCTGACGCTTGAGATCGGCGAACCGTTCACTGATCATCTGCGCAACGGGGATCGAACGCGCATTGGCAAGCGCGCAATAATCAAGCCCCGGGCACGCAATGATATCGCTGACAAGCCCGACATTCGGGGTCGCAAGATCAAGCGCCTGCAATGCCTCCCACAGGGCATAAAGATCTTTTTGCGCGACATGGGGCAGCGTCAGATTCTGCTCGTGCGTTGCACGGATTTCGCCGAAGCTGAACTGATCGGCCAGCGCGGCCACCGCCTCCATCTGGCTGTCGGTCACATCGCCCGGAATGCCGCCAATCGGTTTGAGGGACAGATTGACGATCGCATAGCCTGACACCTTATGCGGCGCCAGATTGGCATGCGCCCAGTCGGCGAATGCGGGATCCGCATCGAGTTTTTCCATGAATTCGGGCGGATCCGCCTCAAGCGATTCATAGGCGGGCGGCGCGAAAAAGTCGCGGATGCGCTGCACCTCTTCCTCGGGCAATTCCAGATAACCCTCGCGGATTTCCGCCCATTCCTCATTGACCAGACGTGTGAATTCCTCAACCCCGGTCTCATTCACCAGGATCTTGATCCGCGCCTTGTACATATTGTCGCGGCGGCCAAGCATATTGTAAACGCGCAGCACCGCCTCGCTATAAGAGAGCAGGTCCCGCTTGGCCACGAACGGATTGATGCATTTACCGATGACCGGTGTGCGGCCAAGCCCGCCGCCGACCCAGAATTCAAAGCCGGTTTCACCAGCCGCGTTCTGCACCACAACAAGTCCGATATCATGCACCTTGATCGCCGCACGGTCGTTCGCACAGCCGGTGATCGCGATCTTGAACTTGCGCGGCAGGAAGGAAAATTCCGGATGCAGGCTCGACCATTGCCGCAAGACTTCGGCATAGATGCGCGGATCATCGACCTCGCCCGCCGCAACGCCGGCATATTGATCGGCGGTCACGTTGCGAATGCAATTGCCGCTGGTCTGAAGGGCATGCATCTCGACAGAGGCCAGTTCGGCCAGAATATCGGGCGTATCCTTCAGTGCCGGCCAGTTATATTGCAGGTTCTGCCGGGTCGTGAAATGGCCGTAGCCCTTGTCATATTTGCGGGCAATTTCGGCAAGCTTGCGCAGCTGCGTCGAAGACAGCGTGCCGTAAGGGATCGCCACCCGCAGCATATAGGCATGCAATTGCAGATAAAGGCCGTTCATCAGCCGCAGCGGCTTGAATTCATCTTCAGTCAACTCGCCGGACAGCCGCCGCGCCACCTGATCGCGGAACTGTTCCACCCGTTCATTGACAAAGGTCTGATCGAAATCGTCGTAACGGTACATAATCGGGGTTTTCCCTGGGTCCGTGTTTTCCCGTGGCGATATAGCAGACCGGCGCGGGAAATTCCTGTTTATGCGGCGGAATATGTTTCCCGCAGCTAAATATGTCAATATGAGTGTGAAATATATTTAATTACATTTTTTAAATGTTATTAACCGAAAAACCGCAAATTGGTGCGCTCACATCGCTTTCAACGCAAAACCGATTGCCGCGCACTATCGTGCCAGCGGCGCAGCAGCAGCGTTTCAAGCAGGCTGAGCAGGAAGAAAATCGCAATCCCGAGCAGCGACAGCAGGATCAATGCGGCGAACATGCGCGGGATTTCCAGCCGATTGCCCGCCTCCATGATCCGCCAGGCAAGGCCGGTCGACGCGCCGCTGCCGGCAACGAATTCGGCAACCACCGTACCGATCAGGGCAAGCCCGCCGGAAATTTTCATCCCCGACAGCAAGAAGGGCAAGGCGGCAGGCAGTTGCACAAACCGCGCTGTCTGCACGCGCGATGCGCCGTAAAGCCGCATCAGGGCAAGCAGGTTGGGATCGGCCGATCGCAATCCCAGGGTCATATTCGACAGAATCGGGAAAAACGCGGCCACCCAGGCCATAATCAACAGCGCACGATCCGCATGATCGAAGCCGACCCAGATCAGGATAAGCGGTGCAATCGCGATGATCGGCGTCACCTGCAGGATAACGGCGAAGGGAAACAGCGTCATCTCGATGACCCGGCTCTGCGAAAACAGCAGGGACAACCCGACACCGCTGACGACCGCCAGTACGAAAGCCTGACCCGTGATCCGCACAGTCTGCCACAGGCTTGCCGCAAGCGAGGGAAAATCCGCGACCAGCGCTGCGCCGATTGCACTGGGCGCAGGCAGGACAAAAGGCGGGATCTGCGCAATCGCAACCGCAAGCTCCCATCCGGCAAGCGCGAACAGACCGGCAAGCACCGGCATCGCAATTGCCAATATGCGCCGCCCGCGCCCGTCTGTCTCCGCTGCCTGCCGCCACATCGGCTTCTCCGCCCCTTGGTTGCCCCGGATCATCGCTTGCCGCTTTCCTTCACCGCCGCGCGCCCAGACTTCATCTGATTGAGCCGTTTCGGTCCTACTGTTATAAGATCAGCGCACGCGCATATAAACGACCGATCACGGGTAGCCGAAAGATGGAGACCGCAAACCAGCGACACCGGATGCTGCACGCCGCCTGCTGGGGCGCGGCGCTGATGGCGCTGCTTGGCGGATTTACGCTGCTCAGCCGCTATGACGAAACGCTTGCGCGGCATCTGCTTGAAATTCTCAAGCTGCTGATCGATCCGGCAATCCTGCTGATCTTCGCGGCGATCTATTTCCGCAAGCCCATTGCTGTGTTTGTCGAGGCGATTTTCACCGAGCATCTGCCCCGGCTGATGAACCGGCTTGACGGGATTTCCATCGGTGGGGTGAATTTCAGCTTCGCGCAGGCGCGCGAGCTTATTCAGGGCACCACGGAAGAGGAATTCCGGCAATTGGTCAATGCGCTGCACGAACAGGGGCAGCTGCCCGCGGGCGGTGAGGTGGACGATATGCCTGCCACGCATGACAGCTTTGACGATGCCCAGGACAGTGAAACCGACATAGATGACAGCGGCGCGGATGACAGTGGCGCGCCACCGCCCGAAGACGAACTGAAACCGGACGAAGTTTCCGCAATCCTTGCCAAACTCCGCGCGGCCACGATACCGCCCGGCAAAGACGGACCCGCCTGACCAATGCCTGACGCTACAGAAAAGATTGCGCCCAACCTGAAATGGATGGCCGAATTCAGCCAGTTCGACGAGACGGAGCAGAAGCTGCTGGTCGCCCTGTCGCACCAGAAATATAAATGGCGGACAAAAGACCGCCTGTCGGCGGCCACCGGCCTGACGCTCGAGGATCTCAACAAGACGCTTGAGGATCTGATGCGCAAAAATGTGGTGCGCACCTCGATCAGCCGCAACAAGAATATCATCTTCGGGCTGCGCGAACGGGTTGGCTGAAGCGTACAGTCAGGGGAGCGGCCAGGTGCCGCGCGGTACACCCCTATCCTGCGCGCAAGGCGGCCGAAATTTCCGCACATAATTTGCCGAATTCTGCCTGATGGCGAAATCCGGACGCACGCGGCGCGGGGAAATCGACCGGAATAACCTTGCTGATCCGCCCCGGCCGCGCCGACATGATCGCGATGCGCCGGGACAGATAGACCGCCTCCGCCACGCTGTGGGTGACGAAGATCACCGTCAGCCCCCGGTTCACCGCAAGCTGCTGCAGATCATCGTTCAGCTCGTGCCGCGTCATCTCGTCAAGTGCTGCAAAAGGTTCATCAAGCAGCAGAACCGGCGGCGCGGTGACAAGCGCGCGGGCAATCGCCACCCGCATCTTCATCCCGCCTGACAGGCTGTGCGGATAATGCCGGGAAAAACCTTCAAGCCCCACCGCGGCAAGGGCTGCCCCTGCCTGCTCGCGCCGCGCGGCCGCACCATGACCCGCAAGCCGCAGCGGCAACGCCACATTCTGCCCGGCCGTGGCCCAGGGCAGCAAGGTCGGCTCCTGAAACACAAAGCCGATATCGCCCTTTTTCGGCGGCTCCTGCCAGATCACCTGCCCCGCGCTTGGGGTATCGAGCCCCGCTATCAGTCGCAGCAAGGTGGATTTACCGCAACCAGACGGGCCAAGCAGGCTCACAAACTCACCCCGCGCCACAGTGAGCTCGACCCCTGACAGCGCCGCGGTACCATCGTCAAACTGCTTGTGGATGCCGGCCAGCCGGAGCCAGCCTCCCGCGCCGCCACCATCCGGCGCTGTGACCGATGGCCCGGCTGCCGCGTCCGCTGCCACAGCCTCTGTCATGGCGCCCTGTCCATCGCCGCCTCGGGCAGGAAGGCGCGCGTATAGGCCGCGCGATAATCAAGACCAGGCGGATAGACCCCATGCGCCACCATCACATCGAAAAATGCCTGCCAGCGTGCATCCTGCATCTGCCCGATGGCGTCCGCCCCGGCCCCTTCAGGCACAACGATATGATGGGTTTTAAGCTTGGCGATCGCCTGTGCGATGAGGGCCTCGCTCATCTCGGGATTATCGCGTTTGATCAGCGCATTGCCCGGCGCGGGATCGCCGAACAGATAATCGCGCCAGCCTTTTGCCGTCGCCGCCACGAAGCCGCGCACCAATTCGGGCTTGGCCGCGATCAGATCGTTACGCGCCATCACCAGCGTCGCATAGCTCGGATAGCCCTCATCCGCATACAGAAAGATTTGCGGCGGATGCCCCATCGCCCGCTCATACATAAACGGTTCGGAGGTGAGATAGCCCTGCTGGATCGCCATTGGGTCGACAAGGAAGGGCGCGAGATTAAAGGTATATTTGCGGATCTGACGGTCCTCGAACCCGTATTTCGCCTTCAGCCACACCCACACCGCCCCGATCGAGGCATCGGCCAGCATGATGGGTTTGCCGCGCATGTCGGCAAGGTTTTTGATATCGGGGCGCGGATGGGTCATCAGGATTTCGGGGCTTTTCTGGAACACCGCCATCACCGCCTTTGCGCCGACGCCCGCACGCACCATGTTGAGCGGCATGAAGCTTGATGACCCCATCCCGAACGCCACCGCGCCCGCGCCCAGCAATTGCGGAATATTGACGCCCGGCCCGCCCTGCCGGATCACCACATCAAGCCCCTGTTCCGCATAATAGCCTTTGGCAAGCGCCTGATAGAATCCGCCATGTTCGGCCTGCGCCTTCCAGTCGGTGGCAAAAACCACCCGTTCCAGCGCCACCGCGTTACCCGACAGGCAAAGCCAGAACAGCCACGCCATGGCGGAAAGCCAGCCGCGTCTCATGCACCCGTTCCCCCGCCGCACGCAAAAGCATGCTATTTGTCGCAGATATGTCATCGGGCTACTGTAAGCCCAGCCGGGCGCGTGTAAACTGTCGCAAAACAAGAAAAGAAAGGGAACCGCATGAAACTGGCCACATTCACCCATGACGGCAGGACGCGAATTGGCGTCGTCACCGATGCGGGCATCATCGACCTTTCCACTGCTGCCCCCGATCTGCCGACCGATATGCGCAGTTTTCTGACCGCCGGCGCGGCCGCGATGACAACGGCGCGTGAGGCAGGCGGCACGCCGATCCCGCTGGCCGAGCTACATCTGGAAGCGCCGGTCATGACACCCTCGAAATTTCTGGCGATCGGCCTGAACTATGCCGACCATATCGCCGAATCGAAAACCGAAAAGCCCGACATGCAGCTTTGGTTCAACAAGCAGGTGAGTTGCGTCAACGCGCCGGGCGACCCGATTCACAAGCCGCGGGTTTCCGATGCGCTCGACTATGAGGGCGAGCTTGGCATGATCATCGGCCGGCGCTGCCGGCATGTGCCGAAGGAGCGCGCGCATGAAGTGATTGCCGGTTTCTGCATCGTCAATGATGTGAGCGTACGCGACTGGCAGTTCCATTCGCAGACCATGACGATGGGCAAAAGCTTCGATACGCACGGGCCGGTCGGCCCCTGGCTTGTCACCCCCGACGAGATCGGTGACCCGCATGATCTGACTATCCGCACGCTTATCAATGACGAGGTCCGGCAGGATTCCAACACCCGTCATCTGGTCTTTGACTGCTATGACCAGATCGCCTATCTCAGCCAGGCTTTCACCCTGATGCCCGGCGATATCATCTCGACCGGCACGCCAGGCGGGGTCGGCGTTGCGATGCAACCGCCCAGTTTCCTGAAAGCAGGCGATAAAATCCGTATCGAAATCGACAAGATCGGCAGCATCGCGCATACGGTGATTCAGGAGCCGGCGGATACCGTAATCATGTGATGACCGCCGCTCCGCGCCGATTTGCCATAAATCAGCCCTAGCCCGGAGCGGCCTTTTGGTTAACTATGGGGCTTGCGGAATAACGGAAGCTGGAGGGAAATATGAGCGCGGGTGAACTGACGGTAACGGCACCCTATGACGGCAGCAGGATTGCGGCTGTGCCAAGGTCGGACGCGGCCGCGATCGAGAAGGCGTTGAGCACCGCGCACGGGCTTTACCGCGATCGCGACAGCTGGATTGCGAAAGTCGAGCGGATCGCCATCCTGCGCCGCGCCATGACCATCATGAAGGAGCGCGCTGAAGAGCTGGCGCTGCAGGCTGCGCGCGAAGGCGGCAAACCGCTGGTCGATTCGCAGGTCGAGATCGACCGGGCCATTGACGGGATCGAGGTTTGCATCGAAACCATGCGGACCGAAACAGGCTCGCTCATCCCGATGAATATCAACCCCGCCTCGGCCGGACATGTTGCCTTTACCCAGCATGAACCGATCGGCGTCGTTGTCGCGGTCAGCGCATTCAATCATCCGTTCAACCTGATCGTGCACCAGGTCGCCCCTGCGGTGGCAGCCGGTTGCCCGGTGATCGTCAAACCGGCCAGCGCGACCCCGCTTTCCTGCTTTGCATTTGTCGATATCCTGCATGAGGCGGGACTGCCAAAGGAATGGGCGCAGGTGATCGTGCCGGAAAAT
This sequence comes from uncultured Alphaproteobacteria bacterium, assembly GCA_937888955.1. Lineage (GTDB taxonomy): Bacteria > Pseudomonadota > Alphaproteobacteria > UBA11222 > UBA11222 > CALAQW01. Next base: position 26,161 of record CALAQW010000074.1, on the reverse strand, counting down.
AACGATCTGTCGACAAAAATGGTCACCGATCCGCGCGTCGGCTTCTTCTCCTTCATCGGCAGCGGCAAGGTCGGCTGGTCATTGCGCAGCCAACTTGCACCCGGCACGCGCTGCGCGCTGGAACATGGGGGCGCGGCTCCCGTGATCATCGCGAAGGATGCCGATCTGGAAGCCAATCTGCCAAGGCTCGCCAAGGGCGGCTTTTATCATGCGGGGCAGGTCTGCGTGTCGGTGCAACGGGTCTTTGCCCATGCCGATATCGCGCAGCAGGTGGCAACGGGACTTGCCGCGCTTGGCGATAAGATGAAGGTCGGCGATCCGACCGATCCCGATACCGAGGTCGGGCCGATCATCAATCACGGGGAATGCAACCGGATTGATGACTGGGTACAGGCGGCGGTGGCCGGCGGGGCAAAACTTGTCACCGGCGGCAAGAAGCTGTCTGATTCCTGCTACGCGCCGACCGTCCTGCTCGATCCGCCTGAAGATGCGAATGTGTCAAAGCTTGAGATATTCGGACCCGTCATCTGCGTTTATTCCTATACCGATATGGATGCGGCGATCGATCGGGCGAACAGCCTGCCTGTTTCGTTCCAGGCCGCGGTTTTCACCCGCGATATCGATACCGCGATGCGGGTCTATAAACGGATTGACGGCACTGCGATCATGGTCAATGACCATACCGCATTTCGCGTCGACTGGATGCCGTTCGCGGGGGCGCGGGAATCGGGCCACGGCGTCGGCGGCATTCCATACACCATCCACGAAATGCAGATCGAAAAGATGATGGTCCTGCGTTCAGATGAAATTTAACTACCGCAAGTTTTAGATACGGCTTGGTCGGGGAAGAGGGGAAAAGCGATGAAAGCATCTGATCTATTTGTAAAATGTCTTGAAGCGGAAGGGGTTGACCGGATCTTCGGGATCCCGGGTGAAGAAAATGCGGATCTGATGATTTCGCTGATCGACAGCCCGATCAAATTCATCCTGTGCCGACACGAGCAGGGGGCGGCCTTCATGGCCGATGCCTATGGCCGGCTGACGGGGAAGGCCGGTGTTTGCCTTGCAACGCTTGGTCCGGGCGCGACCAACCTTGTCACAGGGCTTGCCGACGCCAATATGGACCGCGCGCCTGTTGTGGCGATCATCGGTCAGGCCTCGACAAAAAGGCTGCATAAGGAGAGCCATCAAAACATGGACTCCATTGCCATGTTGCGCCCGCTCAGCAAATGGGCGCAGACAATTCATTCGCCCAAGAACATTCCTGAAGTTGTGCGCAAGGCGTTCAAGATCGCCGAAACCGAAAAACCCGGTGTGACGGTCATCGAACTGCCCGAAGATCTGGCTGAGGAGGAGACGAGCGGCGCGCCATTGCCCTTTACCAAGCTGCGCCGGCCTGCCGCCGATCACAAGGCGATCAAGCAGGCGGTCGACATGATCATGGGCGCCAAGAAGCCGATCATCCTGGCGGGCAACGGGGCGGTGCGCAAACGCGCCGCAACGCAGCTTGTGCGGCTTGCCGAAAAAACCGGCATCGGGGTCGTCAATACCTTCATGGGCAAAGGCGCGGTACCGATGGATAACCCCCACTGCCTGTTCACCATGGGGCTCGGCGTCGGCGATTACAACAATCACGCATTTGCCGATGCGGATGTCATCATCACCGCCGGTTACGACCTTGTCGAATACAGCCCCGCGGGCTGGTACAAGCCTGATTCAGGCGCAAAGATCATCCATATCGACTTCTCACCGGCGGAAATCGACGATCACTTCCCGGTCGAGGTCGATATCGTATCCGACCTTGCGGATGCATTGTGGCAAATCAATGAGGAAATCGACGCGCGCGCCGGCGACAAGCTGCCGCTGTTCGACATCAATGCCACGCGCGGCAAACTGCGCAGCACCATGGCCGACGACTTCGCCATGGAAAAGGACGACACCGCATTTCCCGCCAAGCCGCAGAAGATCCTGTGGGATGTGCGCGAGGTGATGGGCCCGAACGATATTCTGTTATCAGATGTCGGCGCGCATAAAATGTGGGTGTCGCGTTATTATCAGGCGGTCGAGCCAAACACCTGCCTGATTTCCAACGGTTTCTGCTCGATGGGCTTTGCACTGCCCGGCGCAATTGGCGCGAAAATCGCCTGCCCCGATCAAAAAGTTCTATGCATCAATGGCGATGCGGGCTTTCTGATGAACGTGCAGGAGCTTGAAACCGCCGTGCGTTACAAGCTGAACGTCGTGGCCATGGTCTGGGTCGATGGCGAATACGGGCTGATCAAATGGAAGCAGCAGGACGCCTTTGACGGAAAGCACTCCAAGCTCGATTTCGGCAACCCCGATTTCGAAAAGCTGGCCGAGGCGTTCGGCATGTGGGGCAAGACCCTGACCTCGGCTGATCAGATCAAGCCCGCACTTGAAGAGGCATTCCGCCAGGAAGGCCCCGCGATCATTGCCGTACCGGTGGATTATGCGGAAAACCGCAAACTCACCGCTCGGCTTGGCCAGGTCGCCATTCCGATCTGATCGGCGTTCACAGACCTGCGGCAAACAAAAAAGGCGGCTTTCGACAAGCCGCCTTTTCTTTTGGTTGCACATCGAAATAAGCGGGTGAATTACCATGAACACGCAGTCACACTGTAACAAATCTGTCATATTATCTGCTTACGGAGCAGCAGCTTCCCTTTTCACCCCATCACTGTTATCTAAGCGAAATGATTGAGGGATATTTCGAAATTCAGAACTGCCCGGCCACGGAAATAATCGATCAGATTTCCGCGGCGCTCAGCCCCCGCTATAACGTTGAGCTGCTGACATCGGGTGAAGCCGTGGCGCTTACATTTTATGACAGCTTCGACTGGCGCCTGTTTCAGGCCGGTTACATCTTGCAGAAAACCGCACCGGCAAACGGCACGCAGGTCAGCACATTGCGGCTTACCCGTATCGCCGGCAGTAAAGCCAGCACCGACCAGCAGGCAGAGCTTGCACCGGGCGACGCCCCCGGTTTCGCGGAGGAATTGCCCGAAGGGCCACTGGCCGACACGATTGCGCCCCTACTTGAGATGCGCACGCTTCTGCCCTCGGATGAGGGACGCGGGCAACGGTCGGAAATCGCGATCCGCAATGAAGATCAGAAAATCGTCGCGCGGCTGACAATCACGCAAATTGAGGTGACGGGCGTGGATGAACAAACAAGCCTTGCGCAGCTTCACTGCCGGCCGATACGCGGCTATCCCAAACCGTTCCGCATGCTTGAAAAAACAATCCAGCAGCTTGCAGCAAGCTCAGCCAATGACCGCAACCTGCTGGCAAGCAGCCTGTTTGCCGCAGCAGGGCGCGAGATCGGCAATTACCAATCCAAGCTTGAGCTGTCACTACATCCGAAAATGAATGCGCGGCAGGCGCTACGCCATATTCTGCTGCACCTGCTGGATCAGATGTGTGTCAATGCACCGGGCACACGCACGGCGATCGATAGCGAATTCCTGCACGATTTCCGGATTGCGGTACGCCGTTCCCGCTCCGCCATCGGGCAATTCAAGACAATATTTCCGCTCACAGAGCGGCAGCATTTCTCCCAGGAGCTGCGCTGGCTTGGCCAAGTAACAGGCCCCACACGGGATGCTGATGTCTATCTGCTTGCGTTCGATGATTATTGCGCCATGCTGCCTGAAGGGCGGCGCGACGACCTATTGCCCCTGAAACGTTTTCTGCGTGAACGGCAGCGGGGCGAGCAGCGCAAGCTGACCCGCGCGCTGAACAGCAAACGTTATGAAAAGTTTGTAGCCGACTGGCGCAATTTTCTGTGCGATGACGAGACGATCTGGCAGGAGCCATCCCTGACGCCGATCAAGCAACTTGCGGCAAAACGCATCTGGCGGCTTTACCGCGCCATATGCCGCGACGGTGAGGCGATCACAGAAGAAAGCCCCGACGAAGCACTGCATGACATTCGCAAGGAAGGAAAGAAGCTGCGCTATCTGCTGCAATTTTTTGACCAGCTTTATCCCCCCTCGACAGTGAAACCTCTCGCCAGGACACTCCGTACCCTGCAAAATATTCTGGGTGATTTTCAGGATTATCACGTGCAATCCGTCGCGCTGCGCGGTTTCGCGGATGAAATGGCCGAAAAGAAAAAGGCGCCACCTGAAACCATCATGGCAATGGGCTTGCTGATCGAAGTTCTGGCCGGATTGCAAACGGGTTCGCGCGCACGGTTTGACGAAGCCTTTGCGGCCTTTTCGGGCCCTGCCACCGAAGACCGGTTCCGCAAGTTATGCGGCAAGAAAAAGCGCGGTGCCCCCTGATGCAGGTTATCGCCAGCTACAGTATCAAGGGCGGGGTCGGCAAGACCGCCGCGATCGTCAATCTTGCCCATGTCGCCGCGCAGGCCGGTGCGCGCGTGCTGTTATGGGATATCGATCCGCAAGGGGCCGCGAGCTTTTATTTCAGGATCAAACCGCGCGTCAAAGGCGGGTCGCGGCAATTGCTGCGCAAACGCGATGTCGATCCGGCGATCAAGGGATCTGATTTCGAGCGGCTTGATATTCTGCCTGCTGATTTTTCCTATCGCTATTTCGATCTTCAACTTGAAGAAGCCGGCAAACCACGCCGCAGGATCGGGCAGATCCTCGATCCCCTGGCCGATCAGTATGACATTGTACTGCTGGATTGCCCGCCCAGCATCTCACTGTTGTCGGAAAGCATTTTCCGCGCCGCCGATGCCCTGCTTGTGCCGGTAATCCCGACCCCCCTGTCGGCGCGCACCCTTGAGCAGCTGGTCAGCTTTTCCGGCTCGCCAAAATTCGGCAAGGCGGAGATCCTGCCTTTCTTTTCGCTGGCCGACCGACGCAAGAAACTGCACCGTGAAGCGATGCAGGAACTGCCCGCGCAATGGCCTGGCCTGTTTCTCAACACCGTGATTGCGAATTCAAGCATCGTGGAGCAGATGGGCATCAGGCGCGCCCCCGTACCTGCCTACGCCCCGGCAAGCCCGCCGGCAAAGGCCTATGCGGCGCTGCTTGAGGAAATCATCCTGCGCCTGGCGGCAAAGGCGAAAACATCAGGCTGACCCCCAGCGGGTATAGGGGTGCTGTGCCAGCGCGACATTGGAATAGCGTTTGTCGCCGGTGATCTCCTCACCAAGCCAGGGGGGGTGTTCGAATGTCTGATCGACCGATGACAGTTCGATTTCCGCCACCACAAGGCCGGCATTTTCCCCTTCGAACACATCGACTTCCCAGAGATTGCCGGCGAATGTCACCTCATGGCGGGTTTTCTGAATAAGGCTGCCTTGCGCGAAATGCCGCAACAGGTTTTGCGCATCCTCGCGCGGCACCTCATATTCATATTCAATGCGGATACGCGCATCCGCCTGCCGGCCCTTGAGCGTGAGAAACGCCGCCTGATCGGTTTCGCGCAACCGGACCTCGAACCCCTCGCGCTGCGCGATATAGCCTTGCGTGATCGGATAGGCTTTGGCGCCCGCGCGCCAGTCATCACCGATAACGCGGAATTTGCGTTCGATTTCCTGACGCGGCGCGGCAACGCTTTGCTGACCGGCTTTATCGCGCGGTTGAGACATCTGACAATTTTCCCTGTTGCATCATGCGCCGCTTATCGCACGGCCAGGTTACGATTTGGCAGCGCGGCGAATGGATTTTTCAATCCCCGCGGAAAGCCCGTATGGCGTCAGCGCATCGGCATCCACCCAGCGGCTTTCAGCATGTTCCGCACTCAAACGCGGTTCTGAACGGGGATCGCGCAGCCGGCACCGGTGACTGACCAGAAAGACATTGGGCCCGTTGCCGCGATAGCGGACCCAGCGATGCAAAAGCCGCCCCGGCCTGACCGCAAGCCCGGTTTCTTCGGCAATCTCACGCAGCAGGCACTGTTTGGGTGATTCATCGGGGTCGAGCCGCCCACCCGGCAAATCCCACCGGCCGCTATGTTTTCGCAACAGCAATATCTGACCGCGCCGGACAATCACCCCTTTCAGGGACACATAAAGCAAGCCGTCGTCAAACATGCAAAAAGCGATTCGAAACCTCACGCATCACAGCTATTGTGCAGCGTCGACCCCGCCATGGCCAGCGCCAGTATGCCCGTTATTTTGCATGCTTTACACAAAATGGCGTTGTCGGGTCGAGTTCCAGCCGACCATCGCTGATCCGCGCGCCGCAAGTGACGCAAAATCCGAATTCGCCTTCTTCCAGCCTGCTGAGTGCCGCGTCGATCTTGGCGATCTCCTGCTGCCGGCGCCGCTGGGTCGCGCTGGCCATCTCATGTTCCTGAATGGCGTCGGCGCGCGACACCCGCCCCACGGTTGTCTGGTCAAGTTCGGGCGCGGCATGCGGTTCATGATGCAAGGCAATCAACTGGCTCAGATCTTCACGCATGGCGACAAGCCGCGCTTTCCATTGCTCTTTATTCAATTCCGGTGCCGACTTCTTATTCGCCATGGCGTTCCCCAACAAATTCAGTTCTCATTCTCGGAAACAAGCTGTTTGAGCTGCCGAGCTTATCCGGCATCCCGCCCACACGCCAGCACGACTTTGCCGCACGCGCACCTGTCTTCACGCTAACGGATCGGCGCGCAACCGGGTATAAGCTCAACCCCATGGACAATATGTCAAACAACACATCGGCCGGAGCCGCAGATAACACCAGCGATGACAGCACGTCCCCCGCTCCGGGCAGCCGCGAGCGGGTGAATTTCATCTGGTATCTGTGCGGCGTCGGTTCCTGGTTCTCCATGTTCGGCATGCAGGTGGTGCTGTTCCCCTGGCTGGTGCTGATCGCGTTGCAGGAAAGTGCCGCGCGCGCCGGCACCGCGCAAATGGCGCTGCTTCTGCCGGGACTACTGTTCATTCTGCTTGGCGGTGCGGTCGCCGACCGCAAGGACCGGCGCGCCATCACCCGGCTTTGCCATTTGCTGGGTGGCATACCGGCGCTGCTGCTGGCGGCCGCGGTGATGCTCGATCTGCTCAGTTTTCCACTGATGCTCGCTTATGGATTTGCCGTCGGCACAGCGCAGGCCTTCCTGTTCCCTGCGCGCGACGGCATGCTGCCCTATATCGCACGCGGCAATATCCAACGCGCGGTAACAAGCGCCACAATGGTGCAGTTTGCCGTGCAGCTTGGCGGCTTTGCACTGGCGGGCATGGCGGCCAGCATCGGCGCGGCACCGCTACTTGTCGTGCAGGCGCTGCTTTTATGGTTCGGCGCGCTGGCTTTTCACCGGCTTGATCTGTCGCATCTGCCCGCGCCGGTCCGCTCAGGCCCCGCGCCGCGCAACCTCGCCATGATCGCCGATACCGCCCTGATCGTCTGGCGGCACCGCACCCTGCGCGATGTCATCATCCTGATCGGCGGCATGGGCTTCTTTCTGATGGGTGTGATTTTCGTCGGCGTGCCGCTTGTTATCCGCGATGTCTATGGCGGCGATTCAGGTGATCTTGCACTGATCAACATGTTCAATATGGGCGGTATGTCGCTGACTGCCTTTGTGCTGCTGCGCAAGGGTGGCGTCGCGCGGCAGGGGCGCGCCATCACCTGCGCGCTGGGGATCGGCGGGCTGATGCTGGCGGCGATCGGGCTTGGCCTGCCCTATCCCGCGCCGCTTCTCCTGATGGCGGGCTGGGGCATCTGCGGTTCGATCACCATGAGCATGGGCCGCACCATCGTGCAGGAGGCAAGCCCCGAAGCCCATCGCAGCCGCGCCATGGCGTTTTACATGCTGGGCTTCATGGGCACCGCCCCCTTTGGGTCCTTCATGATCGGCCAGCTTGCGGAATATATCGGCCCGCTGCACGCGATTGCCTTTTCGGCACTTGGCATGACGGTGATCGCCCTGTGGATCGCCCTGCGCTCGCCGATCTGGCGGCTTGAAGGCAGCGGGAATAGCTGATGCGGGCACAAGAAGACGCATCGCAGCAAACAGAGCTGCCGCTCGGCAAACAACGTCAGTTTCAGCTTTACGCGGCGGGACAGACGGGCTGGTACGCCGCCTGGGGCGTGCGGCATGTGCTGTTCCCCTGGCTCATCGTCGTCGTGCTGAATGAGAGCGCCGACCGGGTCGGCGTGGCGCAGATGGCGGTGCTGCTGCCCAGCCTGTTTTTTATCCTGGTTGGCGGCGCTGTGGCCGACCGGACAGATCTGCGACAATTGCTGATCCGCATACAGTGGGTGGCGCTTGTGCCACCTTTGGGGCTTGCCCTGCTTATCCTGGCGGGGCAGATGTCCTATCCCGTGATGATCGGATACGGGCTGCTGCTGGGGCTGTGCACAGCCTTTGTCACACCGGCGCGTGATGCGCTGCTCAGCCGGATTGCCGGCGATCAGGTGCAACGCGCGGTGACGATTGCCACCGGACTGCAATTCGGCTGCCAGATCATCGGCATTACGATTGCCGGCGCGGCGGTCGCGATCGGCGCACCGGCGCTGCTGCTCATTCAGGCGGGCTTTGTCGCGATAGCGTTGCTGGCAAGCTGGCGGCTGATGCCCGTGCCGTCGATGCGCGACCCCGCCGATAATGGTTCCGCCCTGCACGATATTGCCGATGGTTTGAAAATGGCCTGGCGTACCCCGCCCATTCTGCCGGTCATTTTGCTGATGATCGCCATGGGGCTGTGTTTCATGGGCTGGTTCATGGTGATTCTGCCAATTACCATCCGCGATATCTATGGCGGCAGCTCGCCCGAACTTGCCACCGCCCATAGCTGCTTCATGGCGGGCACGGTTGTCGCGACCGTGCTGATTTTGCGGCGCGGCACGATCCGGTTTCCCGGCCGTGCCCTGACCCTGTCGCTTGCCGCCACCGCACTATTGCTGCTTGCAAGCAGTGTCGCCATGCCCCTGCCCGCCTATTTCGCCTGTGTCTTCCTGTTCGGCATCCTGTCGGGGGTGACCATGGCGATGGGCCGCACAATGGTGCAGCAGGCGGCTCCCGTCAGCCACCGGGCACGGCTGCTATCGGTCTACCAGCTTGGTTATCTTGGCGCCGCCCCGATCGGGTCGCTTCTTGTCGGCTTTCTGACAGCCGCCCTCGGCCCGCAGGCAGCCATCCCTTTCCCGGCACTGTTTCTGCTGGGGGCTGTGCTGCTGCTGACACCGGCATCACGTTTATGGGCGCAAGAAAGCCCATAGGGCAGCTATGGCCAATCTGGTAGGTTAGCGTCGGAAAAGCGCTGATTCGGTTACAAGATGACGACAGATACAAAATCTCTCGCCGCGCGGACATGACATCCACGCCGCAACAAAAGACCAATCTCGACGCAGATGCCTCCGCATTGGAGGCATGTACCCCTCCGGGCGCGACGGCGGGAACCCGCAGCGGCACTGCAACGCGCAACTGGTATCTGCTTGGTTTCGGGCTTTATTTCAGCGCCATGGGCATCCAGAGCGTGCTCTACCCCTGGATATTGACGCAAGTTCTCAATGAAAGCGCAAGCAGGGTCGGCTTTGCGCAGATGATGTCGATGGTGCCGATGCTGACATTGGTGCTGTTTGGCGGGGTTGTCGCGGATCGCCGCGAACTGCGCGGGCATCTGATCACCCTGCAATGCGTGATTGCCCTTGTCCCCCTGTCGCTTGCCCTGATTATCCGGGTGGAAAGCCTGAGCTTTTTTGTAATGATTGCAATGAGCCTGGGCGCAGGCGCGCTCGGCGCTTTCATCATCCCGGCGCGCGAGGCCATGCTTGTGCGGGTGGCAAACGGGCAAATTCAGCAAACCGTGACCGCGACGACGGGCATCCAGTTCGGCAGCCAGATCTTCGGTATCCTGCTTGGCGGCGGGGCAAGCTATCTGGCGCTGGCCATGGGGCGCGCGCCATCGGATGCGATGGGCGGTGCGCCGCTGCTTGTCATGCAGGCCGTGTTGCTGGTGCTGGCCGCGCTGGTCGCCACGCGCCTGCCCCGATTACCGCCCGCGGACGGCGAACGCCGCCATGCGGTCGCGGAAATCAGGGACAGCATTGCCGAGGTTTTCCGGATCGATGCGATCCGGCCGATCGTGATCCTGATGTTTTTTACCGGCATCCTTTATATCGGGGTATTCATGGTGCAACTGCCGATCATCGTGCGCGATGTTTATCATGGCGATTCCGCGGCACTTGCCATCCTGAATACCTGCTTCATGCTGGGGACCTGCCTGTCCGCAATTGTCATGACCCGTTATGGCCATATCAGGCAGCAGGGACGCGCGCTGATCCTGTCGACCACGGCGAGCGGCCTGATCATGGCGTTGATCCTGTTCCAACCGCCGCTTTACGGACTTTATGCGATTGCCGGGCTGTGGGGGATCAGCGGCGGCATTTCCATGGTGATGGGCCGGACGCTTGTTCAGGCTGCCGCCCCCGCGGATCACCGCGGACGGGTGCTGTCCATTTTCCAGCTTGGCTATATGGGGGGTGCGCCGATCGGGGCACTGCTGATCGGCTTCGCCATCGACCGGATCGGCCCGATCAATGCCATTTTGATCCCCACCATCGGCATGATCGTGCTGATACTTATCGCGCGCTATATGTCCGGGGTGTGGGATCTGCGCTATGAAGAGGGATAACCCCCTCTTCAAATTGCCTTTGATCGCTTTATCATCATGCTGCCAGTGCGGGCCTTTCCGGCCCGCGCCCGGAAGCCGGTCAATAGCCCTCAAGCGTGGCGTAACGATCCCGATGGAAAGCTGAATCGCCGAATGTCGCCGCCGCGACGCGGGCCCGCTTCATGTAAAAGCCGATATCCGCCTCATCAGTCATACCGATGCCACCATGCATTTGCAGCATTTCGCAACTGATCAGGTGAAACGTATCATTGAGCCGCGCCTTGGCCAGACTTGCCGCCTGGGCGATATCGTCGCGATTGTCGTCGATTGCCGACAGCGCATCGAGCACCACCGATTTCGACAGCTCAACCTCGCAGAACATTTCAGCCGCCCGGTGCGCAAGCCCCTGGAACGATCCGATGGGCCGGCCGAACTGCTGCCGTGTCTTGAGATATTCGACAGTCATCTCGAACGCAACTTCGATCGCGCCGAGCATCTCCGCCGCCAATCCGATCCGCGCCCGGTCGAGAATAGCGTCAAGCACATCCGCGCCCTTCTTCTTCTCACCGATGATCTTGTCGCCGCTGGCGCTTGCACCATTGAAGGTGATATTCGCGGCATTGCGGCTGTCGGCCATCCTGGTCGGCGTGATCTTCACGCCTGGTGCCTTGGCATCCACCAGAAACAGGGTCAGCCCGTCGCGGTCCCCAGGCTCACCGCTTTCACGCGCGACAACGATCAGCTCATCGGCAACCTGCCCGTCAAGCACGAAGGTTTTCTCGCCCGAGATGCGGTAGCCATCGACAGACGGGCCACCGCGCGTGGCGATATTGTAAGGCGCGTGACGCGGCCCTTCCTCAAGGGCGAGCGCAACGATTTTCTTGCCGGCCGCGATTTCAGGCAGCATCGCCTTCTTGCGCACATCGGATGCACCCAGCATATAGGCCGACGCGCCGATCAGCACGGTCGACACCATCGGCGATGCCGTCAGTGTACGCCCCATTTCCTGCAACACGACGCCAAGCCCGGTATAGCCGAACTCCGAGCCGCCAAATTCCTCAGGAATGATGATGCCGGGCCAGCCAAGCTCCACCATCTCGGCCCACAAGGCGCGGTCGAAACCGTCGGGGTTTTCCTCGTCGCGCAGCTTGCGCAACGCCGAAACCGGGGATTTGTCCTGAATGAAAGCGTGCGCCGCATCCTTGAGCTGCTGTTGATCTTCGTTGAGTACCAAAGCCATGTCTGTTTCCTTCACCCGCCGTGGCGGGCCCTTTTTGAATTCCTTGAGCGATTATTCGGGCAGGCCGAGCACACGCTTGGCGATGATGTTGAGCTGCACTTCCGATGTGCCGCCCTCGATCGAGTTTGCCTTGCTGCGCAACCATTCGCGGGTAATGGAAAGCTCATGCTCCTCGAACGCATCGCCTTCCCAGCCCAGTGCCTGGGTGCCCATTGCCTGCAACAGCAGCTCATATTTCCGCTTGTTCTGCTCGGTGCCGTAATATTTGAACATGGACGAGGCCGGTCCCGGAGGCGCTCCGGCCTTGGCTTCGTCTGTCGTACGCTGCACGGTCAGCCCGAACGCGCGGGAATTCATATTATGTGCGGCGACCGCTTCACGCAGCGACGGATCGGCAATCTTGCCATCCACTTCGCCGGCATATTTCTTCGCCACGACGGAAGGCGAGCGCAGGCCGCTGCCGCCACCGCCGCCCGGACCGCTGCCCATGCCCGCGATCATGGTGCGCTCATGCTGCAGCAGCGCCTTGGCGATGGTCCAGCCCTTGTTCAGCTCACCGACCAGATTTTCCTTCGGCACCTTCACATTATCGAAGAAGGTTTCGCAGAAGGGGGAATAGCCGCTGATCAGCTGAATCGGCTTCGTCGTCACACCCGGGCTTGTCATATCGAACAGCAGGAAGCTGATCCCTTCATGCTTGGGCGCTTGCGGATTGGTCCGCACCAGGCAGAAGATCCAGTCAGCGAAGTTCGCATAGGAAGTCCAGATTTTCGACCCGTTGACGAGATAATGATCCCCCTGATCTTCTGCCTTGGTCTGCAGGCCCGCGAGATCCGAACCCGCGCCGGGTTCCGAATAGCCCTGGCACCAGCGGATTTCACCGCGCACGATCGGCGGCAGATACAGCTTTTTCTGTTCTTCGCTGGCAAATTCAAGCAATGCCGGGCCAAGCATCCAGATGCCGAAGCTCGACAAGGCGGGCCGCGCCCTGATCCGTCCCAGCTCCTGCTGCAGGATCTTGTTTTCATCCTTGTTGAGGCCGCCGCCGCCATATTCCTTGGGCCACATCGGCGCGGTCCAGCCGCGCGAGGCCATATTGTCGAGCCAGACCTTGCTGTCGGGGTTCTTGTAAACCGCATTGCGGCCGCCCCAACAGGTTTCATCCTCCGGCATCGGCGTGCGCATCGACTGGGGACAATTCTCCTCCAGCCACGCGCGGGTTTCCTGACGGAATTGCTCCAGATCACTCACGGCAGACCCTCCCTGGGTAAATAGACTTTACGCGGCAACCGGTTGCACGACATATGACCGGTCCGCCACGCCAATAGCTTTGCACCGGGTATACACCAGCGCAGGCGCAAGCGGCAATCTCCGCGCGCCGATATGAGGCTGTTTTTGCCCTTAAAGGCTGGGTGTGCCGATCCCTGCCAGCGCCGCAATCGCATCAAGCGCGAGATGCCGCTCCAGATGATCGGCCCAGCGATCGAGAATTTCCTCGATCCGCGCATCATAATGCAATGCGCCATCCCCCCGCCCGCCAAGCTGCGCCAGAAATTCCCGGCGAAAGTCATCGGCACTGAACAGCCCGTGCAGATAGCAGCCCATGACCCGCCCGTCCGCCGCGACCGCCCCGTCCGCCCGGCCGCCCAGCGTCAACATCGGCCGCGCAAGCGCGGGCCCCGTGCTGCGGCCGCAATGGATTTCGTAACCGCGCACGGCAGCCCCCGACCCGGCCGCATGCCCGTCTGTTTCGCCGACAAGCTTGTTCGGTGTGATGATCGTCTGCATCGGCAGCAGGCCAAGCCCCGCAACCGTCTCGGGCGCCCCCTCCACCCCGTCGGGATCGGCGATGCTTTCCCCCAGCATCTGAAAGCCGCCGCAAATCCCGAGCACCTGGCCGCCGCGCCGGTGATGCGCCAGCAAATCGATCTCCCACCCCTGGGCGCGGAGGAATTTCAGATCGGCAATCGTCGATTTGCTGCCCGGCAGCAGGATCAACGCCGCATCGGCGGGCAGCGGTTCGCCCGGCGGCACCAGCATAACCGCGACACCCGGCTCGGCCAGAAGCGGGTCGAGATCGTCGAAATTCGCGATCCGGGGCAAGCGCGGCACCACAATTTTGAGCGGCGCGCCAACTGTTGCATCGTCTGCAACACTTGGTGCGACAGATGCAACAGAATGCAACAGTTTCGCACCGGAAAGCGACATGCTGTCTTCAGCCGGCAAAAGCCGCAATTCATCGACTGCCGGCACCACACCGAGCGCGGCCCAGCCGGTGCGTTCGGCAATCGCATGCAATCCGTCATCGAACAGGCTGGCATCGCCGCGGAACTTGTTGACGATGAACCCCTTCACCCGCGCCGCCTCCGCCGCTTGCAGCACGGCATGGGTGCCGACAAGGCTTGCGATGACGCCACCGCGTTCGATATCGCCGATCAGAATAACCGGCAGATCGGCAGCCTCGGCAAAGCCCATATTGGCGATATCCCCCGCACGGAGGTTGATTTCCGCCGGGCTGCCCGCGCCTTCCACCAACACAAGATCCGCCTCACGCGCCAGCCGCTCGAATGCCGCACAGACCGCTCCCAGAAGATCAGGCTTATGGCGTGCATAATCGCGTGCCGAAAAGCTGCCAACCTTTTGACCCCCAACGATAAGCTGCGCGCCCTGCTCGCTTTGCGGCTTCAGCAGCACAGGGTTCATATCGACAGTAGGCGGCACACCCGCGGCGCGTGCCTGCAGGGCCTGGGCGCGACCGATCTCCCCCCCGTCCGGTGTGGCGGCGGCATTATTGGACATATTCTGCGGCTTGAACGGGCGGACGCGCAGCCCGCGGCGGCTGAAAGCACGGCAAAGCCCGGCAACAATCAGCGATTTGCCGACATCGGAGCCTGTGCCCTGAAACATGATCGCGCCCGCCACAGCCGCGCCTATTTCATTTTAAGCGGCAGGCCCGCCGCGACGAAAAACACCTGATCGGCCTGCGCCGCCACCTGCTGGTTGAGCCGCCCGGCCTGATCACGAAAGGCCCGCGCCAGCGCATTGTCGGGCACGATCCCGAGCCCGACCTCGTTGGAAACCAGGATCGCCCGGCCTGACAGCGCCGCAAGATCGGCAAGCAACGCGTCGAACCGGGCGGCCAGACCAGATCCCGATTCAGCCTCCATGACATTCGACAGCCACAAGGTCAGACAATCGACAAGCAGCACATGGCCCGGCGCATCCACGGCACGCAGGGCAGCCCCCAGATCGCGCGGCGCCTCACGCGCGTGCCATTCGGGGCCGCGCGCGCGCTGATGCGCGGCAACGCGGTCGGCCATTTCCGCATCCCGGATTTCAGCGGTTGCGATATAGAAAAGCTTATGCCCGGCCGTCTCCGCCGCCTGTTCCGCAAGCGTCTGCGCAAAGGAGCTTTTGCCCGAGCGCGCACCGCCCAGCACAAAAGTCAAGCGGGGCAGCGGACCAAAGGACGTGTCATTTCCGGCCATGAATATCTGGTCGCTTTCAAGATAAACAGGGATTCAAGAGGCCAGTTGTAGCGCAATCCCCCTGCCATCCGAAAGTGCCGCGCGAGGAATAGAGGGCCAAATAAAAACCCCCGGCGGACAGACCTGCCGGGGGTAAGCGCTAACCTGTCGCTGGCGGGTGCCGCTAGCTCGCGATACCAAGCGTCGACTTCGCAAAGTTCGACGCGCCTTTATAATCGGCCTTGCCATTCGCGGCGCGCAGGGCGATATCGGCGGGCAATACCCGCTTGGGCGCCTTATAGGGGGCAAGCCGTTCCTTCACCCAGTCGCGCAGTTCCTGCTCGTTGAAGTTGACGCCGGCATGCAGCTTGACGACGCCGGTCACCGCCTGGCCCCATTTTTCGTCGGGCACCCCGACGACAAGAACATCCTCGACCGCAGGATGGGTTTTCAGCGTTTCCTCGACCTCTTCAGGATAGATCTTCTCGCCACCGCTATTGATGCAGACCGAACCCCGGCCCAGCAGCGTCAGCGTGCCATCCTTTTCGACCGTGCACCAATCGCCGGGGATCGAGTAACGCACCCCATTGATGACCGGGAAGGTTTTGGCGGTCTTTTCCTCATCCTTGTAATAGCCGACAGGGATGGCGCCAGAGCGGGCGATAAAGCCCGGCACGCCGGAGCCTGGCTCGACTTCCTGATAATCTTCGGTAAAGACCTTGCATTCCTCGCCGATGGTGAATTTCGCCACCTCGGTCGTGCCGGCAGCGGTGGTATCAGAGCGGCCAAAGCCCACCGCTTCGGATGCCCCGAAGGAATCCATCAGGATCATATTCTGATTGTGCTTGAGCAGGCCCTGCTTGACTTCCGGGCTCCACATCACGCCCGAGGACAGCATGCCGAACATCGAGGAAATATCGTATTTGCCCGGATTTTCATCGAGACAACGCAGCATCGGCTTGGCGAAGGCGTCGCCCACGATCGCGATGGTATTGACCTTGTAGCGATCGATCGTCGCCCATAGCGCATCCGCATCGAGGCTGTGCTCGGGCGTGGTGACGATACAGCCGCCCTGCGTATGGCAATTCATCGCCGACAGCATGGCCGTCCCGTGCATCATCGGACAGGCGGGGATAAGCTTTGCGCGAAGCGGCAAGGCGGCAACCCGGTCGCCATGTTCTTCGGTCGTCGCGGGCGGATCGGCATCGGGATTGAGGAGCGAGGCACCGTGACCGGTGGCGGCCCACATCGCCTCATGTTCCCACATCACCCCCTTGGGCATACCGGTCGTGCCGCCGGTATAGATGAAAAACATATCCTTGCCCGAGCGTTCGATCCCGAGCTTTGAGCCGTCACCCTGACTGACAACATTTTCGTAATTCACCGCGAAATCGGCGACAGGTGCATCGAAATCCTCTTCGGGCGGCACCTCGATCCACAAATTCACTTTGGGCAACCGGTCGCGCAGGGCGGCGACATGCTCGCGAAATTCCGAGGAATAGACCACCACCTTGGAATCGGAATTATCGAAGATGTAATGCAGCTCGTCATCGCGATAGCGGTAATTGACGTTCACATGCACCATCCGCGACTTAAAACAGGCGGTCAGCGTTTCCATATAGGCGGGGCAATTGCGCATGTAATGGGCAACCTTGTCGCCATATTCGAGCCCTGCATCAAGGAAGGCGCGCGCCAGGCGATTGGTCCGCACCATATACTCGTCCCACATGATGGTGCGGCCTTCGGTGCCACCCGGCCCTGCATGGATAAGCGCGGGTGTGCCGGGCGGTGTTTTATCCGCGACGGCTTCATAGACATCCCCGTAATTCCAGGCCATTTCGTTACTCCCTTGGATTACCCTTTGGCCGTCTGTTGCGACGACCATATTGTTGTTGAGGCGTTGCGGCTTATTTTGCCTGCAAGCAAAGCACTTCCGCAACCGTCAAAAACAAGATGGCCCGGTGGTGAATGCCTGCGCGCGGCAAAAAATTGCGCGACAACCAGATAAGATAATAGGCATTGCCACAAGGGCAATGCCTATCGGTATTCGAAAGTCGGTCCGCATCAGATTTGTCGGCAAGACGACAGAGCCGCGCAAACCGGTTGCGATCAAACGCCGTCGAGCAGCTCCACTTCCGGCGCGCCGGCAAGGCATGCGCCCATTTTCTTGCCGCCTTCCTTGAAATGGGGCGATGCGCCATGCGCCTGGAATGCCGCCATATCCTTATATTGCTCAAGCACGACGTAAAGCAGCGGATCGCTTTGCGATTTATGAAGGGCATAGAAATTATTGCCCGGCTCATTGGCCCGCACCGCGTCGGACAGTTCCTTGAACACAGCCTCGAACTCTTGGTTCTTGCCTTCCTGGATACGGATTTTTGCGACAACACCGATGCTCATCTTCAACCTCCCTGATTTGTTTTTGCGTTTGTCCAGCTGCCCCTACTATGCCGAATTCTTCACCCGTGCCAAGTCCTCACGCAAGGTGCGCGCCGCCAGCAGATAGTGAAGCCCCGACCAGAGATAGAGGGAAGAGACGATCAGCAACGCATAACGCAACGAGTCGAGCCCGAATTCCGGTTTCAGCAGATCGCTGATGATGCCGACAATCTGCGGCCCGAAACCAAGCCCGATGATGTTGGTGACAAACAGCAGCACTGCCGCCGCCACCGCCCGCATCCGCAAGGGTGCAAGCGCCTGGGTCATGGCATAAACCGGGCCATGATAAACCGCGATAATCACAGTCGGAATCGCAAGGAATAACAAAGAGGTATAGGGATCGGGCGAAATATAGACGCCGACCGCAAAGGGCGCGCCGATAAAAAGACCAAGCGCGGAAATCCACATCTGCCAGCGGATATCGCGCTTGGCCAGCCGGTCGGCCAGAACCCCGCCCAACACGCTGCCCAGACCGCCGCCAATGCCGATAATCGGCGCCAGCCAGGAACCGATTTCCCAGGTCGGCATCTCATGGGTGCGGTGCAGGAAGGACGGCATCCACTGGATAACCCCGTAACCGACAAAGGCATGCAGGGCACTGGCCAGCGCGATGTGCCGGAAGGCGCGCTGGCCCCATAAATGACGCACAACTTCAGCAACAGTGGGATGATCGCCTTCCAGCTGCGCGATACCTTCGGAATGACCGCGCGGCGGTTCCTTCAATGTCAGTTTCAGAATAATGGCGAGCAGGATACCGGGCAGCCCGACAACGAAAAACGCCGTACGCCAGCCAAAAAATTCATCAAGCCAGCCACCCGCCAGAAACCCGAACAAAATTCCGATCGAGACACCGAGCGAGTAAATCCCAAGCGCCGTGCTGCGGCCATCAACGGGCACATAATCAGCAATCAGAGAATGCGATGGCGGACTGCCGCCCGCTTCGCCGATACCCACACCGATCCGCGCCAGCAACAGATGCCAGAAATTCGCGGCCGCCCCGCACAGCATCGTCATCAGGCTCCAGATGCTCAACGAAATGGCGATGATATTCACCCGCGAATGGCGATCGGCAAGCCGTGCGATCGGCATGCCGAGGGTCGCGTAAAACGCCGCGAATGCGAATCCGGTAAGAAAGCCAAGCGCGGTATCGCTCAACTCGAACTCCGCCTTGATGGAAGGCAGCAGGATCGACAGGATCTGCCGGTCGATGAAATTGAAGACGTAGACGACAGTCAGGATACCGACGACATAGCGGATATAGGGTTTACTGAAACTGGTTGCCTTTTCCTCAGGCACCGCCGCGTCGGCGGGTATTGCCTCATCCACATTGGCCATGATGCTGCCTCCCCATTTTTGTTTTTTCAAGCAAAGCATTGCGGGCGGCTGGCGGCAAGCAAAACCCGGCGACCATTTGTATTAAAAGATGGCCGCCGGGTCATTGATCCGTGAACGAAATTGCTCAGGGATCCGTGAACGAAATTGCTCAGGGATCCGTGAACGAAATTGCTCAGGACTTCTTGCGCACCTCGCGTCCCAGCGCATTTTCGTAAACCCGCATCATGGCGGTGGCATCGTCCCCGCCATAGCCAAGCCCGCGCGCCATGCGCATCAGATTATGCACCTGCGGGCTGAGCGACAGGGGCACGGACAGCTCATCGGCAAGCTCCAGCGCAAGATGCATGTCCTTATAGGCCAGATCGACGGTAAAGGTCGCCGACCAATCGCCATTCAAACTCTTATGCGCAACACCGCGATAACCCATCGAGTTGCCGGAGCTGTTGCGGATCACCTCATTGAGCGCTTCGGGATCGATACCGGCCACCGCGCCAAGCATCAGCCCCTCGGCGCCTGCCGCCATGTTGCAGAAGGCAATCATGTTATTGACGATCTTGGCGATACAACCACTGCCGAGCCCGCCCAGATAAGAGACGTTCTGACCAAAGGATTCAAAGATCGGCATGCAGGTGTCATAGGCGCCCTTGTCACCGCCCACCATGATGGCGATCGTGCCCTTTTCCGCGCCGATCACGCCGCCCGATACCGGCGCGTCGATCGTCGTCACCCCTTTATCCGATAATGCATCGGCCACCCGGCGGATAACGGTCGGCGAGTTGGTGGAAAGATCGGCATAGATCGCGCCTGACCTGGCGTGTTCGGCAATCCCGCCCGGCCCCAGCGCCACCGCCTCGACATCCTTGGGCATGGGCAGCGACGTCATGATGACATCCATACCCGAAATCGCATCGGCCATGGTCGCGGCGGCCTTGCCGCCCACTTCGACGCAGGCGGCGACAGCCTCCTTGTTGAGATCGAATACGGTCACGTCAAAACCGCTTTTCTTGATAATATTGCGGCACATCGGCCCACCCATGTGGCCAACGCCGATAAATCCGATTTTCATCCGTCTACTCCCTACTAGATGATTGAGTTATACGATTTTTTTGGTGATTATCGCAGGCAATGATGTTGCCCGCCGATCAACCCGGCAGCAAGCCGGATTGTTCGATTCCTTCAAGCGCCTTGCAGTTCTCCGCCCAGTCATAACCGGCGAGAATATATTTCGTGCGCCGCTCGATCAGATAGCGCAGCCCCGGATCGGTGAAGATGTATGGCTGCTCGTCCTGGATCGCCTCCAGCACCTGCCGGCCAACCGCATCGGGATCAAGCCCCTTGGCAAGCGCGGCGGCGGTGCCGTCCTTTTCGCTCGGCGCGACGGCACCGCCATATTTATCGGCGCGATTACGGCCTGCCGTGCCGATATTGGTTGCGACGATCCCCGGACACAGCACAGAGATATTGAGATTATCGCGGCTATGTTCGGCCATCATGGTTTCCGATATACCGACAACGGCGAATTTCGTGGCATTATAAGGCCCCGCGCCACGCAGGCCGTACATCCCCGCCATCGAGGCGGTATTGACCACATGCCCGCCCTCGCCATGGGACATGATGCGCGGCACGAAAGCCTGCAGCCCATGCACAACACCCCACAGATTGACATCGACCACCCAGTGCCAGTTGCGCATATTGCAGGTTTCCGAATGCCCCCCAACAGGGACGCCGGCATTGTTGCAAACCACATGCACCTTGCCGAACCGCTCGACCGTTGCCTGGGCCGCGGCCTCCACCGCTTCCATATCGGTGACATCGACAACGACGCCGTCAGCTTCGGCCCCCTTCTGCCTCAGCTCTTCCACCGCACGCTCAAGCGGCGCGCGTTCGATATCGCCGATCATCACCTTCATGCCGGCTTCAGCGAAGGCACGCGCCATGCCAAGCCCCATACCGCTTGCGCCGCCTGATATGAATGCGACCTTTCCCTTGACGTCTTTCATCCTGTTGTCCTCCCTTGTTCCTTGTTCTGATTATTGAATTCTCACTTACGCAAACCAGATCCCGGTACGCGGCCGGTCAGTTACAGCCGGAACATCAGCGCCACGCGCGGTGCAATTTCAGGCAAGCCGATCATATGCTCATGCCGAACCAGACGAATGAATTGCGGCCCGCGTTCGGTTTCGGCCAGCGTTTCAAAACCAAGCCGGCGATAGAATGGCGCATTCCACGGCACATCCTGAAATGTCAGCAGCGTGACCCGCGACAGCCCCTCCTGATGCGCCCAACCGAGCAGATGCCGCACCAATGCGCGGCCCACCCCTTGCCGTTGAAACAGCGGCAGAACATCAAGCTCATGCAGATGCACCTGCCCGTCGATATAGCGCGCCAGGGCAAAGCCGACAGGCATATCGGGCGCCTGCCAGCGCGCCATCCACAGCATGCGATCGGCAATCGCCTGCCTGATTGCCGCACGCGGCACACCGGGCAAGGCATAGGCGGCCTCAAGCCCGGCATCGCGATAGGCACGCGCCGCCTCACACTCGATCAGGCAGCAGGCCTCGACATCCTCGAGCGTCGCCGGCTCGATGACGAAAGGCAGCTCGCTGTCGGCTTCACGGGGCGCGGGATCCTCACTCATGGGGTGCGTGCGTCCTTGCCGCTATTGCGCGCAATGACCGCCATCGATCGGCAGAATCGCGCCGGTCACGAAATCCGCCTCGTCGGAGGCAAGATAGAGCGCACCATACGCCACATCCCAGCCCGACCCCATCTTGCGCCTGAGCGGCACCAACCGGTCACGCATCTGCCGCACCTCATCGCGTGAGATACCGCGCGCCGCGACATTGCCCTCAATCGCCATCGGCGTGTCCATCAGTCCCGGCATGATGCAGTTGCAGCGGATGCCATATTTGGCATTCGACATGGCGATCGAGGTGGTGAGCTTGTTCACCCCCGCCTTGGAGATTTCATAGGCGGTGATGCCGCCCGACGAGACCGCGGCCGCCGAAGAGATATTGACGATGGCACCCGATTGCTGCTCGCGCATGACCGGGATCACATGTTTGCAGGTCAGCCACATCGCCTTGAGATTGACGAGCATGATCCGGTCATAGCCTTCCTCGGACAGCGCGTGCGGCGGCGCGTCGCCCGCGCCGATGCCGACATTGTTATGCAGGATGTCGATGCGGCCCATCGTCTCCCGCGCTGCCGCGACAAGCGCGACATTGGCGGCTTCCGATGTGATGTCGCATTCATAGGCGAAGGCGGTGCCGCCTTCCTTCTCGATCAAATCGACCGTGTCCTGCGCGGACTCGCGACGCTTGTCGACGCACATCACCTGCGCCCCCTCGCGGGCGAACAACATGGCTGTTGCCCGGCCGTTGCCGATCGTTTCCCCCGGTGTCTGACCGGCGCCGATGACGATGGCTTTCTTGCCTTCCAAACGCATGGAATTCCTCCCCGATCCGTGGCTCAGAAGCCTTTGACGCCATCGTCGAGCTGCACCCCGAAGCTGTTGAGCGCCATCGACACCATATTGTACTGACCGACCGCGAAAACCACGTCCATCAGCTGATGCTTGTTGTAGCGCTCGGCAAGCGCGTTCCAGGTCTTGTCGGAGATGAACGCATCTGCGCGAAGCTCATCCACCGCGCGCAGCAGCGTTGCATCGAACGCGTCCCAACCGGGCGCGTCGGGGCCTTCCTTGATACGGGCGATTTCCTCGTCAGTCAGCCCCGCCTGCTTGCCGATCAGCACATGCTGGCCCCATTCATATTCAGCCTGACACAGCCAACCGATCCTGAGGATCAGAATTTCCCGCTCGCGCGGCGGCAGGCTGGACGTGTCCCCCAGCACATGATTGCCCCAGACGCCGAATTTCTTGTACGCCTCCCAATGATTGGCGAGCGTACCGATGACGTTATAGACAAGCCCGGTGCCGAAATCATGATCCTTGCCCTTGAAGCGGCTGAGCACCTTGGCCTGCTCGTCAGTCCATTCACCTTCAGCCAACGGCGCGATGCGCGGTTTAGAGGTTTTCATCTGGCGTCTCCCCTGTTCTGTCTTGTTGTATTTCTTATGAGAGATTCATATTGCCCCAAAATCAAGCGGTCTACCAATCACATTCGGGCGGGCAGAAGATCGGAAGCGGCGTGCCCGGCGGATTACGGAAAATCAGCCATCGGCCTTTCAACGGGGCAGCACAGCGCTTAACTCAGGAATGACATCCCGCGAAACAGCGCAGAAAGGCGAGCCGCATGTATGAGATCGGCACGGTCATTACAGTCAAGGACCGGATGCAGTCAGATTACAGCTATGAAATTACCGCACCGATGGGCGAACAGTTCGCCGATGGCTTCGCACCGCATTTTTCGCCCAGGCAGATGCTGTCGCTTGGGGTGTTTGAGGGAAAATATTGCAATGACTGCCGCGAGGAGTTTCCGGAAGACTGGTTCGCGGAGGCGAAGCTGAGCAAGACGCCAGACCCCGACCTCAATTATTTCGGGGTAAAAAGCCGCAAGCCGCTCTCTTACTGGCGCGAAAAGGGATGGATCTACGGCCCCGATCCGCGTGGCTGGTTTCAATGGTATTGCCGCTATTATCTGGGGCGGCGGCTGGCCGAGATCGATGAGATTCAGATAAAACGCTGGCGCAGTTTTGCGCGGCATGCAGGGCAAATTCGCGCCAATTGCGAGCCGGGCGATATTTTCTGCCGCCCACGGCAACGTCAGGCCCTGCTGCAATGGGCCTATGATCCGTTTATCTAGCCCCCGTCACGACAGTGCGCTGTCGGCACTTGCCCGCCGACCGGGCCGGCAAACGCTTACTCTTCGGCATTTGCTTTCGGAAACGGGCCGAACGGAAAGGGCCGCTCATCGCGCATGAATGCAATGAAGCCCAGCGCTTCCCCCAGATAAAGCAGAAGATTGCGGGTAAAACCGGCAAGTTCATTGTTCTTGTCGCTATTCAGGGCGACGAAGATGAATTGCAGCGCGCTCAGCAGTAAAATCGCCCAGAAGGCAAGGTAAGCCAGAAACGCAAAGCCAAGCATATAGAGCAGCCGTTGCCACAAGGGCGGGGATTTCTCCGCCTCAAGCTCGGGGGCATCCGGCGCGGCGGTGTTGGCGTCATTTGCAGAATTTGCGTCGCTCATCGCGATCATCCTCTTGTGAACATGGTCAACTTGTGGCCACGAACCGGGTTCTTCCCCCGAAAGCAGCCCTTTTTATCTGGGCATTACATTGCCCTGATTTCAAGGGCGCGCCTTACCTCAGCGCCACTCCCCGGGCCAGCCGCGCCGTCTTGCAAACAGCGGAACCATCAATAATCCCGTCAGAAAGCCGCCAATATGGGCCTGCCAGGCAATTTGAATTGTCTGGCCGCCAATTTGGCCGACAAACAGGCCGATTACCGCATTCAATCCCAACCAGACAGCGCAAACGATCAGCAGCCGACGGTCATTAAGCGGCACAATGATACTGACATTCAAGGTCTGCCAGGCCGGTCCTGCCAAGGCGCCCAGTCGAAATGCCGCCGCCATCAAGCCCGATACCGCACCCGATGCGCCGATCATCGGCACACCGGACCCTTGCGCGAAAAACAGATGAAACACCGCACCGCCCACAGCGCAGCAAACAGACAGGAGCAGAAACCGCGCCGCGCCGCATTGCCGCGCAACCGCCGAACCAAAGGCCAGCAAAAAAGCACCATTAATCAGCAAATGCGGGAAATTCGCATGCAGCAAGGCATGCGTCAGAAACGGCGCCGCAGCAAATAGCAAACCGCCGGGAAAATCATAAATTTCCCATGCGAATTGGGGGAGATAACGCCCTGGCACCAGCCCGAACAGCAATATCGCACCATAGCTCCAATCCGCGGGCAGCAGAATCCTGCCAATATGGATGACAGCCAAAAAAACAGCTAAAACCGATACGACCTTCGGCACCTGGAAAACGGGCTGCCTGTCACCACGCAAATCTACTATCTCCTGATAATCAAAAGTGAAAAACTTGAATTAGCTTACGATAGATCACGAAAATTCCTGCGATTGCGATTGCGATTACCCCTATGGCAGGTGAAAAGTCATCCCAAACAACCAAAACCACCTCAGAAAACAAGGTTTTTGGCAAAATTGCGACAACTGAACAACAAACTGAATGCAAATAGCGCCCCCGACAGTCGCCAAATAGTGGGATTAATGTTATGGCTTTGCAAATTCTTATTATTCATTGGGTATCGAGATCATGCTGCCTGTTTGCTGGCAATGATTGTGCCATCGGCCACAGTTCTGTCGTCAATGTCAAACCGGGGGTCAAACCGGGGGTCAAACCGGGCGTGATTGGGTGAAAAAACTTAACGCAGCAAGATCAGGCTGTCAGAAGATCGGATTCCGGGCATGATGGGCTTCTCGGGGAAAAGTTTCAGCAAATCAGGTGCGCATCGTGCAGCTTAAATTTATCGCAGCAAAATTCATCCTTTTATCAATGCTTGGCCTTGCGGTGACGCTGCTAACGGACGGTCAGGCCGCCGCCCAGCCGCAACCTGTCGGCAAGGCGGAAGCCGTTGTCCGCGTGGTCGAAGGTTCGTTGAATACGGATACGCGTCGAATCCGCCGTGCCGACGAAGTGTTCAGCAATGAGGTCATTGCTACCCGCGCTGACAGCGCCTCCAAAATTCGCTTTCTGGACGATACCATGCTGACCGTTGGCCCTGATTCCAAGGTCACGCTGGATGAATTCGTCTATGATCCGAAAAGTCAGAACTCGAAGATGGTGATCAATACCGCCATCGGGGTTGCGCGATTTGTTACCGGCAAAATGGGCAGCGCCTCCTACAAGATCGCAACGCCAACCGCAACCATCGGCGTTCGCGGCACGGTATTTACCGTTTTTGTCGCAGCCAATGGCGCAACCAGCATCGTCGTGGAAAACGGCGCGGTCAATGTCACAGGGCAAAACGGTCTGCCGGTCGATGTCCCCGCGGGTCTTGCCACTAATGTGCAGCCCGGCGAACCCCCAAGCGATCCCGCGCCCCCCGATGCCGACACCGAGGCGCAAATTGCCGAAATGGATGTCACGCTTCTCCTGGGGGGTGAGGATAGTGGCGGCGGGTCTGGCAGCGGCTCAATTCTTCCGTTTCAT
>CALAQW010000073.1 GCA_937888955.1 uncultured Alphaproteobacteria bacterium | reverse complement strand
CGATGACGCGCTGGCCATCTCTTCGGTTACCACGGCACCTGATCCTGTATAGGCGCCATCGCCGATTTTAACCGGTGCGACAAGGCAGCTGTTCGAGCCGATAAACGCGCCTTCGCCGATATCGGTGAAGTGTTTGTTGAAACCATCATAATTACAGGTGATCGTCCCCGCGCCGACATTGGCGGCCTTGCCGACCCGCGCATCGCCGATATAGCTCAGATGATTGACCTTTGCACCTTCCTCGATCCGGGCTTTCTTGATTTCAACGAAATTGCCGATTTTCGCGCGCGGCCCGATTTCGGCCCCCGGACGCAGACGGCCATAGGGGCCGATATCCGCTTGGGCGCCAACACTTGCCCCTTCAAGATGTGAAAATGGATGGATGATCGCCCCGTCCGCGACCTTCACGCCGGGGCCGAACACGACATGCTGGCCCACAATCACGTCGCGGCCCAGCACGGTGTCGTAACTGAAATAAGTCGTCCTTGGATCGCGCAGCGTTGCGCCATTGATCATTGCCGCATGGCGCATCCTGTCCTGACAGATGGCTTCCGCCTGCGCCAGCTCGACGCGGCTGTTCACCCCCAGCACCTCGTCGGGGTCAGCCGCGACGGCGGCGCAGCGATGCCCATGCCGCCGCGCAATTTCAACGATATCGGTCAGATAATACTCGCCCTTGGCATTATCGTTGTTGACCTCGGACAACAGGGTAAACAGCAATGCGCCGTCAATTGCCATCACGCCGCTGTTGCAGAAATCGATTTCGCGTTGTGCCTGCGTGCATTCCTTGAACTCGATGATGGCGTCAAGATCACCGGTCTCACCCATGACAAGCCGGCCATATTCCGCCGGATCGTCAGGCCGGAAGCCAAGCACGACGACAGCCGCCCCCGCGCGGCGCGCATCCAGCATGGCTTCAAGCGTGGGCTGGGTAAGCAATGGGGTATCGGCATAGAGTACCAGCGCATCACCTTTGAAGCCTGCAAGGGGATCGCGGGCTGCGTTGACCGCGTCCGCTGTACCCATCTGGGCATATTGAACAGCGATTTCCGCGTCGGGATTTTCAGCCTGGACGGCGGCTTTTACATCGGGCATGTCAGGGCCGATCACGACGATCTGACGCTTTGCGCCGATCGCATGCGCGCATTGGATGACATGCCCCAGCATGCTGCGCCCGGCAATCTGGTGCAGCACTTTCGGCAAGTCCGATTTCATGCGCGTTCCCTTGCCGGCGGCAAGAATGATCGCGGCAATATCCTTTTTGGGCATTGAAACTTCCTACAAACTCTAAAAATGCGCTCTGAAAGCGGGTTTCAGTGCTGCAATGAGGGGAGCTGAAAAAGACGAATAACTATAAATCACGCAGAATCAATTTTCTTTCCGTAAAATGCTGGCATGGTTAACTTCATGCGCCAACTCAATAAATATTTCCTTATTTTACAAGGGCGCAGGGGGCAGTTTCTGCACCCGTTCAGGAAAAAATACCAGTGATGTAAGCTGCGTCACCGTTGCATGAGCGGCAGGCGATGTGGCGTCCGGACAAGGAAGGGTTGTTTCAATGTTTGCGGGGTCAACGATTGTCTTCGATCTGGATGGGACACTGATCGATACCGCGCCTGATCTGACCGGGGCGCTTAATCATGTGCTGACCTCAGAAGGGCGCGATACAGTGCCAGAAGCCGATGTCCGGCATATGTAATTGATGTGGGGGGGTGGGGTGA
>CALAQW010000072.1 GCA_937888955.1 uncultured Alphaproteobacteria bacterium | reverse complement strand
AGCACATGATCCCTTGCGGCCGAAGTGCTGGCGGGGCCGGTGTCGGCTCCGCTCAATTGTATCGGGGCGGCAAGTCGGTTAGCGTTTAAGCTAACAATAAAAAAACAGGGGGCTCAGTGACTCAGGTGCCGGTGACTCAGGTAAGTGAATTTGATGTTCTGGCTGATGTGCCGCGTGTTCTGGCGCATGAGCGCGGCATGCAGACAGCGATGATTTTCGGGGATCGCGAAACCAGCTATGGCGATTTCGACAGCCATAGCAGTCAGGTCGCGAACGGATTGATTTCGGAAGGGTGCGCCCCGGGATCGCGGGTGGCTTTCCTCGACAAGAACAGCGACTGGTATTTCGAGGCCTTGTTCGGCGCGGCCAAGGCCAATGCGGTGATGGTGAGCGTGAACTGGCGGCTTGCCGCGCCGGAGGTGGAATATATTCTGCGCGATGCGGAGGCCGAGCTGCTTTTCGTCGGGCCGGAATTCTTCGCGCTTGCCGAAGCAGTGGCAGACAAGCTGCCGCGATTGCGCAAGATTATCGCGCTCACTGACGCCGGGGACGATCATTCTCGGGGATGGGAGGGGTTTGCCGCCTGGCGTGATCGACAGGCGCAAGTTGATCCCCGACTTGCCTGCGATGCCGAAGATATTGCCGTGCAGATGTACACAAGCGGTACGACAGGTCACCCCAAAGGCGTTTTGCTGCCGCACAGGTCGTTTTTTGCGGTCGACAAGGCCGGTCAGGATGCGCCGCAGGAATGGAACAGCTGGAAGGAGGGGGACAATAATCTCGTCATGATGCCCTGTTTTCACATCGGCGGTACCATCGCGGGTGTGCGCGGGCTTTATAACGGGGTTACCAACATCATCGTGAGCGAGTTTGTGCCCGCGGAGATCCTGTCGATCATCGAACGCTACAGGATTTCAAAGGTCATTATGGTGCCTGCGATGATGGCGTTCCTGCTGGCCGATCCCAAGGCGAAGCAGACCGATTTTTCCTCGCTCGATTATGTCGCCTATGGCACAGCGCCAATCCCGCTCGATCTGCTGCGTCAGGCGATGGCCGTCTTCAAATGCAAGTTCGTGCAGGCTTATGGGCTGACCGAAACAACCGCGTCTGCGACCTATCTGCCGCCCGAGGATCACGACCCGAACGGCAATCGGCGCATGCGCTCCGCCGGCAAGCCGATGACGGGCTGTGCGGTCAAGATCGTCGGCCCGGACGGGGCGGAGCTGCCGCCCGAGGAAGTCGGCGAGATTTGTGTTCGCTCGCCCGCCAATATGGCAGGTTACTGGAAATTGCCCGATGCAAGCGGCAAGACGCTCATCGATGGCTGGGTGCATACGGGCGATGCGGGTTTCAAGGATGCGGACGGATATGTCTATCTGCATGACCGGATCAAGGACATGATTGTTTCGGGGGGCGAGAATGTCTATCCGGCCGAGGTGGAAAGCGCGATTTTCGGACATCCCGCGGTGGCCGAGATCGCGGTAATCGGTGTCCCCGACGAGCGCTGGGGCGAAGCGGTGAAGGCAATTGTCGTCCGCAAGCCGGGCATCGCGGTCACGCCTGAGGAGATCATCGCCTATGCGCGCGAAAACATCGCTCATTACAAGGCGCCGCGATCGGTTGATTTTGTCGAGATTTTGCCGCGCAACGCCGCCGGCAAGCTGCTAAAACGCGAATTGCGCAAACCCTATTGGGAAGGCCGCGACCGACAGGTAAACTAATCGGGGTAAATCAACCCGGATAAGCTGATAGCGTCTGCTTCCTGTCGCTTGGGGTCGCTGCCCCGACCAATGGCGACCGCAGGAAATTCGCAAGCCGAAAAGAGGTGCCCGATGGAACCCATCGCCTATATGCAATTGACCCGTGAGCTTTATGCAAGTCACGGCTATGCCCCCTATGGCTGGCGGCAGGCAGACAGCCCGCCGCCCTTTGTGCGGCTGGCAAAACCATTATCGGAATGCCGGCTTGGTATGCTGGGCACTGCCGGGGCTTATGTCATGGGGCAGGTCGCCTATTACTATAAGGACGATACCTCTTACCGCGCCATTCCAAAGGACACACCGTCCGAGCGGATACATTTTTCCCACATCACCGAAAATTATCTGCCTGATCCGCGACGCGATGCCAATTGCGTGTTTCCGATCGATGCGTTGCGCGCGCTTGAGGCGGAAGGGGTGATCGGCTCATTGGCTGATAATCTGTTTTCCTGCATGGGCGGGGTCTATTCCCAGCGTCGGGTCGAGGCGGAGCTTATCCCCGCCCTGACCGCCGCGTTTCAGGCGGAGCGGGTGGATGCGGTTCTGCTGGTGCCCATGTGTCCGGTCTGTCACCAGACGGCCTGCATGATCGCGCGGCATCTTGAAGGGTTGGGTATTCCGACAATCTGCATGGGCAGTGCATTTGACATTCTGAAGGCCGGGCGGCCACCCCGGGCAAGCTTTGTCGATTTTCCGCTCGGCCATAGTTCGGGCAAGCCGTTCGATCGTGCCGGGCAGATCGGGCTTGTCCGCCGCGCGCTCGCGGGCCTTGAAAGCGCTTGCGAACCTGAAAGCTTTTTCATCGCACCCGATCAGTGGGACGCGGATGAGCAGTGGAAGGCAGATACCCGCAAGAAGGAAGGTGCGGGCGGCGAGGATCAGCGCAAACCCCGCGACACAGTGCCGCAATATCAGACCGACGAGGATCGCAAGCTGGCCGAAGCCGCGCTTGCGGTGTAAGCGGGGTTTGACCCACATGACATAACCACGCATTCAGGGGGCCGCGATGGCATCGGATTTCGCGCTTGAAATGTTGTCGGCGGCGGCATTGCTGCTTGTTTTCTGCATCGGCGTCGGCCTGCTTGTTGCAGCGATATTGTTCGCGCTCGACATTACTCAGACGCGCAGCGCCGTCCGCCGCAACTACCCCCTGATCGGGCGCTTCCGCTATCTGTTCGAGCATCTGGGCACGTTCTTCCGGCAATATTTCTATGCCGCCGACCGCGAGGAAATGCCCTTCAATCGCGAGCAGCGAAGCTGGATCTACCGGGCGGCGAAGAATCTCGACAATACCGCCTCGTTCGGTTCCACCCAGGATATCCACAAGCCCGGCACCGTGTTGTTTGCCAACAGCGCTTTTCCCGTTCTTGAGCGTGACGCGTTGCCGACAACGCCTCTGGTGATCGGTCCTGATACGGATAACCCCTATGCGCCGGAGAGCATTTTTAACGTTTCTGCTATGAGCTTCGGCGCAATTTCCAAGGTTGCGGTGGAAGCGTTGAGCCGTGGTGCACGATTGGCCAATTGCTGGCTCAATACCGGTGAAGGGGGTTTATCTTCCTACCATCTGGCCGGGGGGTGCGACATTGTTTTCCAGATCGGGACCGCAAAATATGGTGTGCGGGATGCAAGCGGACAGTTAAGCGACGCAAGGCTGCGCGAGCTGGCTGACATGCCGCAGGTCAGGATGTTCGAATTAAAGCTCAGTCAGGGGGCAAAGGCGGGCAAGGGCGGCATCCTGCCTGCAAACAAGGTGACGTCGGAAATTGCGGCAACCCGGGGCATTTTACCCGGCGTCGCCTCGATCAGCCCGAACCGGCATGAGGAAATTGGCTCGCCGGGCGAGTTGCTGGATCTTATCGGTCATATTCGCGCTGTGAGCGGCAAGCCGGTCGGCATCAAGGCGGTGTTCGGCGAGTTTGGCTGGTTCGGTTCCCTGCTTGAGGAAGTCAAACGACGCGGGGCGGCGTCTGCACCCGACTTCATTACCGTCGATGGCGGCGAGGGCGGTTCGGGCGCGGCACCGGTGAGCCTGATGGATTTCGTCGGTTTGCCGCTTGGTGACAGCCTGCCGGTTGTCGTTGACTTGCTGATTGCGACGGGGTTGCGCGATCGGATACGGGTGATTGCGTCGGGCAAGCTTGTCAATCCGGGGGATGTTGCCTGGGCGCTGTGCGCGGGGGCGGATTTTATCGTGTCGGCGCGGGGGTTCATGTTTGCGCTTGGCTGCATTCAGGCGATGCGCTGTGCCGAAAATACCTGCCCGACCGGGATCACGACGCATAATCCCCGGCTTCAGAAAGGGCTTGATCCCGCGGACAAGTCCGTGCGTGTGCAGCATTATGTGGAAAATCTTCTGCATGAGGTGGCGCAGATCGCCCATTCCTGCGGCGCACGCGAACCGCGGGAGCTGAGCCGCGCGCATGCTTTGATCATTGCTGAGGACGGGGTTCCGGTTCCGCTTGAGCATTTCTATGCAAGGCTTGCGCCCGTCACGGGGCCGCAGCGATTAGACGCTGCCCAGTGAGTTTTTGCAGTGAGTTTTGGGGTGAGTTTTTGCGCGCCGAGAAGGGGTTGCGCGGCAGGATACATACATGGCTTCGAAAGTGTGGCCTGTTCTCCGCGATAGTCCCGTCTTGACCCGATTGCCGATCCTTCGCCGTGCTAGCCGATTTCTTCGGGCGGTGGGAAGTTCATCAGATCGAGCGTGGATTCGCCATTTGCGATGCGCGCCATGAAGTCTTCTTCCTTCGCGATCCGTGCCTGGCATCGGGGCAGCAATGCGCCGCGCTTGTCATCCGGGATGACAACAATCCCGTCCGCATCCCCGACAATGAGATCGCCCGGGCGGATAATAGTCCCCGCGCACTGGATGTCACCGTTGATCGTTCCGCCAAAGCCTTTATGCGGCCCGTTGGGCACCGCCGCGCGGGCATAAACCGCAAGCCCTGACTCGCGCAGTTCGGCGACATCGCGGACCGCGCCGTCGATAATAACGGCCCGTACCCCGCGCGCGATTGCCGCCGCCGTCAGGATCCCGCCCCATACAGCCGTTTCCGCATGCCCGCGCGCATCCACGGTCAATACGCAGCCAGGCCAAGCCTGCGCCAGCGCATAGTGAAGTGTGGCATTATCACCCACCATGGTCTGAACGGTCAGTGCCTGACCGGCGAAATCCATGCCCGGCCCCACGGGCTTGATCGCCGCATGCATGGTCTGTGTGCGGTTGAGGTCGTCGCTGATTACCGCTGTCGGGATATCCTGCCAGACGGCGATATCGGATTGCTGTAATAAATTCTCGGGTGCCGGGTTGATCGTCAAAGCCATGGATTTGTCCATTCCCTTCCAGTTGCGGCAGAAGTGTCGGCGGAGGCGGGTAGCGCGGTCAAGTCGCCTGTGGCTTTCACGGCGGCGGCTTTCGGTGTAAAACCCGACAGAGACGGAAGTAAAGTGCTGCAGGGAGAGCCGATTATGCCGGCATATCGTTCACGAACCTCGACATTCGGGCGCAACATGGCGGGTGCGCGCAGCTTGTGGCGTGCCACAGGCATGACCGACAGCGATTTCGGCAAGCCGATTATCGCCATCGCCAACAGCTTTACCCAGTTCGTGCCCGGCCATGTGCACCTCAAGGATCTTGGTCAGATGGTGGCGCGCGAGGTGGAAGCGGCCGGCGGCGTTGCCAAGGAATTCAATACCATCGCGGTGGATGACGGGATCGCCATGGGCCATGACGGCATGCTGTATTCCCTGCCCTCGCGCGAGGTGATCGCCGATGCGGTGGAATATATGGTGAATGCCCATTGCGCGGACGCCATCGTCTGCATCTCCAACTGCGACAAGATCACCCCGGGCATGCTGATGGCTGCGATGCGGCTCAATATTCCCGCGATCTTCATTTCCGGCGGACCGATGGAGGCAGGCAAGGTCATTCTCGATGATGGCAGTGCGCGGGCGCTCGATCTGATCGATCCGATGATTGATGCCGCAAATGATGATGTATCCGACGAATTCGTCGACAAGCTGGAACGTTCCGCCTGCCCGACCTGCGGTTCCTGTTCGGGCATGTTCACGGCC
The DNA here is from genome assembly GCA_937888955.1 of uncultured Alphaproteobacteria bacterium. Taxonomy (GTDB): domain Bacteria; phylum Pseudomonadota; class Alphaproteobacteria; order UBA11222; family UBA11222; genus CALAQW01. Next base: position 4,596 of record CALAQW010000072.1, on the reverse strand, counting down.
AATTCGATGAACTGCCTGGCTGAGGCATTGGGTCTCGCGCTGCCTGGCAACGGGTCGATGCTGGCAACCCATGCTGACCGCAAGGCGATGTTCCTTGAGGCGGCGCGCACGGCGGTTGCGATCTGCAAACGCTATTACGAGCAGGATGACGCATCCGTCCTGCCGCGCAATGTCGCGACATTCAAAGCGTTCGAGAATGCCATGGCGCTCGATATCGCGATGGGGGGATCGACCAATACGGTGCTGCATCTGCTTGCCATCGCCAATGAGGGCGGGGTCGATTTCACGATGAAGGATATCGACCGCATGTCGCGCAAGGTGCCTCATATCTGCAAGGTTGCCCCGTCGACCAGCGAATATCACATGGAAGATGTGCATCGCGCGGGCGGTGTGATCGGTATCCTGGGCGAGCTGGAGCGTGCCGGGCTGATCGACCGCGACTGCGGGACCGTGCATGCGGCCACCATCGGCGCGGCGATCGACAAGTGGGATGTCACCCGCACCAATAGCGAGGAGGTCGCCACCTTCTATCGCGCCGCGCCAGGCGGGGTGCGCACGACCGAAGCATTCAGCCAGTCACGCCGTTATGACAGTCTTGATACCGATCGCGAGGGCGGTTGTATCCGTTCAGTGGCGAATGCCTATTCAAGCGATGGCGGACTTGCAGTGTTGTACGGCAATATTGCCGTTGATGGCTGCATCGTCAAAACAGCAGGCGTGGATAGCAATATCCTGAAATTCACCGGCAAGGCGGTGATCTGCGAAAGTCAGGAAGAGGCGGTCGACAAAATCCTCAATGGTGGCGTCGCGCCCGGCGATGTGGTGATCATACGCTATGAAGGCCCGAAGGGTGGCCCGGGGATGCAGGAAATGCTGTATCCGACAAGCTATCTGAAATCCAAGGGGCTTGGGGCGAAATGCGCGCTGCTGACAGATGGGCGTTTTTCGGGCGGCACCTCGGGGCTGTGCATCGGCCATGCCTCGCCCGAGGCGGCAGAAGGCGGTGCGATCGGGTTGATCGAGCAAGGTGACGCGATCGAGATCGACATTCCCGACCGTACCATCAATGTGGCGGTGAGCGATGCGGAGCTTGTCGCCCGCCGTGCCCGGATGGAGGCGAAGGGCGCAGATGCCTGGCGCCCCGGCGCACCGCGTCCGCGTGTTGTCAGTCAGGCATTGCGTGCCTATGCGGCCTTGACGACCAGTGCGGCGCGCGGTGCCGTACGCGATGTATCGCAGGTGGAACGCGCGCGGACACCTTCGCCTGAAAGTCAGGCTGCGGAATAATAATTTCGGGGCAGGTGCGCATCCAGTGCGGCGCCTGCCCCGGCATAATTGCGGTATATCTTGCGCGCCGGTTACGCGAGCGCGATGCCGATCAGGATTGCATCGACTTCGTCCCCTGAACGGGTCAGCGGCAGGGACAAGGACTCGATCTGTTTATGGTCGCGCTTGTCGATCTGCAATTGGGTGGGACCGTTCTGTACGGGCGTGCGATAGCGAATAACCGTATCGAAAATCGCCCGTGTCCGCTCCATGAAGGCGCTGTGAAGCAACTCTGACATATGATAGCCTGTCATGTCGCTTTTGATCGCGTCGGCAAACTCCGACCCGATAAGGCTGAAACGATAATCCGCCCCCTGGTCGATAACACGGGCGATACTGATCCAGCCGAGCATGAATGTCAGGTCTCTCGGCTGGACGGATTGCCGCGTCGGCGCAATGCCCGATTTGGGCAATCCCTGCCAATAGTCGTATAGTCGTTGCAGCGTCGGCGCGCTCAGATTTTCGGCGCTGCTTACCCTGCGCCAGCTGACATCTTGTGGCCGTATCATCCCAATGCAGGCCCTTTTTGTTACGCAATGCAGGTGGTGGGAACCGATCATATATTTTGATTGTTCGAATAGTGAATGGTTCCGCTTAACCCAGCTTGGTTTTTACTAAAGTTTGATTATGTCAAAACCATCATGGAATGAAAAGACTGGATCATCGTTAATGAATGCGCTGCGTAAATTCTTCAGTAAATACCCGCTTGTTTATTATACAGGGCTGACAATCACGTCATTAGCGATCGTCGCGCTTTTTTTATTTGTGTTATGGCCATTTGTACTGGGTCAGGCAGTGCGCCTCGCGCTGGCCGAGCCGGACATGCGCGATGTGCAGGTGGCGCGGGTGACATTCAATCCACTCACCGCGCAATTGCGGGTGCGCGAACTGCGCATTGACACGCCCAGGCAGGAAGTCTTGCGCGCCGGGCTGATTGCCGTCGATCTTGATTTTCTGGCATTGCGGCATCGGCGGATCCATATTGAAGCCGCCACATTGCAGGATATTTGGGTCCAGGCTGTAGAACAGGGGGTGAGCGGTGCGACCGAAATCGCGGGTTTCGCGCTGACGCAATCAGATGGTGACGCGGCGGAGGCGTCAGCGCCAGGCAAATGGCGGTTCGGGATCGACCGGCTCGATATTCAGAATTCGGCAGTCATTTACGCGCAACCCGACAGGGAGACGCCCTTGCGGATTGCGCATCTGGAACTGCAGAATCTGACGCAATGGGACTCGGAGCAGTCAGCACAATTGCGCCTGTCTTTGGAAGTCAGTGATGGTGAATTTGCAGCGCAAGGTAATTTCGATGCCTTCAGTCAGGCACCGAACGCGACATTCAATCTGCAACTTGCGGGCATACGCCTGTCGCCGCTGCTGCAATTCGCCGTACCGCGGGAGAGCGCGCGGATCGACGGGGCGCTTGATGCGGATCTGAAACTTGTATTCGAGGCCCGGGACGCTTCGGCGCCTCGTCTCAATGCGCAAGGCACGCTCGCACTGACCGGGCTTGATGGCGAAATCGTCATGACGCCGGCCCCGCAATTCAAGATCGCGACAATTGGCTGGGAGGGCGATGCAGCGGCGCGCCTCGATGCGGAAGCGCCGCAATTTTCCATCGCCGGCGAGGTGCGTGCCACCGGGCTGCGCGCGGCGCAGGGCAAGACAGTTTTTGAGCAGGAAAGATTGAACTGGCGCGGCATGATCGAAAGTGCGCCGCAAGACGGGGCGGCTGTACTGCCTGTGTCAGTGGCTGGCGATCTTGCCGGACAGGGGGTAAAGCTGTCTGATCCGACATTGGGGCAGGCCCAGATGGCCGATATCGCGGTGACGGATTTGCAGTTGCAGCCGGATCAGGCGCTGTCAGTCGCAGCGCTCGGCGTGTCAGATATCGTGTTCAATCCGGCTGCGCAGGCAGCGCCGGCGGAGGAGGCGTTTCTGGCGCTTGGCCGGTTGCGTGTCGAACAAATCGGCATGCCCGCGCCGCATCGGCTTGAGATCGGCAAGGTCGGGATATCGGATCTTGCCGCCACCATTGTGCGCAAAGCCGATGGCATGCTGAACAGCGCGGCGCTGCTGAGCCAGGCAACCGCGCCCTCATCCGATGGGTCGCAGGGACGGGAAGAAAAATCCGTCAGCGAACCATTCACCGTGCGGATCGGCGAACTTGCCCTTGACGGGAAAAGCCGGTTGCGGTTCGAGGATCATGCCGTCAGCCCGATGGTGAGTGTGGCGGCGGAAAATCTCTCACTGCAACTCGGCGCGCTCGATATGGCGACACCGGACGCGCAAACGCCGTTCACGCTGGCGATGGATTTCCGCGATTTCGGCGCGGTGACCGCAAGCGGCAGTGTCGCGCCTTTCGCCGCGACGCCGGAAGGCGATGCGGTGCTGCAGGTCCGAACCCTCGAATTGCCGGTTATCTCCCCCTATACGCAGCGTTATCTGGGTTATGCGCTTACACGCGGGCGGCTGGACGCCAAAGTTGATGCCACGGTCGCGGCGGGACAGTTGACGGCCGACAGCCAGTTGAAGCTGAGCAAGCTGAAGATGGAGGTTGCGGATCAGGACAAGGCCGCGCCGATGCAGGCGCAGATTGACCTGCCGATCAATACGGCCCTGTCATTGCTGCGTGATTCCGACGATATCATTGCCTTGTCCCTGCCGGTCAGCGGGCCGCTCGACAATCCGCAAATCGGCATCGGGCAGGTGATCAACAAGGCGCTGGGCAAGGCCCTGAAAGCGACCGTGGCGACAACGCTGACCGCGCTGTTCCCGGTCACCGGGGTGCTGGTCGTCGCCAACCTGGCGGGCACACCGAAGCTCAAATTCAACCCGGTGACGTTCGATCCGGGGCAGGATGCGTTACCCGATGCGCAGACAGCCTATCTTGACGAGGTGGCGGCGCTGCTCAAGGCGCGGCCGGCGGTCGAACTGACCTTCTGCGGCCGGGTGACCGAGGCGGACCGTGAGGCGCTTGCCGGCCAGGACGCGGAAAAGGGGGAGAAGCCAAAGCCGGCAGGCGATGAAAAGGCTGCCGAACCATCTGTTGCCGACGCGGCGCTGCTGGCGCTTGGCGACCGGCGGGTCAACCGGGTCAAACGCTATCTGGTTGACGCGCATTCGCTGGAACCCGCGCGCATGTTCGAATGCAAATCGGCCATCGATACAGGCACCGATGCCCGCCCGCATGTCGAGGTGCTGATGTAACCGCCCGGCCTCAGCCCGCCTCGTCATGCGCGGTGATGCTTGCCCAAGACAAGCATCGCCACC
>CALAQW010000071.1 GCA_937888955.1 uncultured Alphaproteobacteria bacterium | reverse complement strand
ACGGCAAGAAGGAAGACATCTACAACGTCGATAACGACAACTCCTCCACCCGCGTCCGCTTCAAGGGCAAAGCAAAGCTGGGTGAAAACTGGACTGCGGGTACAACCCTGGAAGTTCAGATCGAATCCAACTCGTCATCCTCTGTCAATCAGTTCGCCGATAACGGCGTTGGCGCGGGCGGTTTTACCGAACGCAAGATGGAAGTCTGGTTCGATGGCCCCTGGGGTAAGGTCTCACTCGGTCAGGGCGATACCGCCTCGAACGGCACATCGGAATCCGACCTGTCCGGCACCAAGGTTGTTACCAATTCCGACGTTAAGGATTTGGCGGGCGGTCTTGCCTTCGTAAACTCGACCACCGGGCTGTTCTGCACCGACGTGAATGGCGACGGGCTGTGCACCGGCGCGGACGCACTTAACACAACCGTTGCCGGCGCGTTCAGCAACCTTGACGGGTTGAGCCGCGATGACCGGATTCGTTACGATACGCCGGAATTCGGTGGCTTCCAGCTGTCGACCTCCGCTGTCGCGGGTGGCGAGGCTGATATCGCCCTGCGTTACGCTGCCAAGATGGGTGACTTCAAGCTCAAGGCCGCGGCGGCTTATTCCGATCCCTCAAGCACCAGCGGCGGCACGGACAGCCTGATCAATGGCTCGATCTCGGTTGCCCATAAAAGCGGCGGCAGCCTGACTTTCGCAGCAGCCGATACCGAAGGCAAAGGTGCCGCGCGCGAAGCGAGCTACTATTACGTCAAGGCAGGCTGGACCTTCACCGACCTGCTGCCCATGGGCAAGACCTCCTTCTCGGTTGACTATACCGAAATGGAAGACCGCGCCGCATTGGGTGACGAAGCCACCTCCTACAGCGTTGCGGGTGTGCATAATATCAGCGACTTCGGAACCGATCTTTATCTGGCGTACCGTCGGCATGAGCTTGACCGTGTCGGCACAACGTTTGACGATATCGATGCGGTCATGACGGGTGCCCGGATCAAGTTCTAATCTACCTTTGCACAAACACTTAATACCTGCTCAAAACCAAACGGAAATGCCCGCGCCAATAGGTGCGGGCATTTTCATGTCACCACATACGTCAATCGCGCGCCCGAAAAACCCGGTCGCAGATGGGCATCCACGCGCTTAACAAGTTTATTTTGTAAAATTATCAGGAAGGATGGTGGGCGATACATGACTCGAACATGTGACCCCCGCGATGTGAACACGGTGCTCTACCAACTGAGCTAATCGCCCCAATTTTCTGTATCCGGGATACAGCTAACGGTGCCTTCCTATAGGCCCGCTTCCTGTAAGCGTCAAGATTGGATCGCGGTCGAGGGCGGCATGGACAATAATTCCCCAACCGTCTGAGGCAGATGCGCGAAATTATCGATAATCCGGTCCGCCCCAAGCTCGGTGACGGGTTTGCTTGAATAGCCGAAACTGACCGCAACCGAAGGAATTGAGGCGGCTTTCGCCGCGTCGATATCGGCAAAACTATCACCGATCATCACTGCGCGTTCGGGGCTGCCGCCCGCGCGCGCAATCGTCGTCAGCAGATGTGCCGGATCAGGTTTGCGTGTCGGCAGGCAATCGCCCCCGACAATGACCGGAAAATAATCCGCAAGCGCCAATGCCTCGAATAACGGTACCGACAGGGCGCGCGGCTTGTTCGTGCAGACCGCCAGGATCGCCTTCTGCTCGCGCAAGAAATCCAGCACTTCACGTACTTGTGGAAAAAGTGCACTGCGCACGGCGATATTTTGACCGTAATATTCCAGAAATGCCGCCAGAAGACGGGGTAAATCCGCCTCGCTGACAGGCGCCCCGGTCGCGGCCATTCCGCGACGGATCAGCATCAATGCCCCCTGCCCCACCATATGCCGGACATCGGCTTCAGGCACTGTATCGCGCCCTTCCGAGGTCAGCACATGATTAAGCGCCCCGGTCAGATCAGGAAGGAAGGGTTGTTTCAAT
>CALAQW010000070.1 GCA_937888955.1 uncultured Alphaproteobacteria bacterium | reverse complement strand
CCGGCCAAACGCTGGCCTGCCGCCAATTACGGCAGGCTGGCACAGGCACTTTGGAAGCAGGGTATATTGCCAGTGGTTCTTGGCGCCGGCGCCGAACAGGCACTGGCCGATCAGATCGAGGAGGTCTGTCCCGATGCGGTCAGCTTTGTCGACCGGACGGATTTCACCGATATCATTTGCCTGGCGCGCGATGCGCGGCTTGCCATTGGCAACGATACCGGGCCGATGCATCTGGCGGCGGCGGCGGGCTGCCCGTCGCTTGTGCTGTTTTCGGCCGAATCCGCCCCCGCACTTTGCGCGCCACGCGGGCAAAATGTTACAATTTTGCAACAGAACGATCTCGCAAATTTATCTATTGATATTGTTTTCGCGCAACTCAACTTATGATTAACTATAGGAAGAATAGAAGTTCCGCTTGCACCTGAGGCGGGGCTGAATATTCTGTGCGCATCAACTGTGGATTTGCGACCCCGCGCGGTTGCAGATTGATAACACCCCGCATTTCTCTGAACATGCGGGTAATAGTGGAGAAAGATACATAGCTCGTAGACCCGCTGCCGCGCCGCCGTCCCGGAAGGGACCGCGCGTAAATGATTTCATCGACGTCCCGGAAGTGCGACTGATCGATGCGGAAGGAAAACAAGTAGGCGTTGTTTCAATTGACGAGGCACTCTCAGCGGCAAAGGCTGCGGGACTTGATCTTGTCGAAGTTTCCCCGAATGTAGACCCGCCGGTCTGCAAGATACTCGATTATGGGCGCTTCAAATATCAGGCGCAGAAAAAAGCCAATGAGGCGCGCAAGAAGCAGAAGACCGTCGATATCAAGGAAATCAAGATGCGGCCCAATATCGATGTGCATGATTACGATGTGAAAATGCGCGCGATGAACCGCTTCTTTGAGGCCGGCGACAAGGTCAAGGTCACCATCCGCTTTCGTGGCCGCGAGATGGCGCATCAGGATCTGGGCATGAAACTGCTCGAGCGGGTGCAGGAAGACGTCAAGGAGATCGGCAAGGTCGAGCAGACCCCGAAAATGGAAGGCCGGCAAATGATGATGGTGCTGGCGCCGAAATAACCCGGCAGCACCTGCCGGACCGGCGCGGCGACCGGCACTGTCAGATACAAGTTCCGGATCAGATACGAGATCCGGTCCGGCAGCAGATCGGATCAAATACCCGGCCGGACACCCGATCGGAAGATCGGCGGGATGTAAATTTCCGCCTTTATTATCTCGCCGGCGCGACTCATATATCGCCGGCGCGACTCAGCGGCCAACCCGTTCCCGTCGGGACTTGGTTCTGTCTGCCCCGCATAGGGTAAACGGCAAGCTGCGGCTGCCGCGCCGGGTCGTCAGTCGAACAGTTCCAACTGTCCGCGTAATGCGCCCTGCGGCTGGCTGGCGGTATCGACCCGAACATACCAGTCCCCTGCCAGTAGCGCCGCGCGCTGCAACGCCGTCAACTCTGTGGTTCCGGCCATGATATTGTCGATCCCGTTGACACCAAGATCGAGTTGCAATTGCGCGGTCATCTCACCTTCGCCCGGCCCCAGGAGCCGCACGGCAGTCGCCGGCTCGGTCAGGCCGTAAAAACTCACAAGCCACATCAACTGGTTGCCGGTCAGCGCCGTTTGCACACTACCCAGCCCGCGATTATCGGCTGCTGGCACCAGCTGGTCGCCGCGCAATGTCCCCGCATGTCGGATCGGTTCAGCCGCGAGTTGTTGATGCGCAAGCGCAATCATCGCCGCACCCATAAGGATCAGCCCAAGCCCTGCCCGGCGCGACATGATCCCGATGTGATACGCATAACCCCACACTCCCACTTTTGTCATATGACCCTCCCTTGATCGGGCTTGTTGTCTTATGTTGACGAAATCATGCGTCTAATTTGTCGTTGCCACAAGCTTTGCGGGCATAGGGGGCACAAATTGCGCATTTGCGTTTGCTCTGCCAGATCGCGCTGATGCAGGCATGAAATCCGCATCATCCTCTTGTCATTATCGTCGCGGTCGGCTACAAACCGCGCTTTCGGGGGCGGCCCGGCCGACAGGGCATGCCGTGGGGCCCCACAAGGCTGAAACGACCCGATTTCCCGTATGGGGATCGGGCTGCAACATAGAGGATAGCCAAATGCCCAAGATGAAGACCAAGAGCGGTGCGAAAAAGCGTTTCCGCTTGACCGCCAGCGGCAAGGTAAGACGTAACCAGGCAAATAAACGTCACGGAATGATCAAGCGCACGAACAAGCAGATCCGCAATCAACGCGGAACCACGATTGCTGCTGATTCGGACGCAAAAGTCATCAAAAAATTCCTGCCCTACGGTTAAGGAGACAAGATCATGGCACGCGTCAAACGTGGCGTCACAACGCACGCCCGCCACAAGAAAATCACAGATCAGGCCTCGGGCTTTTACGGTCGCCGGAAAAACACATTCCGCGTCGCCAATCAGGCCGTGGAACGGTCGCTGCAATATGCCTATCGCGACCGGCGGCAGCGCAAACGGCAATTCCGCGCCTTATGGATCCAGCGGATCAATGCCGGGGTACGCGAACATGGACTGACCTATGGCCGATTTATCAACGGCCTCAAGCTCGCCGGCGTCGAGGTCGACCGCAAGATGCTTGCGGATCTGGCGGTGCGCGAGCCTGCGGCCTTCAAGGCTCTGGTGGATACGGCGCGCGACGCGCTGGGCTGATAGCCCCATTCCGGCCGGAGCCATCTGGGCTCCCCATCCTGATATTTGCAAGGGAGCCCTGACTGGCTCCCTTTTTAGTTTCCTGATCTCTTGGTTTCCTGAGCAATGTCGAGGAACGATATGGACAATATCGAGACGCTGAAGCGTGAACTGACCGAGGCTGTCGCCAATGCCGCCGATGAAGCGGCACTGGAAGCTGTTCGGGTCGCAGCGCTTGGCAAGAAGGGCCGCATCAGTCAGTTGATGAAGGGGCTGGGGCAGATGAGCCCGGAGGAGCGGAAAGAACAAGGCCCTGTCCTCAATGCCCTGAAAAACGACATTGCCGATGCCATTGCCGCACGCGCGCACGCGCTGCATGACGCCGCTCTGGCGGCGCGGCTTGCGACCGAAAAGATCGATATCACCCTGCCCGTGCGGCCCGAGCCCGCAGGGTCGATCCATCCGGTCACCCAGGTCATCGACGAGGTCGTCGCGATTTTCGCCGATATGGATTTTTCCGTCGCCGTCGGCCCCGATATCGAAACCGATTTCTATAACTTCACCGCCCTTAATATTCCGCCCGAACATCCCGCCCGGCAGATGCACGACACCTTCTATTTCCACGAAAAAGCCGATGGCGAACGGCCGGTATTGCGGACCCACACATCGCCTGTGCAGATCCGCAGCATGCAGGCGCAGGGCGCGCCATTGCGGGTGATCGCGCCGGGCCGCACCTATCGCTGCGACAGCGATATGACGCATACGCCGATGTTCCACCAGATCGAGGGGCTGGTCATCGACAAGGATATCCATATGGGGCATTTGAAAGGTTGTCTTGATGCCTTTTGCCGTGCCTTCTTCGAGGTGGATACGGTGCGGATGCGCTTCCGCCCGAGCCATTTCCCCTTCACAGAGCCCAGCGCGGAAATGGATATCGGCTGCAATCGCAGCGGCGATGAAATCAGCATCGGCGACGGCGATGACTGGCTTGAGATCCTTGGCTGCGGCATGGTGCATCCAGTTGTCTTGCGCCATGGCGGGATCGACCCTGAAATCTATCAGGGCTTTGCATTCGGAATCGGAATCGACCGGCTTGCCATGCTGAAATACGGCATTCCGGACTTGCGGGATTTCTTTGAATCGGATCTGCGCTGGTTGCGTCATTATGGATTCAGCGCCCTGGACATACCGAGCCTTCCGGGAGGATTGAGCCGATGAAATTCACCCTGTCCTGGCTGAAAGATCATCTCGATACCGATGCGTCGCTCAGCGAAATTACCGAGACGCTTACCGATATCGGCCTTGAGGTCGAAGCGGTTACCGACCCCGCAGCAAGCCTTGCCGCGTTCCGTGTCGCCGAAATTATATCGGCGGAACCGCATCCTGATGCCGACCGGCTGAAATTATGCCGCGTCGATACCGGCAGCGAGATCTTGCAGGTTGTGTGCGGCGCGCCGAATGCCCGCGCCGGGCTGAAAGGCGTTTTTGCGCCACCGGGATCAACCATCCCGACATCGGGCATGCAGCTCAAGAAAACGAAAATCCGCGGCGTCGATTCCCATGGGATGATGTGTTCGGAAAGCGAGCTTGGCCTGTCCGATGCCCATGACGGCATTATCGAACTGCCCGACACGGCGGAGACAGGCAGCCAGGCCGCCGACGCGCTGGGGCTTGATGATCCGGTCATCGAGATTGCGATCACCCCGAACCGGCCTGACTGTCTGGGGGTGCACGGGATTGCGCGCGATCTTGCCGCGGCCGGTCTTGGCCGGCTGAAAAGCGGCGCCGTCCCGCCGGTGCAAGGCGAAGGCCCCTGTGCCGTGCCGGTCGATATCGCCGCGGCGGCGCTTGCCAGCAATGCCTGCCCGGTTTTTGCCGCACGGCTTGTCAGCGGCGTCAGAAACGGCCCGAGCCCCGCCTGGCTGCAACGCCGGCTCGAAGCGATCGGCCTGCGGCCGATTTCCGCGCTTGTCGATATCACCAATTATATCAGCTTTGACCGCGGCCGGCCGCTGCATGTCTATGATGCGGATAAATTGCAAGGCGGCATCACCGTCCGCCCGGGCACAGCAGGCGAGACGCTGCGCGCGCTTGACGGCAATGACTATACCCTCACGCCCGAGGCCTGTGTCATCGCCGATGACAGCGGCGCTATCGGGCTTGGCGGCATTATGGGGGGCGACGCCACCGGCAGCACAGACGACACCGTCAATGTCCTGATCGAATCGGCTTATTTCGATCCGGTGCGGACGGCTGCGACCGGGCGGCAGCTTGGCATTGAATCGGACGCGCGTTACCGGTTCGAGCGCGGTGTCGACCCCGCCTTCGTGATACCAGGGCTTGAGCTTGCCACACAGATGGTGGTTGAGATTTGCGGCGGGCGCGCGACAGAGATTGCGGTTGCGGGCACACCCCCGCCACTTGCCGCGCCAATCGCCTTCCGGCCTGAGCGGGTGCGGCAGCTGACCGGCATGGATATCACCGATGCCCGCAGCGTTCAGATCCTGGAATCGCTCGGTTTTTCCGTCGACGCCGCGTTGGTCCCGATCATGGTGCAACCGCCAAGCTGGCGCCCTGACATCCATGGCGAGCCCGATCTCATCGAAGAAATTGCCCGCATCGAAGGGCTTGACCGGCTGCCTGTGACGGCGCTGCCCGCATTTGCCAATCCCGCGCCGGTTCTGTCCATCGCGCAGCGGCGCATTCGCTGGGCCCAGCGTTGTCTGGCGGGGCGTGGCCTGCATGAAGCTGTGACATGGTCTTTCACCAGCAGCGACCATGCCGCTTTATTCGGCGGCGGACAGCCCGCGCTCATGCTTGCCAATCCGATCTCGTCCGAGCTTGGTGCAATGCGGCCGGGCCTGTTGCCCAATTTGCTTGCCGCCGCAAAACGCAACGCCGACAGGGGACAGAACAGTTTCGGGCTGTTTGAGGTCGGCCCGCAATATGCCGGCGACACCCCCGATGAGCAGTCCTGCGCGGCAACCGGCATCCGGCTCGGCGATTATTGCCCGCGTCACTGGACCGGCGGGCAGCGGCAGGCCGATATTTTCGACGTGAAGGCGGATGCCCTCGCCATCCTTGAGGCGCTTGGCGGCGCGGTAAGGAAAATGCATGTCACCGCGGATGCGCCGGACTGGTACCATCCGGGCCGGTCGGGCGTTATCCGGCTGGGGCCAAAAAATATTCTTGGCCATTTCGGTGAAATTCACCCCCGAATTCTTGATCATTTCGAGATCAGGGAATCTGTCGTGGGATTCGAGGTCATTCTCGATGCGCTGCCGCTGCCTAAACGGCGCACAACGACATCACGCGGACCGCTTTCGGCGTCCGATCTGCAGGCTGTGACACGCGACTTCGCATTTATTCTGGATACAGATATTCCAGCCGATGCGGTATTATCGGCAGCTGCCGGCGCTGACCCACTTATTCAGGATGTCAGGCTATTCGATCTTTATGAAGGCGAGCATGTGCCGGCAGGCAAGAAATCCCTTGCGATCAGTATCACGGTCCAGCCGTCGGATAAAACACTGACGGATGCTGAAATCGATGCGATCGCGGCAAAGCTTGTCGAAAAGGTGACACACGCCACCGGCGGCGCGCTGCGCGGTTAACAGCAGCTATTTGCCCCAAGGGCCCGACTAATTATCGTCAGTGACGATAGCATTCAGCGCGGCTGTCGTCAGCGCCAACTGTCCCAGCACCGTGGTCAATTGCGGCAGGACAGTCAGGAAATCGAGCGGCGCGATATTACGCGGCACGATGATCGTGCTGCCCGGCGGCACCG
>CALAQW010000069.1 GCA_937888955.1 uncultured Alphaproteobacteria bacterium | reverse complement strand
CACCGGATATCTGGTCAGTTTGCGCGAGGGTCCGCATCGGCTCTGGAGGCACTGGCATCAGGGGCGTCAGGAAAGCAGGCGGCGATCAGTTGCGCAAACGCCGCCGCGCGGTGACTGATGGCATGTTTGGCATCGGGTTCCATCTCCCCAAAGCTCTGGGCATAGCCATCGGGAATGAAAATCGGATCATAACCGAACCCCTTGTCGCCACGGCCGGGGAAGACAAGCTGCCCATGCACCTCCCCGACAAAGGTTTCGCAATGCCCGTCAGGCCAGGCAAGCGACAGGGCGCAGACGAAATAGGCGCGCCAGTCCTGCTGTGCTGTGCCCCTGTCAAGAAGTTCACGTTCGATCCGCGCCATGGCGACAGCGAAATCCTTGTCCGGCCCGGCCCAGCGGGCGGAATAGATCCCCGGCGCCCCGTCAAGCGCCACCACACACAAGCCCGAATCGTCGGCCAGCGCGGGCAACCGCGCGGCCTGCGCCGCGGCACGGGCTTTCAGCTCTGCATTTTCGGCAAATGTCTGACCGGTTTCCTCGGGCTCGGCCAGGCCAAGCTCGCCCGCCGAACGGACATCGACCGCAAACGGCCGCAGCAGATCGGAAATTTCCCGCACCTTGCCCGCATTGTGGCTGGCAACGATCAGTGTCGATCCGTCGAACCGGCGCGCCATCGGCTATAGCGCCGCAACTGCCGCCTGTTGCAAGGCGGTCAATTCTGCGATCCCCTGCTGCGCAAGCTTCAGCAGATCAAGAAACCGGGCTTCCGAAAATGGCACGGTTTCCGCTGTTCCCTGTATTTCGACTATGCCGCCCTTGCCGGTGATCACGAAATTCGCATCCGCGTCCGCTTCACTGTCCTCAGGATAATCGAGATCGAGCACCGGCACACCGCGATAGATACCGCAGGAAATCGCGGCCACCGAATCGATCATCGGAATCTCCTCGATCATGCCGCGCGTCTTCATCCAGGCAAAACACTGATAAAGCGCCACATAGCCGCCGGTAATCGCCGCTGTCCGGGTGCCGCCATCCGCCTGAATGACATCGCAATCGACAACGATCTGACGTTCCCCCATCCCGTCGAAACTGACCACACCGCGCAGGGACCGGCCGATCAGCCTTTGTATCTCGACCGTGCGCCCCCCCTGCTTTCCGGCTGCTGCCTCGCGCCGCATGCGTTCATTGGTCGATCGCGGCAGCATGCCATATTCGGCTGTGACCCAGCCCTGACCGCTATTGCGCAGAAAGGGCGGGACACGGTCCTCAAGACTGGCGGTGCACAGCACATGCGTATTGCCGAATCTGGTGAAACACGAGCCTTCGGCCTGATGCGAATAGCCCGGTTCCAGATCGATCCGACGCATTTCATCGGCGGCACGACCGGAGGGACGCTCAATTGGCTGCATGAAGATTCCTTGATATTTTGCTCAATTGGATAAATCTTATTATCACCCTTCTGTAACGTGCCGCTGACGGGGGGTCCAGACAATCATGATTAAAGAACTGAACGAACGCTCGCGTCATATATTCCGCTCACTTGTCGAAGCCTATCTCGCCGATGGCAGTCCGGTGGGATCGAAAACGATCAGCGCTCATCTACCAATGAGCCTGAGCCCCGCCTCGATCCGCAATGTGATGAAGGAACTCGAGACACTGGGGCTGATCTATTCGCCGCATACAAGCGCGGGCAGGATTCCGACCCATGCGGGACTGCGCATGTTCGTCGATGCGATGCTGGAAGTCGGCAATCTGACCGAACAGGAGCGCCGCCAGATCGAGACATCGGTTGCCGGCTCTGCGGCACGGCTTGAGGATATTCTGTCCGATGCCACGACCCGATTGTCTGGTCTGTCGCGCTGCGCGGGGCTTGTTCTGTCGCCCAAGAAGGAAGCGCCGCTCAAGCATGTCGAATTCGTCCAGACAGGCCCCGAGCAGGCGCTGGTCATCCTGGTCAGCGAGGATGGCAGTGTCGAAAACCGGATCATCGGCCTGCCGCAGGGCATGACGCCCTCGGCTATCACCCAGGCGACAAACTATCTGAACGCACGGGTCCTTGGCCGCACCCTTGCGGAAGCGCGTACCGATATTCTGGGCGAACTTGAAGCCCGCAAGGCCGAACTCGACGAATTGACGAGCAAGGTCGTCGAAGCCGGGCTCGCGACCTGGGGTGGCAAGGCAAGCGAGGGCGGCAGCGCGCTGATCGTGCGCGGCCGCTCGAACCTGCTTGAGGAAGTTCAGGGGGCCGAGGATCTTGAACGCATCAGGGTTCTGTTTGATGATCTGGAACGCAAGCAGGACCTCGTGCAATTGCTCGAACTGTCGCAACAGGCGGATGGCGTGCGCATTTTCATCGGCGCGGAGAACAAGCTTTTCAGCCTGTCGGGTTCATCTGTGATCATTGCACCCTATATGAATGCACGCGAACAGGTTGTCGGCGCGATCGGCGTGATCGGCCCGACGCGGCTCAATTATGCGCGGATTATCCCGATGGTCGATTACACCGCCAAGGTGATCGGTCAGCTTTTGCGTTGACGACCCGCGCGTCGGGCAATGGCTTCCGACTGTTGCCTGGCACGCGCCGATTCGCCGATTCATTGACGGCGGCTAGCGGTATGTGGCACGGAAACCTGCCTTGCCCGCAGCAACCGCAATCGCCGCACATGCTTTATTGAGAGGACCTTATGACGCAATCGCAGGAACCGCACGGTCAGGAAGACGAAAAACCGGCTCGGGAAGAGGACAGGATGGGTACACCGCATTCAGCTTCCGAGACAGGCAAGGAAACTGACGCAAGCGCCGACCCGGCGGCGGCGCCCAATGCCGATGCCCGGCCGGAAGACACGCAGGCCACCGATAAGGCGGACCACACCGCAGAGCCATCATCCGCTGAATTATCGCCCGACGAAGTGATCGCCGACTTGCAGGCACAGATTGCAGCCCTCAAGGATCAGGCCTTGCGCGCGGCGGCGGAGGCGGAAAATGTCCGCCGCCGGGCAGCCAGGGAAAAGGCCGATGCCAGCAAATACGGTATCAGCAATCTGGCGCGCGACCTGCTGTCTGTGCCCGACAATCTCGCCCGCGCCATCGACAGCGTGAGCGAGGAAGCGCAGCGTGCAGGCGGCGAAACGCTGCAAACCCTGATGGAAGGGGTGAAGCTTACCCAAAAGGAGCTGCTTCAGGTACTTGAACGGCACGGCATCCAGCCTATTCATCCCGAGGGCGAAAAATTCGACCCGAACTTCCATCAGGCCATGTTCGAAGCCCCCGGCACCGGACAACCGGACGGCACTGTGGTGCAGGTGGTCCAGACCGGCTATCTGATCGGCGAACGGTTGCTGCGGCCCGCGATGGTCGGCGTCGCCAAGGGCGGTACGGCCACGCAAAGCGAAAATGGCCAAACAGAAAGCGGTCAGGCGCCGGGCAGCCAGCTCGACACCTCGGCCTGAGCCATGTGTCACCCGCACCGGTCAAGCTGCGACAATGCAACAGAAATGCGACAGTTATGTCGCGCAAAAGCACCGGTTTTGAGTCTTTTTTGTAGCATTTGCCGCGACAGCGAGGTTGCGGTGCAATGGTGACAATCCTATATACCCAGCGAGTGGTCGCGTCAGCGGGGCTGTCCCTTCTGGCGCGCAACTGATCAAATGGAACAATTGGGGATTGGCGAGGGTGCTCTTTAAGGCCCGGTCAATCTGCCGCGGGAGTAAATGATCATGGCAAAAGTTATCGGTATTGACCTCGGGACGACAAATTCCTGCGTCGCCATCATGGACGGGTCAAACCCCAAAGTTATCGAGAATGCCGAAGGCGCGCGGACGACCCCGTCAATCGTTGCGTTCACCGACGATGGCGAGCGGCTTGTGGGCCAGCCCGCCAAGCGCCAGGCTGTCACCAATCCGGAACGGACGCTGTTTGCGATCAAACGCCTGATCGGACGTAATTTCGATGATCCGACGGTTCAGAAAGACGCGAAGCTCGTCCCTTACAAAATCAGCAAGGCTGACAATGGCGATGCCTGGGTGGAAGTCGATGGCGAGAAATATTCGCCCAGCCAGATTTCCGCCTTCATCCTGCAGAAGATGAAGGAAACCGCCGAATCCTATCTCGGCGAGAGCGTCTCGCAGGCGGTTATCACTGTTCCCGCCTATTTCAGCGATGCACAGCGTCAGGCCACCAAGGATGCCGGCAAGATCGCCGGGCTCGAAGTGCTGCGCATCATCAATGAGCCGACCGCCGCCTCGCTTGCCTATGGGCTGGACAAGGAAGAAGGCAAGGTAATCGCCGTTTACGATCTGGGCGGCGGCACTTTCGATGTGTCGGTGCTGGAAATCGGCGACGGGGTGTTCGAGGTGAAATCCACCAATGGCGACACCTTCCTGGGCGGTGAGGATTTCGACATGCGGATTGTCGATTACCTTGCGACCGAATTCCAGAAGGAGAACGGCATCGATCTGCGCAACGACAAGCTGGCGCTGCAACGGCTGAAAGAAGAAGCTGAAAAAGCGAAAATCGAGCTGTCCTCGACGACGCAGACCGAAATCAATCTGCCCTTTATCACCGCTGACCAGACCGGCCCGAAGCATCTGACGATGAAGCTGAGCCGGGCAAAACTGGAATCGCTTGTCGATGATCTCATCCAGCGCACCGTTCAGCCGTGCAAGACCGCGCTGAAGGATGCCGGGCTTAGCGCTGGCGATATTGATGAGGTGGTGCTGGTTGGCGGCATGACACGGATGCCCAAGGTACGTGAAGTCGTGCAGGGCTTCTTTGGCCGTGAACCGCACAAGGGCGTCAATCCCGACGAGGTGGTCGCGATGGGTGCCGCCATTCAGGCGGGCGTCCTGCAGGGCGACGTCAAGGATGTGCTGCTGCTCGACGTGACGCCGCTGTCACTGGGGATTGAGACCCTGGGCGGGGTGTTCACCCGGCTGATCGACAAGAACACCACCATCCCGACCAAGAAAAGCCAGACATTCTCGACCGCCGAGGATAATCAGTCGGCAGTGACCATCCGTGTGTTCCAGGGCGAGCGCGAAATGGCCGCGGACAACAAGTTCCTCAACCAGTTCGATCTGGTCGGCATCCCGGCCGCACCGCGTGGTGTGCCGCAGATCGAGGTAACCTTCGATATCGATGCAAACGGCATTGTGAATGTCAGCGCGAAAGACAAGGCCACCGGCAAGGAACAGCATATCCAGATCCAGGCCTCGGGCGGTCTCAGCGATGCCGAGATCGAACAGATGGTCAAGGATGCCGAATCGCATGCCGAGGAAGACAAGAAGCGGCGCGAGAGCGTGGAAATCCGCAATCAGGCGGAACAGGCAATCCACACGACCGAGCGGACATTGACCGATGCCGGCGACAAGGCGCCCGCTGACGTCAAGCAGACAATTGAAACCGCGATTGCTGATTTGCGGTCCGCGCTTGAGGACGAGAATGCGGGCAAGGATGTGCTGGAACCGAAAATCCAGGCTTTGATGGAAGCCTCGATGAAACTCGGCGAGGCCATGTACAGCCAGGAGCAGGACGCGGCCCAGCCCCCTGAGGGCGAAACAGCGGCGGCAGGTGATGACGATGTCGTGGATGCCGACTTCGAAGAAGTCGACGACGACAAGAAAAATCAGACCTGACAGCGGATAGTGCCGTCGGCATGCCGCATAGTTGCCGAAAATCAAGACAAACCGGCAGGGCGTTGTGTGACGCCCTGCCGCTTGTCTTTAAAACCCGACACAATTTCTGACACGGCGATAGCAAACAAGAATTATGACCAGGCAATGCTTTTACCAAACGCTTGGGGTGGATCGCGGCGCATCCCCCGAAGTCATAAAGAAGGCTTATCGCAAGCTGGCGAAGGAACATCATCCCGACCGCAACCGCGATAATCCCGAGGCCGAAACCACTTTCAAGAAAATCAACGAAGCCTATGACATTCTGAAGGATGACCAGAAGCGGGCCGCCTATGACCGCTATGGCCATGCGGCCTTTGAAAATGGCGGAATGGGCAACGGGCATGGCGGCGGCGGGTTCGGCTTTACCGACCTGTCAGATGTTTTCGACGATCTGTTCGGCGATTTCATGGGTGGCGGCCGGCGCGGCGGCAATCGCGGCCGCGGCGCTGATTTACGCTATAACCTTGAGGTTTCGCTTGAGGAAGCGTTTCGCGGCAAACAGGAAACCCTGCATATCCCGACATCGGTCAGCTGCGAACCCTGTCACGGCACAGGCGCCGAGCCGGGCACACAGCCAAGCACATGCCCGACCTGCGATGGTAGCGGCAAGGTCCGCGCGCAACAGGGGTTTTTCACGATCGAGCGGAGCTGTCCGGGCTGTAACGGGCGCGGCACGGTCATCGAAACACCCTGCGGCGCATGTCGTGGGGCGGGCCGCGTACAAAAAGAACGTACACTGAATGTCAATATTCCCGCCGGTGTCGAGGAAGGGACCCGGATCCGTCTATCCGGTGAGGGAGAAGCTGGCATTCAGGGCAATGTCAGCGGCGATCTGTACATTTTCATCTCGGTGACCCCGCATCCGATTTTCCAGCGCAATGGCGCGGATCTTTTCTGCCGGGTCCCGATTTCCATGACCCGCGCAGCGCTCGGCGGACATATCGAGGTGCCGACCATGGCGGGCAAGAAGGCGCGGGTAACGGTGCCCGAAGGCTGTCAGAGCGGTCGCCAGTTCCGGCTGCGCGGCAAGGGCATGCCTGCGCTGCGCGGCCTTGGTCACGGCGATCTGTATATCGAACTTGTCGTGGAAACCCCGGTTAACCTCACCAAGCAACAAAAAGAGCTGCTTGAGGAATTCGAGAAAGGCGGCAGTAGCGAGACGTCACCTGAATCCCATGGCTTTTTCGCAAAAGTCAAAGAGATCTGGGACGATCTGACAGACTGACCGATGATCGCGGTATCGCACACACCCCGCCTGTCACCTGTCGTTTGGATAGTGGGGAGCTCGCGATAACATGACGCGCGGACAAAGGCGGCCAAATGCCGCGATCTATTATCAACCGGCGAATTTCTCGACCGCCAGCGACCGCCTGACAGGCCGTTTGTCAGCCAATGAGGGCTTGTTGCGGGCTTTTCTGCGCTTCGGTGGCGTGGATTGTTTCTATTGCCATGCCGCACGGGAAAGCCAGTACGACGAATTCAATGCGCTGTGCGCGAAACTCGCGGATTACAATCACCAAACCCGGTGGATCCCGTTTATCGCGAACGGAGAACTCGAAACACCAGGCTGTCTTTTCCGGGCCGCCCCCAACATCGCCGAACTGGCCTGGCAACGTGCGGCACATGGCGATGCGCATTACAGCCTGTGCGGGATTACCCATGCCATCGCGGAATATCCGGTTATCGATCGTATCGCCGATCTGATGATTGCCCCGGTGCGCGAGTGGGACGCGCTGATCTGCACATCGCAGGCCATAAAGCAGGTCATCGTCGACCTGCTTGAGGAATGGGGAGATTATCTTGGCACCCGGTTTGAAGCCGCCAGGCCCGCTATCCTGCCGCAACTTCCTGTCATACCGCTTGGCATCGATTGCGCGGAATTCGCGCCAAGCGGGGAAACCGGACCATGGTGCGCGGCTTTCCGCAGCCAGCATGCCATTGCAGCCGACGATATCGTGTTTCTCTATGTCGGCCGGCTCAACCCGGTTGAGAAGTCAAACCCTGCCCCTCTCTATCTCGCGCTGGAGAAGGTGGCGAAAGCGCTTGGCCGCACGCCGGTCCTCATTCAGGCGGGATGGTTTTCCAGCGAACAGTATCAGGATCTGTTCATCAAGGGCGCGCGGGAGCTTGCCCCCTCGGTCAAGCATATTTTCCTCGACGGACGGGCCCCTGATATCAGACGTCACATCTGGCATGTCGCGGATATCTTCCTGTCATTGCCCGACAATATACAGGAAAGCTTCGGGCTGACCCCGCTTGAAGCGATGGCGGCGGGTCTGCCTGTTGTGGCAAGCGACTGGGACGGGTATCGCGATACGATCCGCGACGGGCAGGACGGGTTTCTTATACCGACAAGCATGCCCGTCATCGCCGCAGGGGATGACATCGCGCGACGTTATGCAACGCGCACCGGTGGCTATGGCGGTTATTGCGCAAGTACAAGTCAGGCGGTCGCTGTCGATATCGATGCCTGCGCAGATCGGTGCGTGCAGCTTGCGCGCGACCCTGAACTACGCCGCGCCATGGGCGCGTGCGGACAGGCGCGTGCCAGAACACGCTACGACTGGCCTCACATTATCAGCAGCTATCAGGCGCTTTGGGCAGAACTTGCCGCGCGCCGCATGGCTGCCGCCACACAGGAAACGCCGCAACAGACAAAATGTGGAAACATCACGCACGACCCAAGACGGCAAGACCCCTTCCGCCGCTTTTCCACCTATCCAAGCCGGCCTTTGACCGGCAATACGCGGCTGGCGCTGCACCCTGCGGCAGATGCGCAAACCCGGAGTAATCTGCGCAATAACGGGCTTGTCCGGATCGCCGGACTGATATTTCTCGATGACGAAGAAGCGGATGCCGTGCTGGATTTCATTGCGGCCAGCAACAGCTGCCGGCTGGATGATGTGTGCAGCGCATTTGCACAACTCGATGTGCAAACGCTGATACGGACGGTCGGCTGGATGCTGAAATATAATCTGCTGACGCTTGACGAGACCGCGTCTTAAGCCACAGCTTTGCCCCACGCCCGGCGGGTGCAACGCATTTCATATCCGGTCACGATCCGCTAAACTCATCTTGCGTGCAATTTTCTTCTGGATCACCACATGGCTTTATCTGTCATCGGCGCGGGGTTTGGCCGCACCGGCACCCTTTCGCTAAAAGCCGCACTCGAAATGCTCGGGGTTGGCCGCTGCTACCATATGGTCGAGATTATCGCCAACCCGCAATTTGCCGCCGCCTGGGAACAGGCCGCTGATGGCGGACCGGTTGATTGGGACCAGATATTCGCAGGCTATGGCGCAACTGTCGATTGGCCCGCTGCGGCCTTTTACCGCGAACTTGCCGAATATTATCCGAAGGCACGCGTGATCCTGACCGTTCGTGATTCAGAAAGCTGGTTCGAAAGTACGCAAAACACAATTTTCAGCCCGCTCGTCCGGCAGCGAAATAACGACATGGCAGGTGAAGATCGCGGCCGCATGGCCGAAAAAATCATTATCGACGGCACCTTTCAGGGACAGCAGCATGACAAGGAAACAGCGATTGCGGTCTATGAAGCCCATAACAGGAAAGTGCGCGAGGTGATCGCGCCCGAAAGGCTGCTTGTTTACAATGTCGCGGAAGGCTGGGCACCGCTTTGCAAGTTCCTGGGATATCCAATTCCCGATGCCGCATTCCCCAAGGTCAATTCAACCGACGAGTTCCGTCAGATGTTTGGCGACCAGCCGACAGCATAAAGGCGACATTAAATTAACGCGGCCGCCGCATTTGCCGTGAATGCCGCAGCGACAAACGATTTGTGATGAACGATTTGATATGAACGATTTGGAAATCAATCTGGATACAGCCGGAACGATCATCGATAAGGTCACCGAATTCGCGGTTGCCTACGGTTTCCAGATTCTCGGCTCGCTCATCATTTTCCTGATCGGGCTGAAGCTGACAAGTTGGGCCGGCGCGAAAACCGCACAATTCGCACTCAATCGCAATATCGATCAGACATTGTCGGTCTTTATCGGCAATGTCATGCGGATTTTGCTGCTGGCGATGCTGGTTATCATCACCCTTGGCAATTTCGGGATATCCATCGCACCCTTGATTGCCCTGGCCG
Source organism: uncultured Alphaproteobacteria bacterium (assembly GCA_937888955.1). Lineage (GTDB taxonomy): Bacteria > Pseudomonadota > Alphaproteobacteria > UBA11222 > UBA11222 > CALAQW01. Next base: position 2,112 of record CALAQW010000069.1, on the reverse strand, counting down.
GTGCTTCTGCTTTCGGTTTGACCCTTGCCATTCAGGGGCCTTTGTCGAATTACGGGGCGGGGCTTGCGATCATTCTGACGCGTCCCTTCATCGTGGGCGACACGATCACGGTGCGCCGGGTCAGCGGCGTGGTCGAGGAAATCACCCTGGCAGCCACCGTTCTGACCGGTGAGGACAGGGAAAAGATCACCATTCCCAACAAGGAAATCGTCGGCCAGATTATCGTCAATTCATTCGACCAGCGGGTTGTCGAGACGCGTATCGCCGTTGCTGCGGACACACAGATCGATGCGGCGGTGGCAAGCCTGCGCGATATGATCGCCGCACAAATCAATGTCTGCGACGAGCCGCAACCGCAGATCGGCATTCACGATTTCACCTATGGCGGAGTTGTACTGGGACTGCGCTACTGGACGCCAAGCCAGGGATATTTTCAGACCCGCTATGCGGTGAATATCGCAGCGCTTGCCGCATTGCGCGCGGCGGGATGCGAATTGCTGGATAACCCGATTGGCGTCGATGCGGCGGCATTAAGCGCGGATCATGAGAACCAGCTTGACTAGCCGCCGCGACAAACGCTTTGGAATTACCCGCTATTCCGCCGCGACTTCGGTCATCTTGACCTGCGCGACAACGCCGTCCTTTGTATCTTCGCCAGCGATGAAGGCCTCACAGGCATCATGCGCGACCGAATCGCGCATCTGCCGGGGCGGGCTTTTCATGAAATAAGCTGACGGCGCCTCGATCGGACCGGCCTGTCCGCGTTCAAGCGCGAGCCGCGCACACCGCACCGCATCAATCACGACACCCGCGCTATTGGGGCTGTCCTGCACAGACAAGCGCATCTCAAGTTCGATCGGCGCACCGCCAAAGCCAATACCTTCCATGCGGATGAAGGCGACCTTGTTATCCTGTTGCCAGGGAACATAATCAGACGGGCCGATATGAATATTTTTCGATTCAAGCCGCGCATCAAGCTGCGACTGCACCGATTCGGTTTTCGAGGTTTTCTTCGACTTCAGCCGCTCGACCGCCAGCATATTCAGGAAGTCGGTATTACCGCCGGTATTGAGCTGATAGGTGCGATCAAGCAGATAACCGCGATCCCCGAACAGCCGCGTCAGGGAACGGTGGACAATCGTCGCGCCCACCTGGCTTTTGATATCATCACCGATGATCGGAATGCCGGCCTTGGTGAACTTCTCGGCCCATTCAGGGTCCGACGCAATAAATACCGGCACGCAATTGACCATCGCCACACCTGCATCAAGGCAGGCACGCGCATAATGACGGACCGCCTGCTCCGACCCGACAGGCAGATAGCAGATCAGCACCTCAGCCCCGCTGTCGCGCAAGCTCTGCGCAACATCCACAGGCTCTGCATCCGCCGCACGAAATGCCTCATCATCGTCATAATCAGCCATATGCGGCGCGATACCATCGAGAATCGGCGCCATCTGCACCGTCACGCCTGAGGCGGGCAGTTCCGACTGAAACACCATGGTGCAGTTCGGCTTGGCGAAGATCGCTTCCTCCAGCGGCCGACCGACCTTGCGGCGGTCGACATCGAAGGCTGCGACAATGTCGATATCACAGGGTTTCCAGCCACCGATATCAGGATGCATCAAACCCGCACTGGCCGCATGTTCGCCATCCGCGTAATAGGTGATGCCTTGAATCAAAGAGCTGGCGCAGTTTCCAACACCTGCGATCGCCACCCTGATCTTCGCCATTCGCGTTCTATCCTTCCATTTGGGGCAGCAGGAGCTGCCGCCGTCCAGAAACAAGGCCCTGATCAGGCCCCCCCAATTGAGTGCCGCAGGCGTGATCGCCTTGCGCCAGCAATTCACCTTATGCCAGCCTAACGCCTTATGCCAGCCTGACGCCTTGAGAAAGGGGGCCGTAGCGTACGCGGTTTACCCCACAGGCAAATTGCTGATTTATGTAAAAAATATTACGGGGCTGCTTGATTCCTAAGCGATTTCCCGCATGGCTGTAAAGCTTGAAAGCACTGCAAAATGGTCCTGACTGTGACTTTCAAACCGGCATGCGAAAAAATACGCATGACGGCCTGTGCCTCTCACCATTGCCCTGGACGGTCCGGCTTACTGT
>CALAQW010000068.1 GCA_937888955.1 uncultured Alphaproteobacteria bacterium | reverse complement strand
TCTGCCACGCTTGCCCTATAGTTCAGACGTGTGCTCTTCCGATCTATAGGGCAAGCGTGGCAGATGCCGCTCGGGTGCAACAAGTGCGCGGAACAGCCCGGCGGGCGAAATCTCGCGGGCCCGCGCCAGCGGCCAGACGGCAAAGCTCAGCGCGGTGATCAGCCCGAAAGCCGCCGCCTCGACAAGCGGTTGCGGATACAGCATGAAACGCGTCGGGATCGGGACCCGATCGGCCAGCAGGGTTTCAAGCAAAAGCGGTGCGCCCGCGCCGATCGCAAGTCCGATACAGACACCGAAAAAAGCAAGGATGAGGATCTGGGTCAGATAGATCCGGAAGATCGTCCCGCCTGTCGCGCCCAGGCATTTCAGGGTGGCGATTGTGTCGCGCTGGCGCTCCAGATAGCCGCGCACCGCATTGCCGACCCCGACGCCGCCAACGATCAGCGCCGTCAGCCCGACCAGAGTCAGGAACAGCGACATCCGTTCAACGAACTGGCGCACGCCGGGGGCGCCGTTATCGCGTGTCCGCAGCCGCCATTCCGCATCCGGGAAGCGCGCCTTCAGATCGGCAATCCAGTCCGGCAGCGATACGCCATCGGCCAGTTTCACCCGGTAATGCCGCCAGATCAGACTGCCCGGCTGCACAAGCCCGGTAGCATCCAGACTATCGCCGCTGATCATCACGCGCGGGCCCAACGCCATCCCGCCGGCAAGCCGGTCAGGCTCACGCGCGATGATGTCGGTAAGCCTGTATTGCAGCTCGCCGATCTGCAGCAGATCGCCCGGTTGCGCCGACAGACGCTCGGCGAGGGGGGCCTCGATCACCGCGCCCCAATAACCATCCCGCTGTCCGAGTGCCCGGGCAATCGCAGTGCCATCGCGCAATGTGATCGCCCCGTAAAGCGGGTAATTGCCATCCACCGCTTTCAGCTCGACCAGGGTGCGCGCGTCATTCGCCGGGTTCTTGGCAATCGCGCGCAGTTCGTGACTGACCGATACCGTACCCGTCTGCGTGAGATGGTCGATTTCGCGCGCCGTTGCCGCGCGGTAGCTCAGCCGCAGATCGACATCGCCGCCAAGCAGGATTTGCCCCTCCGCCTCGATCCCGCGGCTGATGGCGCTTGCGACCGATCCGACCGCGGCAATGGCGGCGACCCCCAATGCAAGGCAGGCGAGAAATATCCGGAAGCCTTTCAGCCCGCCGCGCAGCTCACGCAGGCCGATGCGCAGGAAGACAGGCAGCCCTTGCCCGGGAAAAGCACCGCGATGTGTCGCGGGTCTGCTGGCGGGGGCAGTCTGCATACCGGGGCGTCAGTTTCCCGTGCCGGTCTGCGCGCGGGGCTGCGCTATCACGTCCGGCTTGCCTGTTGCCGCGCCGGGGGTGATGCGGTCGATCTTGCCATCGCGCAGATGCACGACCCGGTCGCACAAGCCGGCAAGCGCAGGATCATGGGTGATCAGCATCAGTGTCGCGCCGCTGCGTTCGCGCAACGCAAACATCAGCGAGATAATCTGCGCGCCTGTCGCCTGGTCAAGATTGCCGGTCGGTTCATCGGCAAGCAGGATCTGCGGATTGCCCGCGACCGCGCGGGCCAGCGCCACGCGCTGCTGCTCACCGCCTGAAAGCTGCCCCGGATAATGGTCCGCCCGGTCGCTCAGTCCGACGGCGGCAAGTTCGCGCGCGGCCCGATCAAAGGCGTCGCGCCGGCCGGCCAGCTCAAGCGGCACGGCGACATTTTCAAGTGCGGTCATGGTGGGAACAAGGTGAAAGGACTGGAACACGATGCCGGTTGTATCGCGCCGGAACCGGGCCAGCGCATCCTCATCCATCGCGCCAAGATCCTGGCCGGCGACCAGAATGCGGCCCGAACTTGGCCGCTCAAGGCCCGCCATCATCATCAGCATGCTGGACTTGCCCGAACCCGACGGGCCGATCAGGCCGATCGCCTCGCCCGGCGCAATCTCCAGATCGATGCCGCGCAGGATATTGACCTGCCCGGCACGACTTCCCAATGTTAGATGCAGATTGTCGAAGGCGATGATTGGCTGGGGCAAGGTCTGTGTCCGTTGAGAAAGCTTATGTCAGAACATATCCCCAACTTGAATATTTTCAATGGCACAGTACGGCGCCGGGCTGCGAATGCACTGGTTCTGTGGGCGCTGCTACTTCTGATCCTGCCGGTGGTTTCCGTTTCCACCGCCTCTGCCTCTGAACCTGTGCAGCGGCTTGTCATTCTGGGGGACAGTTTGACCGCCGGATACGGGCTCAGCGAAAAAGAGGCGTTTCCCGCACGGCTTGAAGCGCATCTCAAAGCGCTTGGCCATGCGGTGGAAGTGGAAGGCGCCGGGGTCTCGGGCGATACGACGGCGGGCGGGCTTGCGCGGCTCGACTGGTCGATTGGCGCGGATGCGGATGCGGTTATCGTCGAACTTGGCGGCAATGATGCCTTGCGTGGGCTGTCGCCGGCACTGACGGAGGAAAATCTGCGCCAGATCGTGGAACGGTTGCGCGCGCGCGGCTTGCCGGTGCTGCTTGCGGGGATGTGGGCGCCGCCCAATATGGGGCGCGATTATGCCGATGCCTTCAATGCGGTTTTTGCAAGTGTCGCAGCGGAATATGAGGTGCCGCTTTATCCTTTTTTCCTCGAAGGCGTCGCGGCGGATCCGCGGTTAAATCAAGCTGACATGATTCACCCCAATGCTGCGGGGGTGGAGATCATTGTTGAACGAATCGCGCCATATGTGATTGCGTTGTTACAGTCAGGATAGCGCTGTTCCCCGCATCGCGCTTGGGCGTCTCAAAATAAGGGATTTTTATGGCCCGGATTTTTGTTGCCATTGGCCTGCCATCCGAATTGCAGCAGCGGCTTGGGCTGATCTGCGGCGGTATTCCCGGCGCGCGCTGGATTTCACCCGAACGGCTGCATCTTACCTTGCGTTTTATCGGTGAGGTAAGCCACGAGCGGCTCCGCGATATCGACCATGCGCTGGCCGGTATCGATTTTTTGCCATTCGATTTGCGGCTTGACGGCATTGATCAGTTCGGGGGCGACAAGCCACGTGTGCTGTGGGCGGGTGTCGCGCCCAATCCGGAACTGATGCGGCTGCATGAGCGGGTCAATCTGGCGCTTGCGCGCGCGGGCGTGCCCCCCGATACGCGCCGCTATGTGCCGCATGTGACGCTTGCGCGGCTGAAATTTGCGGCCCGTGACCGGCTTGGCGGTTTCATCGCGCATAATAACATGTTGGGCTTCGGGGCGTTCGCTGTGGAGGAATTCCTGCTAATGTCGAGCCATCAGTCGCGCGATGGCACCCATTACCGGGTGGAGCAGCGCTATCAGGCGCAGGTATTTGCGGATTATGGATAGGTGCATGCCGACCGGTATGCACACAGGCATCAATTGAGGGTAGGGTCGGGAATCACGATGGCGAAAAAACTGACAGATGACGCGCGCCGGCAGGCGCTTGCCACCTTGAGCGGATGGGAAGAGGTCGAGGGGCGCGAGGCGATCCGCAAGATATTTCAGTTCGCCGATTTCAATGCCGCCTTCGGCTGGATGAGCCGGATTGCGCTGCTGGCGGAAAAAATGGATCATCACCCCGAATGGTTCAACGTCTATAACAAGGTCGATGTGACGCTGGCGACCCATGATGCGGGCGGGATTACCGATCTCGATATCACGATGGCGCAGGCGATGGACCGGTTCGCATCGTAAATGCCGCAGCCTGGGCGCTGATCCCGGTCGGCGTGTCCTTGGAGCTTGGGGCGCATTTTGTGGATGGCGGCCGGGTAATGCGTTGTTTATCTTGCAAATGCCCGCCGCGCATGTAGATGTTGCAGTCAGATTGCCGGGCAGGGCGGAAAACAGGCTGAAAAGACAAGGGATCTGGGAATGGTGGCGCGGATTTATCAACCGGCGAAGAATGCGATGCAGTCGGGCCGGGGCAATAGCGATCATTGGCTGATGGATTTCGAGGCGTCGGCCGCCAAGCGGGTGGAGCCGCTGATGGGCTGGACGAGCGCGTCGGATATGAAAAATAATGAAGTCCGGCTGAAATTCGACAGCCGCGAGGCAGCCATCGCATTCGCCGAAAAGCACGGCATCGACTATCAGCTTATTCCGCCAACACCCAAACGGCGCAGGATCCGCACCTATTCGGATAATTTCCGGTCCGACCGCACAATGCCCTGGACCCATTGAGGCGCGGAAAAAGCGGTAAGGCGCACGGATTGAGGCAGGCTTTGGTCCCGTAGCTCAGCTGGATAGAGCAGCGGACTTCTAATCCGCAGGTCGTAGGTTCGAATCCTACCGGGATCGCCATCTGCTTGGTTTTCTAAGAGTTTGTCTCGCTATATTTAGTTGCGACCGCTTCTGCGATATCGGGGAGTAGGGGATGCGATTCTTTTTCACTTTTTGTTGCTGCTGTTATGAAGTGATCAGCTTTTTGAAGGTCCAATTGATATTCTGGTGTCCGGTGTTTTTCCTGCGGTACTGGTCATTGTCTTTTGGTCAATTAAGCAGGCGACACCCGGTAAAATGATTGTGGGTGCACGTATTGTTGATTCAAAGACGGGGGAACCTGCTAGTATTGGTCAGTATATCGGGCGCTATCTTTTGTATTTTGTCGCATTTATACCATTTGGTCTTGGGATTGTTTGGGTTGCTTTTGATCGCCAAAAGCAGGGGTGGCACGACAAAATCGCCGGAACAGTTGTTGTTCGCAAAAAGAAGCCAAAGGCAGAGGCGATTTCATTCAATAGCCAAAATTCGATCTGAGCTTGTTCAACTTAGGTGCGGAAGTAATTTGCTGTTATTCTTTTGCAAGGTTGGATCAGTACCGATATGTGGTGTGGCAATCCTAGAGGGAGACCTCCGCCTGCAACTTGGTGCGCGCATTGCCATATTTGCCTTGCCTGCAGCTTGGGCTCCTGATTGCAGCCTCCTTTACGGTTATTTGCGCACAACCGGGGTGCTTGGCGCGACGAAATGGCCGAATTTCTTTGCCAACGCGCATGCGCCGTCGCATCATGCGGCGGGATGAAGATGGGGGTGTCGTTGTGACAATGGGTTGAGGAGGAACCGCCCGTGACAGACGACCGGCCGGCGAGTGCGTCTGTGCCGCGGGTCAGCCGTGGCACGAAATATCTCTATGCCGTCGGCCGTATCTCGGAAGGGGTGAAGGGGCGGGCCTTCGAATTCTTCCTGTTCTTCTATTATGTGCAGGTGCTGGGCCTGTCGGGTAGCCTTGCGGGGCTGGCGGTCGGTGTTGCGCTTCTATTCGATGCGATTACCGACCCGCTTGCGGGATCGGTATCAGACGGGATGACCGGCAGGCTGGGGCGGCGGCATCCGATGATGTACGCCTCGATCCTGCCGCTCGGGCTTTTCTTTTACCTGCTGTTCGTGCCGCCTGACGGGCTTGGGCAATATGCCCTGTTTGGCTGGCTCTGCGTCTTTTCGGTGTTGACGCGAACCGCCATGACCCTGTTCCAGGTGCCCTATCTGTCGCTTGGGGCGGAGCTGACGAGCAATTATACCGAACGCACGGGGATTGTGGCGATCCGGTCGGTCTTCGGGGCGCTGGGATCGGTCGGGGCGCTGCTTTTGGGGCTTAATCTGTTTCTTGCCCCGACACCGGAATTTCCCAACGGGCAGCTGAACGGTGCGGCCTATCCCCCGTTTGCTCTGGCGATGTCGCTGATCATGATGCTGACGGTGCTGATCTGCGCGCGTGGCACGCAGCATCTTGTCCCCCACCTGCCACAGGCAAGCGGTGGGCAGGGGCGGATCGGGCTGTCGCGCATGTTCCGCGAATTACGCGAGGCGATGGGGAACGGGGCTTTCCGGTCGCTCTTCATCGGCATGATGTTTCTTTACATCGTGCTTGGCACCCATGCGGCCTTGTCACTGCATATGTCGACCTATTACTGGGAATTGTCGCAGGCGCAGATTTCCTCTTTCGTCGTGTCGGGCGGGATTGGTTATCTGGCGGGGTTGATGGTTGCGCGGCGGTTCCATGTCCGGTTTGACAAGAAAAGGGCATTTGTCGTCGGGCTTGCCGCGTTGGGTATTTTCGGGGCAATCGGGCCGGGCTTGCGCGAAATCAGCCTGTTTCCGGCAAATGACAGTATGCTGTTGTTACCAACGCTGCAGTTGCTGGTTTTCCTGACGGCTTTCGCGGGCGCGGTCGCGGGGGTGAGCGGCGGGTCGATGATGGCCGACGTTGCCGATTCCCATGAACTGTCTTCGGGGCGGCGGCAGGAGGGAATTTTTTTCGGCGCGGCGGCATTTGCAGGCAAAGCCGCATCGGCCTTCGGGCACATGATCGCGGGGTTCGCCATCGATATCATCGGATTTCCCAGGCATGTCGAACCGGGGACCGTTGCGCCAGAAATGCTTACCGAGCTTGGCCTGTTTTACGGGCCGATCATGGCGATCGGCATGGTCGTCGGAATTATCTATTTCCTGCGCTACGATCTCGACCAGCACAGGCATGCGGAAATTCTTGCAACGCTTGCCGCGCGGCGCAAAGCTGCCGGCGAATAGCACGCTGTCAATCCCGGGGCGCGCTGATATAGTCCCGCCATCGAAAATTCATAATAATTGGCAGGGACTACCAGATGAACAACGCCCACTCCGCGCTTTTCCGCCCCTACGAGACGAAATGGCACAGCTTCCCCAACCGTATCGCCATGGCGCCCATGACGCGCAGTCAGTCGCCCGACGGTGTGCCGACAAAAGAGGTCGCGCGCTATTATCGCCGGCGGGTTGAGGGCGGCACCCCCTTCATCATCACCGAAGGCACGAACGTCAATCATCCGCCCTCGAACTTTGATGCGAATATTCCGCGCTTTTACGGGGAAGCGGCGCTGGCGGGCTGGAAGCATGTGGTGGACGAGGTGCATGCGGCCGGCGGCTTCATCGTGCCGCAAATCTGGCATGTGGGCATGATGCGCAAGCAGGGCACCGGGCATTTCCCCGACGCGCCATCGGTCGGGCCATCGGGGCTGATCCGGCCGGGCAAGCAGATATCCGAGCCGATGACGCAAGCGGAAATCGACGATGTCGTGCAGGCGTTCGCCGATGCGGCGCGGGATGCGAAGGCAGTTGGCTTTGACGGGGTAGAGATACACGGGGCGCATGGCTATCTGATCGATCAGTTTTTCTGGGAAGGAACCAATCAGCGTACAGATGGGTATGGCGGGTCGATGCTGAACCGCACCCGTTTCGCGCAGGAAATCTTGCGCGCCGTGCGCAAGGCGGTCGGGCCTGACTTTCTTGTCATGTTCCGCTTCTCGCAATGGAAGCAGCAGGATTATGAGGCAAAGCTTGCGCCGACACCGCAAGACCTTGAAGCTTTCCTCGGTGTGCTTGTCGATGCGGGGGCCGATATGCTGCATGCCAGTACCCGGCGTTTCTGGGAACCGGAATTCGATGGCTCGACCCTCAATCTTGCGGGCTGGTGCAAGAAGCTTACCGGCCTGCCGAGCATGAGCGTTGGCAGTGTCGGGCTTGATGATGAATTCATGGCGTCGATGCGCGGTGCGTCGGCCGGCGTTGCCGATATCACCCGGCTTGTCGAGTGTCTGGAGCGTGAGGAGTTCGATCTGATCGCTGTCGGGCGGGCGCTGCTTGTCGATCCCGACTGGGCCAACAAGATCCGCGATGGCCGCCTGTCGGAGGTTGAGCCGTTCGTGCCGGAAGCGCTTGGCTATCTGTCATAGGCTGACGCTCAGCACAGGATACGCGAAAAGGAAAACCCCGGCAGCGGAACACGCTGCCGGGGTTTTTTTGTTTCTGCAATCGGGTCCGGCGTGAACCCTGTTCTGAGGTCAACTGCCGCGTTCGGCCAGTGCCTCCGCTTCCACAGCACTTGGCGCATCCCGCATACGCTCCGGGTTTGCCGCGAGATCGGCGCGCAGATGCCGTGAGGCAATATAGTAGTGGAATGCCGACCAGAGATTACCCAGGAACACCGCCATCAGCGCGTAACGCAGCGCTTCGATGCCGAATATCGGGGTAAGCAGATCACTGACGATCCCCACAATCTGCGGCCCGAGGCCAAGTCCGATCAGGTTCAGAACGAACAGCAGTACCGCCGCAGCGATCGCGCGCATCCGCACCTCGACAAGCCCTTGCACCATGGCAAAGGTCGGCCCGAGATAGAATGTGCCGAAATATAGCGGCACGATCAGCAGCATCATGGTGTGCAACTGGTCGGTCGCTACAAAGGCTGAGATGAAAAACGGTACACTGAGCCCCAGGGTAATCGCCGGTACCCACATATACCAGCGGGCATCCTTCTTGCCGAACTTGTCGGAGATATAGCCGCCCGAGATCGTGCCAAGCCCGCCGGCAACGCCCACCAGCATGGCAAGCCAGGTGCCGATCTCACCGCTGCTCATGCCGTATGAGCGGCTGAGGAAGGCCGGCAGCCACGAGGTCATGCCATAGCCGACAAAGCCGTGAATGGCGGCCGCAAGTGCCAGATGCCGGAACGATTTGCGTTCCCAGAGATAGGCAAGCACCCGCTTGATTTCCGGTGGCGGCGCGTCGCTCTTGATGGCTTCGGAATGTCCGCGGGGCGGTTCGCGCAGGGTCAGTTTGACAACGATCGCCAGAAAGACACCGGGCACCCCGACGACGAAGAAAGCCAGACGCCAACCGAAGAACTGTTCGATCCAGCCACCGGCCAGAAAGCCGAACAGGATGCCGATCGGAATGCCAAGCGCATAGATCGACAGGGCGGTGGCACGCGTTTCAGGCGGAAAATAGTCTGAAATCAGCGAATGGGAAGGCGGGCTGCAACCGGCCTCGCCAATGCCGACGCCGATACGGGCCGCCGCCATCTGCCAGAAATTCTGTGCAAAGCCCGTCACCGCCGTCATGATCGACCAGACAGCGAGCGAGATCGACACGATATTCACCCGCGAACGCGTATCGGCAAGCCGTGCGATCGGAATGCCAAGCGTCGCATAGAAGACCGCAAAGGCAATGCCCGACAGGAAGCCAAGCTGGGTATCGTTCAGTCCCAGATCTTCCTTGATCGGCTGCATCAGGATCGCAAGGATCTGCCGGTCGATGAAATTAAAGACATAGACAAAAACCAGCACGCCAAGCACATAGCGTCTGTAGTTCGTCGAAAACAGCGCAGTACCTTCCTGCTGTCCCGCGTTAGCGGGAGACGAGTCACTCATCTGGAATGTCCCCTCGAATTTATTATTATGGTTTAGTTATGCCTGAACTGACCCCCGCTCACAAGCCGCTTTCGCCAATTCAGGGGGCCAAAACCGTGGAATTTTATGATTTTCCGACAACGGATCAATGTCAATGCTTGTTTGTGTCGGCATGCAAGTTAATACGTACGTTTGAATGTTTAATCTGCTTACGGCCTAATTAATACAAATGACGGGAATTGTGAGATGCGGGTAAAGGCGTGATGAACAGGAAGACAAGACTTGCGGGACAGGTCGTATTGATCACCGGTGCGGGTTCGGGGATCGGGCGCGCGGTGGCGATCGCTGCTGTGGCGCGCGGCATGCGGCCGGTTCTTGTAGGCCGGCGGCAAGCCGCGCTGCACGAAACGCTGTCGCTGTTGCCGGGGGGCACGGGTGCGGCTTCGGTCGGCTGGGCCTTTGCGTGCGATATTACCGTTCCGCAGCAGCGGCACGATTTGCTTGCCGAACTGGCCCGGCGCGAGGGCCGTCTTGATATCCTTGTCAATAATGCTGGTGCCTTTCACATGGGGCCATTATCGGCGATGACGGATGCGGCGATTGCGGAAACATTCGCGGTCAATCTTGCCGCGCCCACGGCGCTGATCCGCGACAGCCTTGAGTTGCTCGCGCGTTCGGAATGGCCCGTCATCGTCAATGTGGGATCGGTCAATGGCGATTTGCCCGATCCGGAATTCAGCGCCTATTCGGCGGCGAAATTCGGCCTGCGGGGATTGTCCGATGCGCTGCGGCTTGAGCTTGCGCCGCGTGGCATCCGGGTCTGCTATATCGCGCCGCGCGCAACCGACACCGCGCCGCCCGGCGATGAAGGTGTGGCGGCTGATATGAATATGTCCCTCGATCAGCCCGAGATCGTAGCGCAGATGTTGTGGGCGGCGGTCGAACGGGGCGCGCGCAGCGCCTATCGCGGCAGATCAGAGCGGTTGTGGGTCGCATTGCGGCGGCTTTGCCCACGGCTTTGGGATTGGCATCGTGGCAGTTGAACAGCGGCCGCACGGGCGGGTTTGCCGGGCCAAGGCCTTGGATGGAAATCGGCACGACCGACTTTCCCCAAAGCCCTGCATCGGGTAATAACGGCCCCAAGAATTTTGGTTTCCTGAATTAAGGCGGAGAGCCCTGTTTATGAGCGCGATTATCGATATTACCGGCCGGGAAATTTTGGACAGCCGGGGGAACCCGACCGTCGAGGTCGATATCCTGCTGGAAAGCGGTGCGAAGGGCCGCGCGGCGGTGCCGTCGGGCGCATCAACCGGCATTCATGAGGCGGTTGAGTTGCGCGATGGCGGCGCGCGCTATCTGGGCAAGGGGGTGCGCAAGGCGGTCGACGCGGTGAATGGCGAGATCTTTGACCTGCTGTCGGGGATGGAGGCGGAAGAGCAGATCATGCTCGATCGCATGATGGGGGAGCTTGATGGCACACCCAACAAATCGCGGCTCGGCGCGAATGCGATCCTGGGCGTCTCGCTCGCGCTTGCCAAGGCGATGGCCGATGAGCTTGATCTGCCGCTTTACCGCTATATCGGCGGTCCTGCCGCGCGGGTGCTGCCGGTGCCGATGATGAATATCGTCAATGGCGGCGCGCATGCCGACAACCCCATCGACATACAGGAATTCATGATCATGCCGGTGTCCGCGGGCTCCATCGCCGAGGCGGTGCGGATGGGGGCCGAGGTGTTTCATACGCTCAAAGCCGGGCTGAAAGCCGCGGGCCATAACACCAATGTGGGGGATGAGGGCGGCTTTGCTCCCGCGCTTGGTTCGAGCACCGAAGCGCTCGATTTCATCATGCGGGCGATTGAGGAGGCGGGTTTGAAGCCGGGCCGCGATGTCTATCTTGCGCTCGATGCCGCGTCGAGCGAGTTCTACAAGGACGGCAATTATGTGCTGGCCGGGGAAGGCAAGACCCTGGATGGCGCGGGCATGGCCGCCTATTACGGCAAGCTTGTCAGCGATTATCCCATCATCTCGATCGAAGATGGTATGGCCGAGGATGATTGGGAAGGCTGGAAGGCGCTGACCGATGCGATCGGTAGTAAGGTGCAGCTTGTCGGCGATGACCTGTTCGTCACCAATCGCGCGCGGCTGGCGGATGGTATTGCACGCGGCGTCGGCAATTCGATCCTTGTGAAGGTGAACCAGATCGGCAGCCTGACCGAGACCCTCGAAGCGGTCGAGCTGGCGCACCGGTCGCGCTATACAGCCGTCATGTCGCACCGTTCCGGCGAGACCGAGGATGCGACGATTGCCGATCTTGCGGTGGCGACCAATTGCGGTCAGATCAAGACGGGCTCGCTTGCCCGTTCGGACCGGGTCGCGAAATATAATCAGCTTATCCGTATCGAGGAAGAGCTTGGCCGCAGCGCGGAATATGCCGGCACCACGATCCTGAAAGGCTGACCGGCAAGAGCGAAAGGGGGAGCCACGGGCAAATACCGGCAAACACCGGATTACTATGCTGAAGGCCGCACAATCTGCGTCTGGGTGATCTGCGCGACCAGCGCGCTATCTGCCCCTGTCACCCGTGTCTGCCAGACCCCAGACCCCAGACCCCAGATCAGATCGGAAGAGCACACGTCTGAACTCCGATCTGGGGTCTGGGGTCT
>CALAQW010000067.1 GCA_937888955.1 uncultured Alphaproteobacteria bacterium | reverse complement strand
GATGCGGGCTGGATGCCGCATTACATGTACCGCATGGACCATGCGGCAAAATTCAATGTGGAAGGCGGTATTATTCCTGGCCTCACCAAACTGCCGAGCGAATATCTCAAATCCAATGTCTGGATGACGTTCCAGGATGACTGGACCGCCTTCAAGACAGCGGATCTGATGAATTACAAGCAGCTGATCTGGGCCAATGATTTTCCGCATACGGATTCGACCTGGCCGCATTCGCAGGAACTGCTTGCGGAACATACAACCGAACTGAGCGAGGAACAGTGCCAGGCCATCATGCGCGATAATGTGGCGGGTATCTTCAACCTGCCGGCGGGCAACAAACCCTGGCGGATGGAGAAGATGGCGGCGGAATAAACCCCACCTCTTAATCCGCTATGCGAAATCGAAAAGGGCCCGGATGTTTCCGGGCCCTTTTTGTGTGCCGATCGTTGGAGTTGTCTGCCGCTACCGCGCGGGCCGCGCCGCTGCCTGCAGGGCCGCTTATCGGTTGGATATGTCGATGACCCCGTTGCGGGCAACATAATCGGCCCAATCGGCTTTCAGTTCGTCAAGTTTCGCGGGGTTGCTGTCGGCGAGATCGCGGGTTTCGGCCGGGTCGGTTGCGATATTGAAAAGCTCCCACCCGCCGGGCGTGCCGTCGAACCGGTTCACCCATAGAAGCTTCCAGTCCCCCTTGCGGATCGCGCGGCTGCCAAACAGCTCCCATCCGATATAGTCATCATGTACAGGCCCTGCCGCGCCGCCGAAATAGGCTGCCATTGACTGCCCCTGAACGGGCGCGGGATTAATGCCATCAATTTCTTCGGGCAGTGTGATCCCGGCCATCGCATAGAGCGTTGGCGCGATATCCATGATATGGGCGACCGTACCGGCATCGGTTTCGCCGCGGCGGGTGATGCCGGGCCCCGCCGCAATAAAGGGCGAGCGGATACCCCCTTCGGCGGTAAAAAACTTCAGCAGGCGGAAGGGGGCCATGCTCGCATGCGCCCAGCCCGCGCCCACTGAAATACGTGAGCCTTTTTTGCCCCAATTCTCGCGATTATTGTCAAAGTTTTCGGGCAGCCAATCGGGCATCGTGCGGGGATAGCGTTCATACTGATTGCCGTTCGCACCATTATCGGAAAAGAAGATAATGACCGTATTGTCGTATAGTCCGCGTTCCTTCAAGGCATTGACGACCCGCCCGATCTGATGATCCATATTGGCGACCATCCCGGCATAGATTTCCATCTTGTGCGCGGCGTCTGTTTGCGCGGCGTGTGGCAGTTCGTCCCAAGGCTGAACATGGGGGAGGCGCGCGGCGGGCGCGACATCGGGCGGCAGCAATCCTTGCGCGGTTACCGCGTCGATCCGGCGCTCGCGCAGCGCGTCATAACCCTCATCATACCAGCCTTTGAATTTGGCCGACCATTCAGGCGGCGAATGCAGCGGGTCATGCGGCGCGGTAAAGGCCAGATAGGCAAAGAAGGGGGCATCGTCGGGATGCGTGTCCAGATAGCCGATCAGCTTGTCCGCATAATCGCGCGATGAATAAAAATCATCGGGCAGCGGCACCTCCGCGCCGTCCTCCACATAGCTAACGAGATAGTCAAGCCCCTCACTTGGCGGAAACAGTGGCAGGCGGCTGTCATAATGGCTGGCCCCTGCCTGCAGCAGGGCAAAGCTGCGGTCAAAACCCTTGTCGACGGGCCAGTGCCCACGCTTTTCACCCAGATGCCATTTGCCCGACATATAGGTGCGGTAGCCATTGCGCCGCAAAATGTCGGGCAGGGAATAAACACTGTCGAGCAGATACCCCTCATAGCCGGGCTGGTTCTGCAGATCGGGATAGCGGTCAAGCACCTCGCGCATCGTGCCGATCCCCGCCTTGTGATTATCGACACCCGAGAACAGCATCGCCCGCGCGGGCGAGCAGGTCGGCGCGGTATAGAAGCTGCCCATCCGCAGCCCTTCTTCGGCAAGCGTTTGCAGCGCCGGGGTCGGAATTTCCCCGCCAAACGGGGTGAAATCGGAATAGCCCAGATCATCCGCGACGATCAGCAGGAAATTCGGCCGCGACCCGGTTGTCCCGGTCTGTGCCGCCGATGCCGATCCCGGCCACAGGACTAAAATGGCGAGCGTAAGCAAGAGCTTCCGCAGCGCCTGACTGCGTTGAATGATCATGCCTCTCTCCTTGTTGTTATTATTCAGCGAGGCGGGTGGGGTGAAGGCCGGGGGTTATTTCTTGATGCCAACCCCCGGCACATCGCCCTCATGCGCGCGATAGATCACATAGGTCTTGATCTTTTCGGCCTCCTCGGCCGAGACCCATTTGTCAAACGATGCCATGCCGCGATCCTTCAGCATGCCGCCGCGTACGATTTCCTGCCAGTTATCAAAGATTTCGGGCTGCGAATGGCGCAGGTCGGGGATCATGCCGCCACCGACGGCGGCAAAGCCGTGGCAGGTTCCGCAATTGCGGTGGAACAGATCCTCGCCCGCCGCCACGTCTTCCATCGTGCCCTCAAAGGCAGGCGGTGTCGGCAGTTCGGCTTCCGCCGTTTTCGGGGGGAGCGTGCCGGTTGCGCCAACCTTGAAGGTCAGCAGCCGGCCGACATGCGTAACGCCTGCGGCCTTTGCGGCGCGGCCATAGATCGTGCCGACCCCGCCCCAGCCGGCCAGCACGCTGACATATTGCTGCCCGTCGACAAGATAGGTAACCGGCGAGCCGACGACGCCGGTTTGCGCCGGCGCATTCCACAGCTCTTCCCCGGTATCAGCGCGGAATGCGCGGAAGAAGCCATCGCCGGTGCCTTGAAAGACAAGGTTACCCGCGGTCGATAACAGCCCGCTGTTCCAGTGGCCCCAATGTTCGACTTTCCAGCGCGCCTTGCCGCGCACCGGGTCCCAGGCAATCAGCCGCCCCTTCAGGTCACCGGGTGCTGCGTCGCGGGTCAGATGCAGGGCGGACGCGGTGTTCCAGAAGCCCGGGCGGTAGACGAAATCATCTTCGGGCCCGTAAAGCCCGGGAAATTCCATCGCCGGAATATAGACAAGCCCTGTCTGCGGCGAATAGCTCATTGGCGGCCAGTTATGCCCGCCAGCGGGGGAGGGATAGACGATCTTGTTTTCGGTCGAATAGTCCCCGGCACCGGTTTCCACCGGCCGGCCGGTTGACAGATCCACATGGCTTGCCCAGTTCGCCAGCACATATTTATCGGCCGACAGCAATTCGCCCGTCGCACGGTCGAGAATATAGAAAAAGCCGTTCTTTGGCGCTTGCATCAGGACTTTGCGGGATTCCCCGAAAAGTTCAAGATCGGCCAGAATCATATGTTGGGTCGCGGTATAGTCCCAATTATCGCCTGGTGTCGTCTGATAGTGCCAGACAAGCCGCCCGGTATCGGGCCGCAGTGCCAGGATCGATGACAGGAACAGATTGTCGCCGCCGCCGGGGGATCGGTGATGCCGGCTCCAGGGAGAGCCGTTACCCACCCCGACATAGAGCAGATCGAGTTCAGGGTCATAGGCCATCGAATCCCATACGGTGCCGCCGCCGCCGATCTTCCACCATTCGCCGCCGCTCCAGGTCTTGGCGGCGGCTTCAAGTTCGGGATTCTCGAATGGCTGTGACGGATCACCGGGCACCGTATAGAAACGCCAGGCCAGCTCGCCTGTCTTGGCGTCATAGGCGCTGACATAGCCGCGCACCCCCAATTCGGCCCCGCCATTGCCGATCAGGACCTTGCCTTTCACCACGCGCGGCGCGCCGGTGATGGTGTAGGGCCGACTGCGGTCGATGGTATTGACGTCCCAGACTTGCTCGCCCGTCTTTGCATCCAGCGCGACAAGCCGTCCGTCAATGGTGCCGACATAGACCCGGCCGTCCCAGACGGCGACGCCGCGATTGACCACATCGCAGCAGGCCTTCTGCCCCCATTCCTTGGGCACTTCGGGATCGTAGAACCAGATTTCCTCGCCGCTGCGCGCATCGACCGCCCAGACGACGCTCCATGGACCGGAAAAGAACATGATCCCATCGACGACGATGGGGGTTGCCTCGATGCCCCGGTCGGTACCCAGGTCGAGATGCCAGGCAAGGCCCAGCTGTTTCACATTATCGGCGTTGATGCTGTCGAGTGGGGAAAAGCGCTGCTCGGAATAGGTGCGGCCATGGGCAAGCCAGTTACCGGGTTCAGTTTCCGCGGCAATGATCCGGGCTCCGTCGATGGCGGCCGCCTTGCCGATCTGTTCGGCTGTCGCCGCCTGCGCATATCCGTGCAGCATCAGCCCACATGCAACTACGCCGCCAAGCAGCTTGCCGATTGCCCGCATCATTCCCTCTCCGCTTGATTTTTATTTGCTCCAAACTATCCGCCCCTGCCTTCGGGCGCAACGGGGCATTGCTGTGCTATCCGCGCCGCTCAATCACCGGCGATCGAGGGGACGGTGGCCTGATCCGGTTCGGCGGGGCTCGCACGGCGGCCTTTCTGCGTGGCAGGGACAGCTATCACCAGGGTCAGTAGGCCGCAGCCGCAGATAATGAGGGTGAGCGGCAGTTGCGTGCCGTCGAAGCTGCGCCCGACCAGCGCGCCGACAAGTGCGGCGCAACTCATCTGCACGAAACCGAACAAAGAGGACGCTGCCCCCGCCATATGCGGAAACGGGGTCAGCGCGCCGGCAATCGATTGCGGCAGCACCATGCCCACCGATGCCATGAAAAAGATATGCGGTCCCACCACCGCCATCGGCCGGTCCACGCCACCGAGTGCGAGCCCCACCATGACAATGCCTGAGGCAGCCGCAAGCAGTGCGCCAAACCATACCATCCGGGCAAGCCCGACGCGCATGGTCAGCCGCGTTGCTATCTGGGTGCCCGCGACATAACCAAGGCAGACGAGCGCGAAATAGAGCCCGAAATTTTCCGCCGCGACCCCGAACACCCCCTGCAGCACGAAGGAGGAGCCTGAAATAAAGGCGAATAATCCCGCAAAGCTGAAACAGCCGCACGCCATATAGCCAAGATAGATCCGGTCCCGCAGCAGGCTGCGGAAATTCTTCGCCAGATGCAGTGGCTGCAACGCCTCCGGGTCCGGGCTGTGCAGGGATTCGGCGATCTTCAGAACAAGTGCGGCGATGGCCACGATACCGATCAATCCGACAAACAGGAAGGAAGCATGCCACCCCCACCAGATTTCAAGGTATCCGCCGATGATCGGGGCGATGGCCGGCACAAGCCCCATAACCGATCCCATCGCTGACAGCATCCGCGCCGCCTTGTCACCGCCATGCAGATCGCGCGCGATCGCGCGGGCAAGCACCGGTCCCGCGCTGGCGCCCACTGCCTGAAAAAAACGCAGTCCGATCAGCATCTCGACCGACTGGGCGATGGTGCAGGCAAAACTTGCGGCGACAAAGATCGCAAGCCCGCCGAACATCACCGGCTTGCGTCCGAACCGGTCCGACATCGGACCGTAGAAAAGCTGGCTGACCGCAAGCCCCAGCATGAAGGCGCTGAGTGTCAGTTGAATTTCCGCTGTGCTGGCCGAAAATACCTGCTCCATTGCCGGCAGGGAGGGCAGATAGGTATCGGTGGCAAGCGCACCGATCGATGTGAACAGCGCCAGGACGATGACAAGCGCACGCGAATCGGGTGTCAGCTTCCGCATGGCTGGCTGCCCTATGCCCGGTCCGCTGGCGGCGGATTGTCGGGGTGGGGCATCCCGGCTTCATGGCGATAGCGGTGCAGGCTCGCCCCTTCGTCGCGCAGCCAGCGGTCCGCTGCTTCCGTGTCATCGATCCGGCTGCGGACGAGCCGCCAGAAGGCGGGGCTGTGGTTCATTTCCACCAGATGTGCCGCTTCATGGGCGGCGACATAATCGAGGATTGCGGCAGGCGCGAGGATAAGGCGCCAGGAAAAAGACAGATTGCCAGCCGTGGTACAGGCACCCCAGCGCGTTTTGGGGTCGCGTACGGTAATCCGGCCGGGGCGTTTGCCAAATGCGGCGGCATGGGTGGTGGCCGCCGCGCGCAGGCTTTGGCGCGCCTCGGCTTTCAGCCAGTCCTCCAGTCGGCGGCCAAGATGCGCGGCCTCACCCGAAACATGGATCCGCCCGTCGCGCCGTTCGACCACGCCGCGCATGTTGGGTGTATGGACAATTATGTGCGGTTCCCCGGCAAACGGGATTTCGGCGCCAGCGCGCAGCGGGACGAGCGGTGCCTGCCTGGCGAGCCGTCTTGCGATCCAGCCGCGATGGGTGTCGAAAAATTCCCAGGCCAGGCCGCTTGCGCAATGGGCTGGCACCACAAGCGTGACCGAGCAGGGTTCGGGATTGATGCGGATCTGCACCCGCCGTGCCCGCGCGCTGCGGCGCAGGGTGACATGCAGTGGCCTGCCGTCGATTTCCACATGATGCCGGCTCAATTGAACCACGGGCTGTTTCCTGCTGCGTCTTGCTTTGCTTATGATGCTTGTCATGAACAGACCCGCACGTCCAGCATTTCACCTCGCTTTCTGCGTCGATGATCTTGAAGCGGCGCGCCAATTCTATGGCGGGTTGCTACAATGCGCGGAGGGGCGCAGTACCGAAGACTGGGTGGATTTCGACTTTTACGGCCATCAAATCGTGGCGCATCTGTTGCCTGAAGGTGCCGCGCGGCGCGGCGGGTCAGGACAGGTTGACGGTGTGGCGGTGCCGGTGCCGCATTTCGGTCTGGTGCTTGACTGGCCGGCGTGGCGCGCACTCGCCGACAGGCTCCTATCCGAATCCGTGCATTTTCTGATCGCGCCGGAAATCCGGTTTGCCGGTCAGCGGGGTGAGCAGGGAAGTTTTTTTCTGTGCGATCCGTCGGGCAACACGCTTGAATTCAAGGCGATGCGCCACCCTGAGGCTCTGTTTGAATGATTTGATGGCGATGCAGGACAGCAAGGCTAATCCTGCATCGTCCTATGTCAGCTTGCTACCGGAAAGGTGCGGATGAAATCCTTGATCCGGGGGGAGATTTCGGTGCGCCAGCGGCTGCCATTGAAGACGCCGTAATGGCCGACCCCTTTCTGGATATAATCAAGCTGCTTTTCGGGCGGAATATTCTTGCACAGCTCGTGCGCCGCCTGGGTCTGGCCGATCCCGGAAATATCGTCAAGCTCGCCTTCCACCGTCATCAATGCGGTCTTGGTGATCTTGTCGGGGCGGACCGGGCGACCACGATGGGTTGCCTCGCCCTTGGCCAGGCTGAATTTCTGGAACACCTCGCTGACTGTCATCAGATAGAATTCCGCCGTCAGATCCATCACCGACAGATATTCATCATAAAAGGTCCGGTGTGCCTCCGCGGAATCGCCATCGCCGCGCACAAGGCTTGCGAACAGTTCGCGATGGGCGTTCAGATGCCGGTCCAGATTCATGCTCATAAAGCCGCTGAGCTGCAGGAAACCGGGATAAACCCGGCGCATGAAGCCGGGATTGGGTAGCGGCACATGGGTTATCAGATTGTGCTCGAACCAGGATAGCGGTCGTTCGGTGGCCAGAACATTCGGCTCGGTCGGGCTTTGCCGGGCATCGATCGGGCTGCCCATCAGCGTCATGGTCGGCGGTTGATAGGGATTGTCTTCAGCCGCCATCAACGCCACGGCCATCAGCACCGGCACGCCGGGCTGGCAGACCGCCAGCACATGGGTATCCGCACCGATCACGCGCAGAAACTCGATGATATAATCGATATAGTCGTCCAGATCGAAATGCCCCTCACTGACCGGTGCCATGCGCGCATCGCGCCAGTCGGTGATATAGACCTCGTGATCGGGCAGCATGGCCGCAACGGTGCCGCGCAGCAAAGTGGCGTAATGGCCTGACATGGGCGCGACGATCAGCAGCTTGGGGTCGTCGCGCTGCGTGCGATTCTTGAATTGCCGTGCGAAATATTTGAGCTGACCGAACGGCTTGCGATAGACGATCTGTTCTTCGACAGCCACTTTCCGCCCGTCAATCGTTACGCTGTCGAGGCCGAATTCAGGCTTGTCATAACGCCGGGTCAGCCCGTCCAGCACATCGATCGCGGCAGTTGCGGTGTGGGCAAATGGCGTGAATCGCATGGGATTTGACGGATGCAGCAGAGAATATTTGCTTGCCCGCATCGCTGCGCGCATCGGGGCAATGGCCGCATGTCCCAGTTCGTAAGCGTGATAGAGCATAAAGTTAATCCATCCATGAGATCAGCTAATGCCAAGATTGCTGATTGTGCACTGCAACATAAATAGCATTGCATGGCACCGATTTCCAGCAGCAATGTTATTCCTTCAGCGTTACCGGGCCGTTTACGTCATGCCGCAATTGCGAAGAATTTTCTTGAAACAAGCTGTTGGCGGCTTGCCACTGTTGTATCCGTTGAAAGTCAAATATGAGACTATTTCGAATTTTACAAACTAAATGCCTTAAATGGCACGTCCAATTGAGGTTGTGTTTCAGTTTATTTGAAAAAATGGCAGAAATATTTTCGTTAAACCTTTTGTTAAGGTCTTTTTCTTATTCTGGTTCTTAGCTGTCATATGGATACGTCCCCCAACGGCATCCGCTTTGTCAGACGGCTCCCTGTTGAAACTTGGGCTGCAAATTTTGCGGCCCATTTTTTTTCCTTTTTTATGGGCTTTGATCTTCATCTTGGCGATTTCCTGATTTTTGATACGTTCAGTTAATCCCGACCGCCTATATCTGGCGGAAGCAGCTTTGCCTGGAAGGGGTTGGGCGATTGCGGCAAATATGTAAAAAGGGCGTTTATGGACGATTGGGAACAGGATCAGGATGTCGACGGGCAGCCATTTGCCGGCGTCACAGCCTTTGCGCGCTCTGAAATGTTTACGCGCATCTATGACGATGCGATGCAGATGGTGCGCGACGCCGCCGATTATCTCGAGCTTGATGGACAGATCGACCGCAATGCGATGCCGGACGATCTGGCGCCGGTCTATGCTTGCGAAAGCATGCGTCTGACGACGCGGCTGATGCAGGTGTCAGCCTGGTTGCTTGCAATGCGCGCGGTTCAGGAAGGCGAGCTGAGTGGCAATGATGTCAAGGGCAGCCGCTACCGGCTTGGCGCAGCGGAGGTTTGCCTTGGCGGACCGGTGCGCGGTGCCGGGCTGTTGCCGGCGCAGTTGATTGATTTGCTTGGCACGAGCCGCAGGCTGTATGAGCGGGTCGCCCGGCTCGATGGTTTGCTGTTCGATGACGTTACCGGGGACAGCAATGCGAACCCGGTCGATCAGCATCTGAACCGTCTTGCGCAGGCGTTTAATCGCAAGGAAGAATAAGCGCCGCAGCACGGATAGTAGCGCGTCCGACAGGTTACCACTGCCGATTTCCCCGATCTGGATTCTGTCTGCAAAGTGCAGCGTAAATGTTCGCATAAAATAAAGCCCGGCGGATTTCTGCCGGGCCTTTTCATGCTGGGTTACCGCTATGCCGGGCGGGATATCCGCCGGCCCCGACCAGAAACGATCAGGCGACCAGAAAAGATCAGGACAAGCCGAAATTCGCGAATTTCTTGTTGAAGCGTCCCACGCGGCCGCCGGTATCGACAAGCTGTTGCGCGCCGCCGGTCCATGCCGGGTGTGTCGTCGGATCGATATCGAGCTTCAGCTCATCGCCTTCCGCACCCCAGGTCGAGCGGGTCTGGTAGTTTGTGCCGTTAGTCATCACCACCGTGATGGTGTGATAATCGGGGTGAATTTCTTTTTTCATCGAACTGCTCCGAAGCGCTGGCGGGTGCAGGTCCCCGCGCGGCGTTGAACTAGTGTTGAATTTGCGCTGAATTCAAGGTGCGCGATTATACTCAGCCGTTTGGCTGAAGCAAGCCTTCCCGGGAAAATAATATGCGCTGTTATTTTAGCGGATCTCACCGTGAAACTTTCGGGCGAAACTGCGGTAATTCGCGTGAATTTCACCGTAAATTAGTCAATTTTGCACAGATTTAAGCGAATCGGCGGGCGCTTTTTATGCATCGCAGGCCCGTTCTTGCCTGCTCGTGCCTGATCAAGGTCCAATTGGTAGGCATCGGCGCATTGTATCTTGGCCGTTGATGCGCGTATATTCCCGCCGATTCAGTTGTTGGACTTTTTTTGCGCATGATTGCGGGCCGATTTCCGCGATAACCGCTTGTGAGCGCCGCTTTGCTTGCTTTAGTATCCTGGCGTTACCGAAGCCATGACCTGTGGAGAATCAAAGGGGTAACGGTTTGCAGGTCACAAGCGCTTGCGGCGCGTCACGAAGGTACAAAGGGGAACATCTTGCATAAGTCGCGGACTTTAGTTGTTGGAGCAGCTTTCTTGGTGTCTGCCTGCTCCTGGAATTCCGACTCCTTATGGCCAAGTCTTTCCGATAGCGGGGCAAGCGGCAATAACGAACGTGCCGCCGCCGCTGCCGCAAACGAACAGACGCCCGCATCCCCGGCGCAACCGGTTTTCAGCCCGGGCGATCTGCTTAATAATGCACCCGCCGCCGCTTCGCCGCCTTTGCTCGGTAACACGAATTTCGTCCCCACCGGGCCCGCCCCCGGTATGCCGACCGGTACAGTGGTTGGTCAACGGGTTGCGCAATTGCGTGCTGAATTGCAGGCACTGGACGGGCGGGTCGGTAATAACAATACGCGGTTGCAGCAATTGCGCGCGATGACGGCCGCCAATGCGCAGCGTTATCATGGCACCGTTGCCGCGATTACCGCGCGGTTGCAGCTTGGCACGACCCCGGGCAATCCGATTGTCGTCAATCAGTGGAATGCGGCACAGGCAGATCTCGACCGGCTGAGTTCCGATATCGGCGCGATGAACGCTTTGAGCGCCGCGGTGGCGGAGAATGCGGGCACGGCTGAATTCCTGCTCGAATCGGCGCGGGCGACCTTTGGTTTGTCCGGTGCGATCGACGAAGATCACCGTCAGCTTGAAATTCTGGAAGATGAAATCAATCGCTCGCTTGTTCTGATCCAGCGTCTGCTGAGTGAATTGACCGAAGATATCGACAGGCAGACCGCTTATGTCGCCAATGAACGCAGCCGTCTGACAACGCTCTCCAGTGCGATTTCGTCCGGTGAGCTTTATGGGGAGGCGCTTTCAAGCCGGATGGCCCCGCTTGGGGTATCGGGCGGTCGGCGCGGCGCGCCGTCAGCGGCGGCGGGGCCAGGTGGTGGGCGACCGCTGGTCGTCATTCGCTTCGATCGGCCGGATGTGGCCTATGAGCGGCCGCTTTACAACGCCCTGTCGCGGGCGCTGGAGAGTAATCCCAATGCCTATTTCGATATTGTGGCCGTTGCGCCGACCGGCGGCAGCCCGTCCGAGGTGCGCCGCGCGCAGACGCAGTCGCGCCGCAATGCGGAAGCGGTGATGAGCACGGTGGCGGAGATGGGCCTGCCTGCTAACAGACTGCGCCTGTCCTCAACGACAAGCGCATCGGTGGCAAGCAGCGAAATCCACGTCTATGTGCGTTAGGGCCCTGGCCGTCAGCCTTTGCGGTCATTGAAAACCGGTCACATTTAGGCAAGCCATGCTTGTCGGTTTTTGTCGCTTTGCCGTGACTGGCGATTGGCCGCGACTGCGGATCATCGACAGATAATGCTCAAACGGCACCATATATTTCCCCTGTGCGCGTGTTAATTGTACCAATGACGGCGAACAGGTTTGACTTGCGGGTAAGTATGTTAGCCTGCCTCTCATAAGCCGGTCAGCCCGGACCTGATTGCCGCAGTAACAGAGCATGGGGAGGTTGCAATGCGTATCGGAGTATTCACACCTTTTTCCAACCCGTTTGCGA
>CALAQW010000066.1 GCA_937888955.1 uncultured Alphaproteobacteria bacterium | reverse complement strand
GCCGATGTGCGCGCCGTGTAACCCGCGCAGCTCCGACCCGATGAGAAAGCCGTCCACCCCGCCCGCAAGCGCACAAAGATGCGCATAATGCAGGATCATGCGGCGCAGGCTCCATTCAGGCGCCCCGCTATAGCCAACAGACATCGCCGAGGCCGTGAAGTCGCTCACCGCCGCACCACCGAAAAACGCATTCACCTGCGCTGTGACGGCGGCACTGTTATCAGGGCTGCCCGCCTCGCCGGGCGCGGGCTCGCAAGTAATCCGGCCACGCCAGGGATAAAGCGGCTGCCCCGCTGCCCCGCTATAGGGGTCAGGCAAGCTGTTGCCCGCGGCAATATCCATCATCACAAACGGATAGAAGAGCACCCGATAGCCGCGCGCCTTGAGATCCTGTATGGCGCGGATCACACTGCCGTCGGAGGGCGTACCGCCAAAGGCCGGCGCACCGCCCGATTGGCTGACCAGATAGGCAGTGCCGCGCACAACACCACTCACCGACCAGGCATCGGGGGCGGTGATCTTGTCATAAGTCTCGACACCGGGACGGATCAGACAGTGAGCGGCTCTCAGATCGGAACCGAACCAGCTGACGACAAGCGCGACACTGCCGCAGTCAGGACAGCTGTCCGCCAGCTGATCAAGAGCAAGGTCCCAATCGGAATAGCCGCTATTGTTATTCTGATTTTCCGGCCCTGTACGACCACTGCCAAGATCCTTGATCTGCACCTGCGGGTCATAGCCGAACTCCGTCGACCCTGGAATAAGGTCAATCCCCCGGATCAACCCTTCCACATCGCTTAATCCGCGAAACACTTCGAAGCTGAGCTGCGGCACCCGGTTCCCGAAATCCGCAAGCGGCAAATCCTCGAACACCACATAGGCAAGGCCGCGAAACCCAGGGGCATTGCCGGTTCCCTCTATCGCCTCGATCAGCGGGTCGGGCTGCTGCGTCTCGGTACCGCGATAAACGCGAAAATTGACGGCTGACAGGTCAAGCAATTTGCCATCCGCCCAGATCCGCCCGACACGGGTGATCTCCCCCTCGCAAAGCCCAACGGCGAAGCGAGCGAAATAGCTGTATTCTGTGACGGTGCTATTGCCCGCCGATCCGCCCCCACCGCCAAACCCCTTGCCGCCGCCACCGCCGCCGCCACTGCTTTGTGTGGTGCGGGTGGAGACGACCTCTTTAAACTTTGCCGCCCAGATCATCTGTCCCGAAAGCCGCGCGCGGCCATAGATACGCGGGATCGGCGCGCCTTCGCTCGATGTCTGAAGCTGCAGTTCATCAATGCGCGGCCCTTCGACCTGACGGCCCCGCCCGTTGCCGCCGAACAACGCCTGATCAATGACGCCACCCACAAGCCCGGCCCCCACCGCAAGCGCGGTCGTCGCCATAAAGCCAAGCCCGGCAGACCCGGCATACGCGCTGGCCGCCGTTGTCAGCACCAAAGTTGCCATATTGCATGTATCCTGAATTAGGAGGCAGATGCGCCGGACGCAGGGAAACGGAAGGCGAAGGCAATGCGCCGCCGCCACTGGCCGAGCGGTTCTTCCCGCACGGCAAATCCCGAATAGGCATGGATCAACGTGTCCTTGCCGCTAAGAATTCCCGCATGCCGCGCCGGTCCCCGGCGAAGCAGCCGGAACAGCAACACATCACCCGGCCCCGCCGCATCGACAGCGATCGCCTGCAGATGTCGCCGCGCGGCATCCCGCATGGTTTCCGCGCCACCGGTTTCAGCCCAGTCCATCGCGTAAGGCGGCGGCGTTTCAGGTTCGCTGCCATACAGCTCGCGCCACACCCCGCGAATAAGCCCCAGACAATCGCATCCCGCCCCCTTGCACGAAGCCTGATGCTGATAAGGAGTGCCAATCCAGCCGCGCGCCGCAGCAATAATTCGGTCCGCATTCATCGCAAACTGCTCCCGTCATTGCCTTCGCCCTGAGAAGGATAGGACTGCACCCAGTCATTCCCCGGCATCAGGTGAAAACCGCGAAAATTAACTGCATTGGCAAATTTCGCGCTGCAGGTGCTGAACTGTTTGTCGCATCCTGCCGTCACCGTAAAACCGTCACCGGCAGCGATATCGGCCGGCATGTCGCGCCATAACTCCAGACTGACAATCCCGGCGGAACTGGTGTGCAACTTGACTTCCATCGCAAGTCCCGCATTGCTGCCGGACTGCCACAAGAGCCGTCCACGACTGAACCAGCCATTGGCAAAGCCGCCAAGCGACAATGCCGTGAAATGGCGACGGATATCGGGCGCGGTCGGGGTTGCAACACTGCCAGCGCCGACAAAATCGGGATCGCTCAGATCGACACCGCAACGCGGCGCCCCCAGATCCGTATCGCAACCATACTGAAACAGCCGCCCCTGGGGTTGGTTGAGGCGATGCGCAAGCCCGCGCAATTCGGCGCGGAATTCGCCTGCGCCGCGCGTCACCTCACCCAGATTGCCCGCGCGCATGACGACGCGCTGATCTGTATCTTGCCAATTCACGCGATAGATCACGATTGCCGCATCATCATAAAGACCTGACGCAAGGTCCGCCTCGCTGATGCTCAAATCGCTGAGCGCCCCCACGGCTTCGAGGTTATCGACATTCAGCCCGAGCGAGGTTTCGATCATGCCGGCGGTGAAGCCGCTGACCGCGGCATAGCTCACCCCGTCAAAACTCAGATCCCGGTCGTGATCGGTAAAGCCCTGGCTTGTCCCGTCACGCCGCGTCAGTTTCCAGCAATGACAGATCGTCGTGACACCGCTACTCAGATGCGCTGCAAATTCCGGATCGATATCTTTCACAGCCTGATCTCCCGCAGCGGAATATCGGGGATTTGCCCGGCATTGAAACTTGCGAGGTCAATCTCCAACCGGTCCTGGTCAAACCGCACCGGCACATCGAATTCAAACCCCGCGGTCAGCACCTCACCGGCGGCAGGCGGTGCGGTAAAAGTCACCTCGCCTGTGCTGCTGTCGACAGCGAAATCGGTCCCCGCACTCAACTCGAACGCATCGCTGGCGATCCGCACCGTGCCGGCGACGGGCTTGGCGATCCGGCGAATATAACTTTCGCCGCCGCTTGAATATGTCTTGGTCAGTTTGAATTGCGTGGCAACGCCATCGCCTGTCCCGAGCGGCTGGTCCATCGGTGTGACAAGACCGCCCGGCACACCGGATTTCCAGTCGCCGAAATCGCGGAACCGGAAACCATGCAGCCGGCCGCGACGCGCTTCGAAAAACGCGATGACGAGATAGATATCGTCAAGCGAGCGAACGCCGTACCCCGCATTGAAAAGACGCCGCGAATCCGCCCACGGGCTGTTGCGTTCTTCATACCCGCTGGCAAGCGTGACAATTTCCGTGCGCCGCTCGGGCCCACCGCGCGACCCCAGGCTGATGCCGGTAGGAAAGCGCACTTCATGAAAGCTCATCATCCCGCCCCTTCTTACCGGTTGCGCGCGCCACGCTCGGCCATCCGATTGAGCATGGCCGCGATCTGCGATTCTGAACGGCGGAAACTTGCGGCATCCGGCGTCGTGACATTGAAATTAATCGTGACTGGCGCAGTACCGCCGCTGCCGCCCTGGGTACGTACGCCCAGCCTGCCATCTGCGCCACGGGCAAGCGGCATGATGGCCTCGGGCCCTGCTTCACCCATCAAGCCTGTCTCGCCACTGCGCATGGGAAAGAAAGTCGGACCATCGACAACACCTCCGCGCGCCAACGGGACAATTTTGCCGTTTGCGAACGCATTGCCTTTGGCATTCGCGCGGATAGCGGAAAAACCGCGCGCGAACACACCTTCCAGCCCGCTGCTCAGCGCAGTGCCAAGCGCATCGCCCACCGGATCAAGCGCACGGTTCAGCGCCTGTTCGCCCAACCGCAGGGCCAGCCCCTTGAACACATCGGACAGGTTTTTACCGCGCAGGATCGCATCACCGAAGGCGCGGCTCAGCGTCTGCCCCGTTTCCCGCCCGGCGCGCGACACCTCGCGCAGATCCTCGCGAAACTCGCGGGTACGCACACGCAATTCCGTCAAATCGCGTTTGAGCCGGTCCGAGCCGAGATCGAGCTGCATCTTCTGCCCGGCGGCGGTCAGATCGCGCCTGTCATCCATATCTTTTCTCACTTGTTGCGACTATTCGGGCTGGGCATCATCGGGAAAGCGGGCGCGCAGCCGCGCAAGATCAGCCCGCGAAGCCGGCGTTATGCCCGCGCCACGGCATGCGGGGCCCGACATGCCGTCAACCGCCAATTGCAGTTCGACAAGGCTCATCTTCCAGAAATCGGCGGGCGGCAAACGCAGCAGACCAAGCCCCGCCTGCATCACCCGCCGCCAGGGAAAGGGGCGGAAGATGCGCCCTCCGCTGCCGGTTCAAGCCCCTCATCCCCCACCACCGCAACGCCAAAAGCGGCCTGCAGCAGATCGATAACGATCCCAAGCCAGCCGGGCACGCTTTCGCCCGCAGTCAATGTGTCGATTTCAGCATCGGACAGCACATGCCCGCCGCCACGCAAGCCCGCCGCAATCACCGCGAGCGCTTCACGCGCGCTGATCCGCCCGTTCTCGAAACGGCGGGCAAGCGCCAGGATGTCTTCCTCGCCCAGACGATCCTCCAGTTCGGCAAGCGCGCCGAGTGTCAGACACAACCGATAGGGCTTGCCCCCGAAATGGGCGGTAACTTCGCCACGATGCCGGTTTGCCATGGTCAGACCGCCGTAAAGGTCAGTTCGCCGGCACTTTCAAGCGACAGGCTGTAACTTACTTCGCCGTCGTGATCGCCGTTGAATTCGAGGCCCGTGATCTGGAACAAACCTTCGATCGTCCCGAAATCGGGCAAAATAATCTGCCATTCGCGGATCGTGCCGTTAAAGAAATAGCCGCGTGCGGTTTCATCAGCTGCCGCATCCAGGAACACACCCGACCCGCTTACCGCTGCGCTTTTGACACCCGCGCCGGCAAGCGTTTCGCGCCAGCCATTCGCCGAATCCGCATTGGTGATATCGACCGGCCGGGCATTCAGGCTCAGACTGCGGGTCCGCAGTCCCGCCACCGTGCTGAACGCGCCCGCACCTGTTCCATCGACCTTGAGCAGCAGTTCCCTGCCTTTTTGCGCCGCCATATGCGCCTCCTGGAAAGTTAGTTGAAATTGCGCCTAAACCGGATGGGTTAGTGCGCGAAACCTGACGACCCCGTGACGGGAAATACCGTCAGGGTCCGGAAATTCGTCGGCAAAGACAAACCGGAGATCGACAAGAACATGCCCGGCGAGTGCAGGCAGCGGCAACGCCAGCGCGGCCTTGATCTCCCCCATCATCTGCTTCATCTGCATCCGCCCATGATAACGCGACCAGATATGGATACTGAGTGCATGCTCCTCGCCATCAAGATCACCCGCGCCCCAGTCATTTGCCGTCGCATCGCCCACGACGATGAAGGGAAACGGGGCGTGCGAGGGCACATGGTCATAGACGGCAGAGCTTAAATTACCGTCGAGCTGCGCAAAGATTGCCTTTTGCAGCTCCCATCCGGCCGCTGTCATGGGCTGTCCCCTTTTATTTGTGAATAATCCGGGTCCGGATATGTCGGGACCCCATGTCAGATCGCAAACGTCAGTCGGCGACGCCCGCTTCGCACAGACACTCGATCCAACGCCCGCGCCCGTCGCGATCACGCACCGCGCGAATATTCAAGATCTGCGCATCGCGGACGAAGCGCTGTGCAGGCGTGATATCGGCACGATAGCGCAGCCGCAGCCGGTATTTCTGCGTGGAAGAGACCGCCATGGCGCGGACATCCTCGCCCCCTGACAGTGGCAAGATTTCCGCCCATAGCGTGACGACATCCTGCCAGCTTTGCGTGCTGCCGCCACCGGCATCGGCCACATCAACCACCTGCTGCAAGGTCACGCGATGCCGTAAATCACCGATCATCGCTAAAGCCTCACAACCTTATAGGGGGCAAGCAATGCCGCGGGTCCCTGCGGCACCGGTGCCATCCCCGTGGCGGGGGCGGCCAGTTCGCGATTTTCGTAATAATGGGCAATCAGCATCAGGATCGCCTGGCGGATGGGGGCAGGGATATCGGTCCCCACAGCGCCATAACCGCAGCTGAAATCAATCGCGATACCCGCTGCACGGCGCCCGGGGCTTGGAGGCAGAACACCGGTGCGCGGGATCAATCGCGCGGAATCATTGCCCGCATCCACCTCGTAATTCTGCTGATCCCACACCGCCGCCTGACCCTGGCCGTCAAACAGCAGGATCTGATCGACCGATTGTAGCGGCGGCTTGGGAATTGTGAGTATCCCGGCGCGACCGGCAGGCCAGCGGTCAAGCGACCAGCGCCAGCTTTGCGTGATCAGGGCACGCCCTGTCCATGTTTCGACCTGCATGCGCGCGACGGTGATCAGCCGCGCAATCAGGGCGCTTTCCCCGCTCGTCTCAAGGCGCAGATGCGCCATCGCGTCTGCCTCGCTGACCGGTTCGGCAACCGGCGGCGTCAGCGGTTTCAGGCTGTAATTTATCGGCATATCAATGAACCCCGCGCGGCACAGAATGCATAACGGTTGTCAGAAGGAATGTGGCGCGGGAGAGGATCATCGCCACTCCCGCGCCATGTACCGCAACTCAGCTTGTCGCGAATTTCATCAGCTTGATCGCCTCGAAATTCTGGATGCCGCCGCCAACCCGCTTGGTTGTATAAAACAGCACGTAGGGTTTTGCCGTATACGGATCACGCAACACCCGTACGCCGAGCCGGTCGACAATGAGATAGGCATGCCGGAAATCGGCAAAGGCAATGCTCAGGCTGTCGGCGGCAATATCGGGCATATCCTCCGATTCGCTCACCGGGTAGCCAAGCAGGGAAGCGGGCTGCCCTGCCTGCAAGCCCGGCTGCCAGAGATAATTGCCGTCCGCGTCCTTGAATTTGCGGATTTCCGCCTGGACATTCCGGTTCAACACCCAATGCGCATTGCCGCGATAAGCCTGCCGCAGGCTGTAGATCAGATCGATCAGCGTATCACCGGGGTCAGAGGCTGCGAATGCGCCCGCCGCGCCCGATGCCACATAGCCGACATTGCCCCAGCTCCAGCTCGCATTCGCGACCGTGGTGTAATCAAGGAAACCTTTCGGCTTGTTCACCCCGTCACCGCTCACAAACGCTGTGCTTTCCTGTTCGGCGAAGGCGGCCTGCACCTCTTCGGCAAGCCAGGCTTCGGTATCGACCGCCGCATCGTCGAGCAGGGCCTGGGTTGCCGAGGGCATGGCATAAAGCTCCATCGCCGGAAAATCGAGCTCGGCCAGGGTCGGTGTATCGGTTTGCGCCCGCGCGCCGGTTTCGGCGACCCAGCCCGTGGCGGTGCCGCTCGTCGCAAACGGCTTTTTGTAGCTGTTGCCGCTGATCTTGCGGACCGTAGCCAATGCCCGGATCGGCGAGGCCTTGCGCAACAGACCATCGATGGCCGTTTCGGTTTCTTCAGGCACAAGATAACCGCCATCGGGGTTCGAACCGACAGACAGGGCCTTCGCCTCAAGCGCGCGCAGACCGTAATCGGCGCCTGCGCGCATATAACCTTCAAAGCCTGCCTTATGTTCGCGCGCAAAGGGCGATTGCGGGCCGCCCCTCTCTTCCTGGCCCGCAAGCGCGGGCCGCGCGCGCGCCAGCGTTAATTCGTCAAGCGCACGCTTCTGGGTATCGAGCGCATCATTGATCCGCCTGACCTTTTCTTCGGTCACGGCGTCGCTTCCCGAACGGCTTTCAAGCTCCGCAAGCCGGCGGTCATTGGCCGATTTGAATTCCTCGAAACTTTCCATAAATTCCGAAAAGGCGGCGCTCACCTCCCCGATTGCGGGGCGGTTGAGGCTTTTGTTTTCGGGGGCGCGGGTCGCGCCGTCATAGTGGTTGCTCACCTGTTCATCCTTTCAGTTGCAATGTCTGTTTGGCGCGCCGGATCGTTTGCGCAAATTGCGCAAGTTCGGGCTCAGCATCCCGCTGTTCCGCAATCCCCGCATAACCCCGGGCGGCGAGGCGTTTGGCCTCCGCCCTGGTGAACCCGCCTGCATCCCGCAGAAAGGCTTCAAATTCGCGCAGCGTGCCGATCTGCTTGACCGCCGCGATCCGCGCGCTTTCATTCATGGGAAATGTCACGACAGAGATTTCCCACAAATCCACTTCGATCAGCGTGCGCGCCGCCTGCCCCGCCTGCCGGCGCGCGCGGATCGTCCGAAACCCGATCGACAGCCCGTCGACCGCGCCGGCGCGCATCAGCGACAGCAGCTCCCGCGCACGCGCAATCTCAGGCAGCAGCCGGCCATGAACGCGCAGGCCGTGCGCATCCTCGACGATGTCATCCCAAATCCCGATGGGCTCAGCCGGATCGTGCTGCCACAGCATGCGGATCTGCGCAGCGGGCCGCTTTTCGAGCGAGCGGCGAAACGCCCCCGGCGCAACGATATCGCCGCCCTGGTCAGTAACGCCAAAGACGCTGGCATAACCTTCAAAGGCGCCATCAGGGGCGACCCGTTCCACCGCCAGACGCGTGAATTTCATCTCCGGCGCCGCATTTGCTGGCTTGAATGATTTCCCGGCTTGCGTTGAATAAATATCGCTTGGCATTTTTGCTCCATGACACCTCGCCCTCAGGGGCGCGAAAAGAGGGGGCGCGAAAAGAAAAGGCGGCGCTCCTTTCGGAACACCGCCTTTCAAGTTTGCGATCCCGGCCCGCGTTACGCCCGCGGGCCGGGCAGGGAAGAACGTCGTCAGCCGTTCATCATCTCATCACAGGCCAAGCACCGCCTTGGCAATAACGCCACGCTGAATTTCATTCGACCCGCCATAGATCGTGGCCGCCCGACCGAAACTATATTGTCCGGTCGCAGCCATCGCCCAGTCAGGGCCGATGGGCGGTTCATTCCAGCTGCCCTCGAATGCCTGGGGCACATAGGGCGCCATGTAAATGCCTGCCGCCTCGACTGCGAGTTCCTGCAGCGCCTGCTGCACCTCGGTCCCGACAATCTTCAGCATCGAGGTTTCGGCCCCCATTGGCCGCCCTGCTTCCTGATCGGACAGGCTGCGCAGATTGGTGTATTCCAGCGCGGTCAGCTTGACGTCGATTTCCGCCAGCTTGCGCGCGAAATCGGGATCCGCAATCAGCGCGGTACCCGCACCGGGCAGCGGCTGTGTCGCGATCTGTCGGATACGTTGCAGATTCTGGCGCGAGGCAGCCACCCCGGCAATACTCGTCCGCTCATGCATCAGCAGGAACTTCGCGTAAGTCCACCCCTTATTCTCCTCACCGATCCGGTTTTCCACCGGCACCCGGACATCGGAAAAGAATGTTTCATTCAGATGGTGCAAACCGTCGATCGACACGATCGGCTTTACCTCGACACCGGGCGTCTTCATATCGATCAGCAGAAAGGAAATCCCTTCCTGCGGCTTCACATCCGGGTCGGTCCGCACAAGACAGAAAATCCAGTCCGCCTGATGAGCATAGCTCGTCCAGATCTTCTGGCCGTTGACGATATAGTGGTCGCCATCACGCACCGCTGTCGTCTTGAGGTTGGCAAGATCAGATCCCGCGCCGGGCTCGGAATAACCCTGGCACCACCAGGTATCGCCCGAACGGATGCCGGGCAGATGCTGCTGCTTCTGTTCTTCTGTACCGAAGCTGTAGATGACCGGTCCCACCATCGACAAACCGAAAGGCAGAAGCCGCGGCGCGCCACAGGTGCTCAGTTCCTCATCGAAAATGAACTTCTGGGTGGCGCTCCATCCGGTGCCGCCATATTCGACCGGCCAGCTCGGCGAGACCCAGCCCTTGTCATGCAGAATCCTGTGCCAGCGGCGAATATTTTCCTTGTTCGAGGAAAAGCCCACCGGATTACGCTCGATAATGTCCTCGGGCAGGTTCTCGCGGATAAAATCCCGCACTTCTTCTTGAAACGCCTTTATGTCAGGCGTCAGCGATAAATCCATCAGTCATGCTCCGCAACAAAAGGCCGCCATCGCGGCAAATTTGCGGGCAACCTAGCATGGCTGCGGCGCTTGCGGTAAGCCCTTGAAAATCACCTTGAGCGGCTGTCAATCTTGTCGATCTTTCCCTCTATCCGGTCCAGCAGACCAAGCGCATGGCGCAGCTGTTCCTCCAGCCGCACCGTCCGCTCGACAAGTACGGCCTGATCATCGGTCGCCGCTTCCAGCCGGTCGATCCGCTGCCCGACAGCACCCGCCCAGACAAGTGCGGCACCGATCTGTAAAGCCAGCATTACAAACATCATCGCCGGCACCCGCCGGTCGATCCGCCAGACATTGTGGTTCTTGTCTTCAGAAATACTCATTGGCATCAATCGCTGTTTTCCGGGAGCGCATCGCCTCCCGCAATGGGTGCGTAGCCAAGCGCCGCGCGCTTTTCATTCACCGTCAGGAAATCGGCGCTGCGCACCCTTTTCCAAAGCAGCTCGCGGTCATAGGACAGCGCCTCCACCTGATCCGCGTCATACCAGAGCCGCAAATCACCACCGAAACGCGGACCAAGCCACGCACTCAGTGCACGCGCAGCCTTGCCGGCGAGCGGCAGCACCGTCTGCCGGTAAAAGGCACGGTTCGCTTCCTGATAGTTCGCATAGGTGTTGTCGCCGGTGATACCGAGCAGCATGGGCGGCACCCCGAAAGCGGCGGCGATTTCGCGCGCGGATATATTCTTTGACTGGATGAAATCCATATCTTTTGGATTGAACGACATCTCTTTCCAGTCAAGCCCACCTTCAAGCAGGAGCGGACGCCCCGCATTGGCAGTACCCTGATAATTATCGCCCAACTCGGATTTCAGCCGCGCGAACTGCTCCTCACTCAGATTGGCCTGACCGTCCGCCCCGTGATAGATCAGCGCCCCGGACGGGCGTGCGCCATTGTCGAGCAGCGCCTTGTTCCAGCTGCCCGCCGCATTATGGATATCGATCCCGGCGGCGGCCGCCTCGATCGGCGAGAAACCGTAATAGTCATTCAGCGGATGAAACAGCCGCAGATGCAGGATCGGATCGCGCCCCGCGGCGCGGTCGATGTCGAACCGGACCTTGCCGCCGCCTGCCTTATATTCATACGCCACAGGCCAACCGCGCGGCCCGGGGATCAACGACATCCGGTCCGGCCGCAACGCATAAAGCTCGCGCGGTTGGGCGGCGACATCCACCGCCTCAAGATAGGCATTGCCCGAAATCATCAGAAACCCGTACCAGGCTTCCATCAATTCAGGGCCGCTTTGTAGCGGATTAGGATTTGCAAGCAGTGCAAGCAGCGGGTGATCGTCAAGCTCATAGGTGCGTCCCTCACGCCGCTCATAAAGCAGCCAGGGCAACGCCGCCGCGCTTTCGGCAATCAACCGCACACAGCGATAGGCCACCGCATTGCGTGCAAACCCCTCCCGCGCCAGTTCCGCGTAGTTGCGCGGTGTCCAGACCGGCAGTCCCTGCCGGTGCAGTGCGATCATCGGGCCTGTTGCGCTGTCCTTGCGCGCAGGGGCGGCACGCCTTGCCCGGCGGCGCAAAATTGAGCTGTTCGCTTTCACCCTGTTCCCTCTCATTCAGTGGATTAGAGACGCCGCAAGCGGGGGCTGCCCGCCTCGCCATGCAGCATCAGCGCGGTCAGCGCCCAGACAAGCGCATCGACCCTGTCCGGGCTCCATCCGGCGCGGCGACGGTCGAACCCTGCCGTGAATTCTGTCATTTCGGTTTCGGTGCATCATGTCGGCACG
>CALAQW010000065.1 GCA_937888955.1 uncultured Alphaproteobacteria bacterium | reverse complement strand
ATCGCCGGCAATTTCAAAACCACGCGCGATCGATTGTGCCTCGGCAGCGTCGAAGGCGGGCCCCTGCCGCGCAAGCGTCAGCGGACGCCCGTCGGTAACGGCAACAATGACCGCGCCAAGATCGATGATGACGCTGCTTGTATCATTCATCGGGGGTAAGCTTGACCGCATCGTCTGCAGCTGCGCCGGCCTGGTCAGGCGCCGCCATCCGTGCGGACATGGTGAAGGTTATGCCTTCGAATTCAATTTCACCGGGCCCCATGGATTCGACGGCGGAAATCATCCGCCCCTGCCGGCCCATCAATTGATCGGCAAGCGCAACGAGCCGGCGGTTCGGTTGGGCATGGCGTGCCTGCTGCCGCATCAGGCGGGCTGCGGCCGTTTCATGTCCGTCCCAGCGGTTG
Organism: uncultured Alphaproteobacteria bacterium; assembly: GCA_937888955.1. Taxonomy (GTDB): domain Bacteria; phylum Pseudomonadota; class Alphaproteobacteria; order UBA11222; family UBA11222; genus CALAQW01. The sequence goes on along the minus strand of CALAQW010000065.1, from coordinate 77,652 downwards.
AGGTGGCACAAGGCAATGAAGGCCGCAGCCGTCGAGCGGCTGATACCGGCCCAGCAATGGATGATCATCGGCGCTTCGTGGTTCCAGCTATCCACGAAATCCAGCATTTGCGCGATATGGGATTGATCAGGCGCGATCAGCCCTTCGCGCGGCGCTGCAATATCGTTGACGGCCAGTTTCAAATGCATGCCGTCCCGCAGCGCGGCCGGGGTGTCGACCATGGTATCGGGGCTGAGCAGGGTCATCACATGCGATGGACGAACCTGCTTGATCAGCGCGTCAAGCTGGCTGAGCGGGCATATATAGATTGTCGACTTACCGGTCATGATCGTTCGGCATATATCTTTGCTGTTGCGGGCCCGGTCTGCGCGGGTCTCTTGAAAAGGCGGTCGGCCCATCGGTGACTGCGGCTGTTACTATCGCATGAATTTTGCAGAAATATGATCGCTCAGTCACTGATTAGCTCGGAAAAAGCGGATAAATAGGCGCGCTTGGCACGTGAAGGGGACAGGGGGCGGATTGTCGGGCAGGCCAATCCGCGCGGCTTTTGAAATATGCGTTTTGCCTCCTCTTCGGAAAATCCGGCAACCGAGATCGCCTCGAAATAGGCTGCTGCGCGGTCGGCACGCTTGATGTCCTTGCGAACTTTGTCGGGCAGCTGCGCGGGCAGACCGAAACGCAGATGTATGGCGCTTTCAAGACGAAGTTCGAGGGCTTTATAGTCACGCCCGACGGCTGCTTTGAACGGGCTGATCAAATCCCCCACGACATATTCCGCCGCATCGTGCAGCAAGGCGGCCAGCAGCCAGCGGGACTGTGTGTCGGGCCGCATGCCATGATAGATATCGCGCACCAGCAGGCAATGCTGCGCGACGCTGAAGGCCCAGGCGCCGCCTGTCTGCCCGTTCCAGCGCGCAACCCGGCTCAAGCCATGGGCGATATCCTCGATTTCAACATCGAGCGGGGAAGGGTCAAGCAGATCCAGCCGCCGGCCGCTGAGCATGCGTTGCCAGGCCCGATTCTGTGTTGGCGGATTAATATTGTTGCGTGACATAAATCAAAATAGAGCAAGAATTAGATAAAAGTTGAATAAACAAGGAAATGTTTTCAATAATTAAAATACGTAATATTAACGATTAAGGTAATTTTGTGTTTCCTTCCATTATCGTTTGAAATTTTTTTCACAATTTCTATATCCTGTTATCGGGAGGTGCGTGATTTGCGTGATAACAGGATTCTATACAGCATTTTTCAGTATTGGCACACGCGGATGCATGACAAACGTCTGCCTGCGCGGGGGCAGATCTTTCCTGCCGAGATAGCCAATCTGTTGCCTTTCCTGTTTCTGGCCGATGTCGAAGGGGAAAGCAGTATCCGCCTTCGCCTGATCGGCACGCATATCGAGCGGTTGCTTGGCTGCGATCTGACCGGCTGTGCACTTGATGCGAAAGACGGATTTCACGCGGCCTTTGGCGTGCAGCGCGACTTTTATGACGCGGCGGCGCAAAAGCTTGTCATCGGTTCGACCCATGAACTCTATTATGACACAGCGCTTGAAACAGGGATACATGATCAGCGCCCGGCCGATAATATCGAACCAATCATGTTGCGTTATGATCGGTTGATCCTGCCTCTGTCGCGTGATGGGCAGCGGGTGGATATGCTGTTTGGCGGGTTGGTCGCGGCGCAACCGCGCCAATCGGTGCCACATCCGGATGCAGAGCCGATCGTCTTTACCGAGGTTGCGCGGTTCTGTTTAGCGCAGCCTTACATCTGGCCGCAGCAGGATAGGCGCGCTTATGTTGATTTCTCCCATAGTCGCGCAGCCCTGTCCTGAATGGGGCAAGGACAGGGTAATCGATCAGGCGGTTGCGGGTGATATATCCTCGTTGCCGTCATCATCCACCGCAATTTCCACACCGGGGCGCGATTTGGAGGTGCGAATAGTGAGCGATGTCTTGACGCTTGCAACATTTGGCGCTGCGGTCAGATGTTCGGTCAGGAAAGACTGAAATTCCGACAGGTCGCGTGCCACGCATTTCAGGATGAAATCGATTTCCCCGTTCAGCATGTGGCATTCGCGCACGATCGGCCATTGCGCGACCCGCCGTTCGAAATTGATGAGATCCGATTCGGCCTGACTGCGCAGCGACACCATGGCAAAGACCGTCACCTGATAGCCAAGCAGTTTTGTGTTCACTTCCGCATGATAACCGGTGATGAAGCCAGCTTCTTCCAGCGCCCGCACCCGCCGCAGACAGGGGGGCGCGGAAATGCCGACCCGGCGCGCGAGCTCCACATTCGTCATCCGGCCGTCGGCCAGTAATTCGCGGAGGATAAGCTGGTCGATTTCGTCGAGTTTTACCCGTTGCATGTCCTGATTCCGTATCTTCCTGATCGATTAGCGCCCTGTCGGGATGCGTGTTATGAATAGCGGCGGAACGGGTTTATTCGGTCGATACGCCTTGTTTCTCATTATGTTGGCAGGATGGGTCGGTCCTGACATCATGCTAGGTTCCGGCGGTTGAATTGCCGCTGGCAAGTAATAAAATTACATGATTGCGCAAGTATATAACCCGATCGATGCGCTTTGGTAAGCCTGTTTGATGTCTGATTCCAGAATTTCGCCCACTTGCTGGATCTTGAGCGATGGCGCCGCGGGTATGGAAAATCAATGCCTTGGCCTTGCCGAGCGACTTGGGCTTGTGCCTGATATCAAGCGGATTGCCCTGCGTGCGCCATGGGGCTGGCTGCCGCCCGCGATTGGGGCGCGGCGTTTTGCGGCCCCGCTTGCGGGTATTGGCGACAGGCAGGCGGCAGGACTTGTCCCGCCCTGGCCCGATCTGCTGATTGCGACGGGGCGTCGCACAGTGGGGGTGAGTGTTGCGATCCGGCGGCAAAGCGTACGGCTGCGCACTCCCCCGACCCTTACCGTGCAGATTCAGAACCCGCGTTTTCCGGTTTCCGCCTTCGATCTTGTGGTGGTGCCCGCTCACGATCAACTGACCGGCCCCAATGTGTTGACGACACGCGGGTCACTGCATCGGGTGACGCGGGCCAGGCTTGATGCGGCGGCGGTTGATTTTGCGGCACAGCTTGCGGATTTGCCGCGCCCGCTGGTGACGGTCCTGATCGGTGGCCCCAACAGCGCCTATCGTATGACGCCCGAGGTCATCGAACGGCTTTGTGCGGGGCTGCGCGAACTTGCGGCGACAAGCGGCGCGGGCTTTGCCGTCACCGCCTCGCGCCGGACGGGGGATGAGAATATCGCCGCCCTGCGGCGCGGACTTGCTGCGGTGCCTCATCATCTGTGGGACGGGCAGGGGGAGGGGGAAAATCCTTATTTCGGCTATCTGGGGCTGGCTGACGCCATCATCGTGACCGGCGACTCGGTGAATATGGTGACAGAGGCCTGCGCTGCGGCTAAGCCGGTCTATGTTTATGACTTGCCTGGCGGGTCGGCGAAGTTCGACAGGTTCCATGCAGCCATGCTGGCCTGCCAAGCGGTCCGTAAATTCGTGCCCGGAAAGGTGCGGCAGCTTGAATCATGGACCCTGCCCGATATTGATGATACCGGAATGGTTGCGGCAGCGGTGCAGCGACTGCTTGCGGCCCGCGGCAAAGGACAGGCGATCGATGGTTGATACCACTACAGAGCTTTTGGATTTGCAGGCATTGCGGCAAAGCCCGCTCAATACCGATCCGTTCGATTATATCGTCGTGCCGAATTTCGTAAGCGGTGCGGCGCTTGCAGCTGTCAATCGCGACTATCCGCAGGTGCCGGGCGCGGGTTCCTATCCGCCATCGGAATTGACAGTTGGCGGGGCATTTGCCGACCTGCTTGCCGCGCTTGACGGGCCGGAATTCGCCGCTGCCATGGCGGAAAAATTCGCAATCGATCTGTCTTCCTATCCAACCATGTTCACGGTGCGCGGCTATTGTCGGCTGGGCGATGGCAAAATCCATCCCGACACCGACAGCAAGATTATCACTGTGCTGTTATATCTGAATGATGAATGGCAGGATTCGAGCGGCCGGTTACGGTTGTTGCGCAGTGCCGATAATCTTGAGGATTACGTGGCCGAGGTGCCGCCCCATGGAGGCACCCTGCTTGCCTTCCGTCGCTGTGACCACAGTTGGCATGGCCATGAACCGTTCGAGGGGCAGCGCCGCGCGATCCAGATGAACTGGGTTATAAGCGACGGGGTCGTCCGGCGCGAACAAAGACGGCACCGTGTGTCGGCAATGGCGAAACGGCTCAATCCGTTTTCTTAAGAGGTGGCATGGCGCTTCGTATCGAGACATTTTCAAACAGCGATCTTCGGCGCGGCTGGCGTCCGGGAAACAATGCTGGCGGGCATGCCTTGTTCAAGGCGCTTGGCCACCCGCTGGCGGCGCGCCGTGGTGCCCGGCTTGTCGCCGATTGCGCGGCGGCGGGGCCGGTGGCCGTTTACGATCCACGGGATACCGCTGAGGCGTTTGACGCGCTGTTTCAGCTTTCCGACAAATGCGAGATCGCGGAGCTGTTCGTGCAGCGGGTCGAGGATCGCGGGCGCGAACTGCTCGGCCATCGGGCAAAACTTGTCAGTGAACTGAAAAATTCGCATGCGAAGAGTTTGCTTGTCCTCACCTTCGATAGTGCGCGACTGATGACGCAGTTGCGCCCCCTGCTGCCCGACGGGATGCAGGTGTTTTCCCTCGACGGGATGCGGCTTGATGAGGACATGCTGACGAATGCGGATGATTATATCGATCCGCTTAATTTCGCGACGAATTTTGCCCTGCTGCGTGATGTGGCGCCAAACGGCGATACGGCAGGTTTGCACACCCGGATCACGACAGCAAATTACTGGTCGATGCATGGGGCCGAGGATCCCGAGCTGTGGCTTTGTCTGTTCGATGCGGATGGTGCGGTGCTTGCCGAATGGCGGCAGGCTTTGCCCGTGGCCGGCGGGTTGATTACCATCGATAGCCAGCAAGTGCGCGCGCGTTTCGGACTTGGCGATTTTTGCGGGTCGCTATTCATCCATGCGCTGCGGGTGGCGGGACACGATATTGTCAAATATGCGCTCGATATTTATGGCGATGCCGGGGGCGCCCTTTCCGGCACCCATGACGCCAATGCCTGGCCGGCGGATTATTTCGCGGGCATGCCCGCGCCTGCCGCCGATGAGCGGTTGATCCTGCATATCCAGAACAGTCATCCGGTCCCGATCCCGTCAGGGTCTGTGGGACTGGGCATCATGGGCGGGCAGCAGGTGAGTTTACTTGAGCGCGACATTGCGCCCTTTGCGACCTATTCGCTTGATATTGCTGATTTGCTGCCGGATGCGAAATGGCCCGATCAGATCGAGATTCATGCCGGGCGCTATTTCGTGCGGCCGCGTTATGAGATCGTGCGCAAGGACGGTCGCCGCCGCATCGCGCACGCCAATGTGGAACGCACCGATCTGCAACCGAACCCGGAGATAGCCGCGCTGTCCGAGGTGATGGGCAAGGGCTATATCATGCCCTTGCCGGTGCTGCCGGTTGACGAATTCAGCTCGACCATTTTGCCGACGCCGATGGCGACGGGGCAAATGGAACTGCCGGTGCGGGCCGACCTTTACGATATGAACGGGGAATGTATCGCGCGCCATTTTATGGGCCGGTTGCAGCGGCGCGACAGCATACCGCTTGCCCTTGACGATTGGCTGGCGGAGGCCGGCGCGGCCTTGCCATCGGGTGCCGGGCATGTCGAACTTGTCTATGATTTTCGCGATGGCGGGGAAGCGGATGGCTGGCTGCACGCGCTTGGCCAGTATACCCAGCGCGCAAGCGGCCATATGGCCGAAACGATCTTTGGTGCGCATATCTACAATACGCCGATCATCTACAAGGATGAGCCGCAATCCTATACCGGTTCGCCACCTGGCCTGACGACCCGGCTGTTCCTGCGGGTGGGACAGAATTTCGGGCCCGGAACAGACGGGCTATGCCATCTTATTTATCCCGCTTCCATGCCCTGGCATCCGGAATCGGACACACGACTTATCCTGCATGACGGCAATGGCAAGGTGGTTGCCGAGCAGCATTTGCAGATCGCCTGCGGCGGCAGCCGTTTCTGGCGGTTCAGCGAGCTGTTCAGTCAGCGGCAACGGGCGGCAGCGGGTGCTGACGCCTATGTCATCATACGCGACACGACATGCCGCCTGTTCGGATTCCACGGGCTGCAACAGGGCGAACAGGGTTTTTGTCTCGATCATATGTTCGGGTTTTAGGGGCTGCGCGCTTACCGGGAAGCGCCCACCACATCTTCAAGAATATCGAGGATAAGCTCGGTCCCGCGCCGGATCAGGACGACATCGTTACCCACGATGACCCGCTCCAGATCGCTTTGCCGCGCCGGCAAGGCCCGCGTGAGTTCATCGGGCAATCCGCGTTTTTCAAGACCGGGCGGCAGCTTGCCATTTCGTTGCAACTGTTGCGCCAGTCCGGGCGGCAGTGTGTCGCGTTTGGCAAGTCCGGGTGGTAGCAATGCATCCTTGTGTTTCCCTGATTTTGCTTTGTTTCCACCATCCGCCGATGGCGCATTTTCAATCGCACCAAGAATGCGCTGACACGCTGGCGTATCAAAAAACGCGCAGATAATCCGCTTTTCCTGTGTCGTGAAGACAGTGTTTTGCGTGGCCGACAGTAACGGCGACACAGTATCGGCGATATCGTCAACCGGCTTGGCTGCTGCGGGGCCTGCTGTTGCGAGCAGGAAGATAGCAGCCATGACAGCGCGTCTGTCGAAAAGCATATGAAACCTCGTTATTCATGGACGTGATGGATAAGGTGGGGACAGAATAAGGCAAGTATAAGACGCCCATACCGCAACATCGACAGGAGAGGGAGAGGAAAATGAGCGCGGAACGAAACAGGCAGGTGGTTATCGCGAAGATCCCGCAGGGGGCGTTGCAAGTCTCCGATTTCGAGGTCAGGGAAGTGCCGGTCCCCGAACCGGGCGCGGGGCAACTGCTCGTTCGGACCTTGCGGTTGTCGATGGACCCGGCGACGCGCGCGCGTATTTCGGATGCGGGACATCCCGGCTTGCTCGGGGTAGGCGATGTGATGGCCGGGTCGGCGCTGGCGGAAGTTGTCACCTCGCTCGAGCCCGGATTTGCGCCGGGCGATATTGTTGAATGCTACACCGGCTGGCAGGATTATTCCCTTCAGGAGCCCGGCGCGGTCGCGACATTCGACAAGCTCGGTACGCTTGAGGAGCATCTCAGCATTTACGGGGTCAGCGGACTGACCGGTTATTTCGGCATGCGTGAGGTCGGGGAACCGGCACCGGGCAAGACTGTGCTGGTTTCCGCTGCGGGCGGTGCCGTCGGCCATATTGCGGGGCAGGTGGCAAAGCAGCTTGGCGCGCGTGTCGTGGGTATTGTGGGATCAGAAGAGAAAGGGCGCTGGCTGACCGAAACGCTCGGGTTTGATGCGGCCATCAACCGCAGGGGAGAGAAACTGTCCGCGCAGCTCAAGACCATCTGTCCCGACGGGATCGATATTTATTTCGATAATGTCGGCGGCGAAATTCTGGAAGCCGTCCTGCCACGGATGAATGAGCATGGCCGTGTGGTCTGTTGCGGCTATGCCTCGCAATATGATGTGGCGGCGCCGGTCACCGCGACCAGGGGTGTGCCCGCCCTGCTTGTTGGCAAGCGGTTGCGGATGGAGGGGTTTGTCGTGATGGATTATTACGACATGAAACAGGCCGCGCGCGAAACGCTTGCAGGCTGGCTTGCTGCGGGCCAGATCAAGCTGTCGGTGGATATGCTTGAGGGGCTCGAGCGCGCGCCTGAGGCATTTGTCGGGCTGTTTGGCGGCGATAATCGCGGCAAGCGGCTGGTCCGGGTGGCTGAACCTGCGGTGAATGCGGGTTAACGCTTCACCGCGTAAGACATGCGGTTCAATATCTCGTTCAGCACAGCAGGGGGGGTGGCGAAATTCAGCCGGACGAATTTGTCGCTCGCCGGGCTGAAATCCGAACCGGGATTGAGGCCGACTTTCGCCTGTTTGAGGAAGAATTCCTGCGGGCGCTCATCCAGCTCAAGTGCGGTGCAGTCAAGCCAGGCAAGATAAGTCGCCTCGGGCATATGGAAGCCGATTTCGGGCAGATTGGCAGACAGAAAAATCTCCACCCGCTGCCGGTTTTCGTCAAGTTGTTCGCGTACGAGCGACAACCATTGCTTGCCGTCCCGCCAGGCCGCCTGTGTCGCGACCATTCCCACGATAGAGGGGGTGCCGAACAGGCGTAAATTGATTTTGGAAAACGCGCGGCGCAATTCGGGTGCACCGAAGTGCGCCACCGCGCAGCGCAGCCCGGCGATGTTGAAGCTCTTGCTGGCTGAACTCAAGGTGATGGTGCGCGCCGCAATCTCGGGCCCGAGGCTTGCAAAGGGAATATGTTTGAGATCGGGATAGACAAGGTCCATATGGATCTCGTCCGACACCACGATAAGATCATGTTCCAACGCAATCTCGGCCAGTTTCTTGAGTTCCTTGCGGCTGAAGGCGCGACCGGTCGGATTATGCGGATTGCATAGCAGCAGCATTTTCGTGCGTTTGTCGATAACCGCGCGCAGCCGGTCAAAATCGATGCCGTAGCCATTGGTGTCGCGCAGCAGCGGGTTTTCATCGAGCCGGCGGTTATTCGCCTTTACCGCGCCGAGGAACGGCGGATAGATCGGCGTTTGCACGACAAGCCCGTCGCCCGGCTCGCTGAAACGCAGGATTGCCGCATGCATGGCCTGCAATACATCGCCAAGCAGCAGCGTATCGTCGGGGTCGATGCGCCAGCGATGTTCGCGCTTCATCCAGTCGGCAAAAGCTTCGCGAACCGTAGCGCCGGCATCATCGGCGGGGTAGCCGAACTCGTTACCGGCCTGAATGTCATCAATTGCTTCTTGTATGGCGGGGGCGACGGGAAAATCCATATCCGCCACCCATGCGCCGATGACATCGTCGCCATAACGCGACCATTTCATGCCGCGCTTGTCGCGCAGCCGGTCGAGCGGGATGTCGAGGAAAGAAGCGTCCATCACTCACCGAAAATGCGTTGAAACAGCGTGTTCACATGTTTGGTGTGGTAACCGAGATCGAACAATTCGGCCAGCTCCTCAGCGCCGAGCGCGGCGCTGACTTCGCTATCCGCGCGCAGCAGCGTCAGGAAGTCGGCCTGTTCGCGCCACACCTTCATGGCATTGCGCTGCACCAGCCGGTAGGCATCTTCGCGGCTGACGCCCGCCTGGGTCAGTGCCAAGAGCACCCGTTGCGAGTGGATAAGCCCGCCGAGCCGGTCGAGATTGGCGCGCATATTTTCGGGATAGACGACAAGATTGTCGATCAACCCCTTGAGCCGCATCAGCGCAAAGTCAAGCGTGACGGTCGCATCCGGTCCGATCATCCGTTCGACGCTTGAATGGGAGATGTCGCGCTCGTGCCAGAGTGCGACATTTTCCATCGCCGGCAGTGCATAGGCACGGACCATGCGCGCAAGCCCGGTCAGGTTTTCCGACAGGATCGGGTTGCGCTTGTGGGGCATTGCGGATGACCCTTTTTGCCCTTCGGAGAAAAATTCCTCCGCTTCCAGAACTTCGGTCCGCTGCAGGTGGCGGACTTCCACCGCGATCCGTTCGACCGAGCTTGCAATTACCGCAAGGGTTGCAAAAAAGGCGGCATGCCGGTCGCGCGGGATGACCTGGGTGGAGATCGGCTCGACCGTCAGTCCCATCGCCTGGGCAACATGCGCTTCAACCTCGGGCGGGATATTGGCGAAGGTGCCCACCGCGCCTGAAATGGCGCAGGTTGCGATTTCCGCCCGTGCCGTCGCCAGCCGGTCGCGGTTGCGCGCCATTTCGGCATAGGCCTGGGCAAGTTTCAGGCCGAATGTGGTCGGCTCGGCATGGATGCCATGGCTGCGCCCGACGCAGACATCGTCTTTATGTTCATAGGCGCGCCGCTTGAGCACCGCGAGAATCTGATCAAGATCATCAAGCAGGATATCGCTGGCGCGCGCAAGCTGTACCGCAAGGCAGGTGTCGAGCACGTCAGACGAAGTCATCCCCTGATGCACGAACCGCGCCTCGGGCCCGACATATTCGGCAAGATTGGTCAGAAAGGCGATGACATCATGCTTGGTCTCGCGTTCGATTTCATCGATCCGCGCAACCTCGAAATCGCCCCGCTCCCACACGGCTTTGGCCGCTTCCTTCGGAATGACGCCCAGTTCCGCCAGAGCGTCGCAGGCATGCGCCTCAATCTCGAACCAGATGCGGAATTTGGCTTCCGGTGACCAGATTGCGGTCATTTCGGGGCGGGAATAGCGTGGGATCATTGATGCTGCCTGGCTTGTTCGGGTGGCGCTGGAAAGGTTTGTCCGCACGAGCTGAAATGCGCCGTGCGGGACGGCATTTAACTAAGGCGAAAGCGCGTTGTTTGTCAAAGATAACGCACGGTGATAACGCAGGGTCGATTGTCGCCTACAGCAACCCGAGCTGACGGAAGCTTGCGCTGTTGCCGCGGCCGATAATGACATGATCGTGCAGCGTGATGCCAAGCGGCAGGCCGGCGGCGGCAATCTGCTTTGTCATTTCTATATCCTGACGCGAGGGGGTCGGGTCGCCGCTTGGGTGATTATGCACAAGAATCAGTGCTGACGCCGACAGTTCCATCCCCCGGCGGATCACCTCGCGCGGGTAGACGGGCGCATGGTCGATCGTGCCCTGCTGCTGCACCTCATCGGCGATCAGCACGTTTTTGCGATCAAGAAACAGGATGCGGAACTGCTCGCGCTTTTCGAACGCCATCGCCGCGTGACAGTAATCGATCATCGCGGACCAGCTTGACAGGACCGGCCTGCCGATAACCGCAGCCTTGCTGAGCCGTAACGCCGCTGCCTGCACGATTTTGAGTTCGCGCACGACATTCTCGCTATTCACCATCTGGCGCAGGCTGTTCGGGTCGGCGCTGATTACATCGGCAAAGCTGCCAAACCGGCTGATCAGCTGCTTTGCCAGCGGTTTGACATCGCGTCGCGGGATCGCCCGGAACAACAGCAGCTCCAGCAATTCATAATCGGCAAGCCCGTCCCCGCCCGTTTCCATGAAACGTGCGCGCAGCCGCTCGCGATGGCCGGCGTGATGCGGTGTCTGGTCGCTGTTTTTGTCTTTGCCCTGCCCCATAGGGAAAGATCTGTCCGTCTATGTCAGTTGATGTCAGTCGATAAATGGATGATGCAGCCCTGCCGGGGAGGTTGTGAAAATCTCGTTGCCGGTGTCGGTGATGCCGATGGAATGCTCGAACTGCGCCGACAGCGATTTGTCCCGGGTGACAGCGGTCCAGCCGTCACCCAGAATCTTGACCTGCCATTTGCCCAGATTGATCATCGGTTCAATCGTGAAGATCATGCCCGGCTTGAGCACCAGCCCTTCGCCGGGATTGCCGTAATGCATGATATTGGGCGCGTCGTGAAATACCTGCCCTAGTCCGTGACCGCAAAAATCCCGCACCACGGAGCAACGATTCGATTCCGCATATTCCTGGATCGCGTGGCCGATATCGCCGGTGGTGGCCCCCGGTTTTGCCGCCGCCACACCACGCATCAGACATTCATAGGTCACCTCGATCAGCCGCTTCGCCTTGACGCTTGGCTTGCCGGCGACATACATCCGGCTTGAATCGCCATGCCAGCCATCCAGCAGGGGCGTCACGTCGATATTCAGTATATCCCCCTCGCGCAGTACCCGGTCGCCGGGAATGCCGTGGCAGACGACATGGTTGAGCGAGATGCAGCTCGTCTTGGGATAGCCGCGATAGTTGAGCGGCGCGGAAACGCCGCCGCGCGCCACGATGAATTCGTTGCACAGCCGGTCAAGTTCGGCCGTTGTAATGCCGGGCGCCACATGTTCCCCGATCATATCGAGGGTTTCGGCCGCAAGCCGTCCCGCGGCGCGCATGCCGGCAAAGGCTTCCGCACCGTGTAGTTTGATCAGCCCGTTATTGCGCAGGGGTGCTTCGCGCGCATCAATGTAATTCATTGTTCTTTCCGCAAACTACTGGGCGCATCTTTTTCGCTACGCGTTACAGCCCGGTTCCACCATGATCGGGCAGGCAGTGATGCGATACCCTTATAGCGATTCTTACTACAATTGGTGAAACTCGTGAACTCTTGCCGCCCAATCGCGGGATCAGCCCGTCCTCAACCCCGTCTCAGGTGCGATGTGGAAGGGCAGTGCCGCATTCAGCCGGATTGCTTCGGGCGAGATCGTGCAGTCATAACATAGCGTTTCGACCCCGCGCGCCTGCGCATCGGCCAGCGCGGCGGCATAAGCCGGGTCGATATCGGCGGCAACCGTGCAGCTGCTGCAATCGGTGCGTTGCACCAGATAGAACATGACGGCGCGGTGCCCGGCCTCGGCCATCAATGCCAGCTCCTCCAGATGTTTCGTGCCGCGTGCGGTCTTGGCGTCGGGAAATTCGGCCAGCCCCGCTTGCCGCATCAGGGTGACATTCTTCACTTCGACATAGCAGTCGCTTTTGTCATCGTCCTGCAGCAGCAGATCGATACGGCTGTTCTTGCCGTATTTTACCTCGCGGCGCAGCGTGCCATAGCCGCGCAATTCGGGCACCTGACCGGCGGCAACCGCATCTTCTACGATACGATTGGGATGTGCGGTGTTGATCCCCACAAGCGCGTCGCCAACCGCGATCAGTTCCCAGGAATAGCGCAGCTTCCGCTTGGGATTGTTGCTGTCCGACAGCCAGACGTCCGAACCGGCTTCCGTCAGCCCCATCATGGAGCCGGGGTTGGCGCAATGCACGGTAAGCTCGGTGCCGTCATCACAGGTGACGTCGGCAAGAAAGCGTTTATAGCGTTTGTTCAGGGTCGCGCGGATCAGCGGTGTTGCAAATTTCATCGCGCGACCATAACGCCGTGGTAACGAGGCGGCAAATGCCGCTTTGATTATTGCTTCATGCTTTAACGGGCGGGCACACAGGTCTATGATCAGGGCTTGGCCTATCGGAAATATCAGAACGACTATGTCAGAGACAGTAAAGGCGGCTTTTGTCACAGCGGCGGTGCTTGTGATCGGTGATGAGATTCTTTCCGGCCGGACGCAGGATACAAACTCTTCCTATATTGCCAAATGGTTAGGCGAGGTGGGGGTTCAGCTGCGCGAGATCCGGGTTGTGCCCGACATTCAGGATGAGATTGTCGCGGCACTCAACGCGCTGCGGGCGCGCTATGATTATGTGTTCACAACCGGCGGCATCGGCCCCACCCATGATGATATCACCGCCGATGCGGTGGCGACCGCTTTCGGTGTCGGCATCGACTATCACCCGCAGGCAATGGAAATTCTCGGGGCGCATTACGCGCCCGGCGAATTTACCGCGGCGCGCAAACGCATGGCGCGAATCCCCGATGGTGCGGATTTGATCGAAAACCCGATCAGCAAGGCGCCGGGCTTTAAGATCGGCAATGTGTTTGTGATGGCCGGTATCCCGGTTGTCATGCATGCGATGCTTGAAAGTATTCGCCACCGGCTGGTGGGGGGCGCACGGGTTTTGAGCAAAGCGGTCGGCGGCGCGGTTGCCGAAGGGCAGGTTGCCGAGGCGTTGGGCGCATTGCACGTGGAATTTCCCGATGTGTCCTTTGGCAGCTACCCCTATTATCGGGACAATGGCTATGGCGTGAACTTCGTCATGCGTTCAACCGATGCCAAACAGCTCGGCGAGGCTGTGGATGGTGTGCGGCAGATGATCCGCGATGTCGGGGCCGAACCGGTAGAGGGGAACTGATCTTCCCGATACAGTCACGGCTTGCCTTAAAATCGGCAAAATTTTGCAAGACTCTTTGCAAACTCTTCGGTTAATGTAACATTTCGCTGGAATCGCGTACAAAAGTAAGTATGGTCATGCCGCGATCTTGTGCGGATTAACGTAATAACGTGATGACAACGATAAATTGGCTTATAGGGAGAAGCACGGCATGGTGAAAAAAATCACTGCAGTAGCGGGCTTGGCATTTGGCGCCGCGATGATGTTTGGGGTTGCGAATGCGGAGCCGGGCTATGTCGCCGGCATGATGGATGTATCGCATTTGGATTCGTCGCGCGAAGCCTGGGAAAAAGCTGGCAAGCATGAATTCTACGTCAATTGCACAAGCATTGGCGACTATATCACGCAGGTTGACGGACCGAACCGCGAAGCGGCACAGAAAACCGCCTATGATGAATCGCTGACAAAGGCGGGCGGCAACACCTGCTGGCCGGTTTGGCGCGGTATGGTGAAATAAGACATTTATTATTGGCCGTTTTCCTGCGGCCGGTAATTTATCCAGCGAGAATCGGCGGGTGGTTGCCAAAACCTCCCGCCTTTTTTGCCTGCATGGTCCGTGGCGGCCATCGGTTTCAGCCCTTGCGGTGTGGCACGGCGTGCTGATGCGGCCTGTAACCGCTCAGGCCGCTTCGCGAAATGAATGCTTTGCAACGCATTCAATAGATTGCATAAAGCGAGCCTTCATCGCATAAAGCGACGTCTGCATAGCCCGATGTCGGGCATAAAGCCAAAAATCAGGCCGCGTGGTGGAATTGGTAGACACAGCAGACTTAAAATCTGCCTCGGGAATACCGAGTGCCGGTTCGAGTCCGGCCGCGGCCACCATCGCTTGAAAGCGCCGTTGATTTTGTTTGCTTTTGTCTGATTCCCGCATCTGGCCCGGGGGGGCGGGCATAGAAACTCGCCAAATTGACGGCTTCGTGATTTTCCCTTGTACCCGCCTGTCCGCTAAATTTCTCCCGCAATTGCTGCGCGGCCTTCGGTTGCGGCTTATAATACCGCGCAATAGCCAAGGACCGGGCAAAGGCCCGGCGCGTAACAGTTAAAAGGGCAGGTGAGATGACGGCGGAAAAAACAATCAGGATCGGCGGGGCCACGGGTTTCTGGGGCGATACCGCGCTGGGCGCGCAGCAACTTATCCAAGATGGCGCTGTCGATTATCTGGTTTTCGATTATCTGGCGGAAATCACCATGTCGATCATGGCGCGCGCGCGGGCGAAGAAACCCGAGGCGGGTTATGCGCTCGATTTCGTATCAGGCGTGTTGCGGACGATCCTGCCCGATGCGGCGCAGCGCGGCATCAAGATTATCTCCAATGCCGGCGGGGTGAATTGCCTGTCCTGCGGGCAGGCGATCGAGGCGCTGATCCAGGAGCTTGGGCTTGATCTCAAAGTCGCGGTGGTGACCGGCGACGATATCCTTGATCAGGCAGACAGGCTGCGTGCCGCCGGTATCCGCGAAATGTTCAACGGCACCGACATGCCCGAAAAGCTGATGTCGATGAATGCGTATCTCGGGGCGCCTGCAATTGCCGCGGCGCTTGCGCAGGGGGCCGATATCGTGGTGACGGGGCGCTGCGTCGACAGCGCGGTGACGCTTGGCGCCTGTATTTATGAGTTTGACTGGCCGCTTGACAGTTATGACGCGCTCGCCGGTGGCAGTCTGGCAGGGCATATACTTGAATGCGGCGCGCAGGCGACAGGCGGTATCCATACCGATTGGCACCTGTCGCGCGACTGGGACAATATCGGCTTCCCGATTGCCGAAGTCGCAGCGGATGGCAGTTTCGTCGTCAGCAAGCCCGACGGCACAGGCGGGCTTGTCAGCTTTGGCACGGTTGCTGAACAGATGCTTTACGAGATCGGCGACCCGCGCGCCTATTTCCTGCCCGATGTAACCTGCGATTTCTCGCAGGTCACGATCGACGAGCTGGACCGCGATTTGGTCCGTGTCGCCAATGCGAAAGGCCGCCCGCCCACCCCGACCTACAAGGTGTCGGCCACCTATGAAGACGGGTTCCGCGTCGGTATCTATCACACCATCGGCGGGATCGATGCGGCGGCAAAGGCGGAACGGACAGGGGAGGCCATCCTCAAACGCTGCCGCCAAATGCTGCGCGACAGCAATCAACCTGATTTTTCCGAAACGAGCATCGAAATTCTGGGGGCGGAGGGCAGCTATGGCCCTCACAGCCGGGCCCGCGGTGCGCGCGAGGTGATCCTGAAACTTGCCGCGAAACATGAAACGACGCAGGCGCTCAACATGCTGGTGCGCGAATCGACGTCTGCGGCGACCGCGATGTCGCCCGGCATTTGCGGGATGGCCGGTAACCGGCCGAAAGTGTCACCCGTGGTGCGGTTGTTTTCGTGCCTCGTGCCGAAAGCCGAGCTGCCGGTCGCGGTGCATGTGGAGGGAAATATCTTGCCGGTGGACGTTCCCCTTGAGGGCGGGTTTGATGCCGCCATGCTGCGCGAGAGTAGCGAGCAGGCGGAGGCGGCCGATGTCGGGGGCGATGATGCATCGGGGATGGTAACGGTGCCGCTTGTCGCGCTGGCCTATGGCCGCAGCGGTGACAAGGGCAATCACGCCAATGTCGGGATCATCGCCCGGCGGCCGGACTATCTGCCCTGGATCAGGCGCACCCTGACCGAACAGGCAGTCGCCAGTCACTATGCGCATATCCTGGAAGGGGCGGTGCACCGTTTCGATCTGCCCGGTGTGCACGGTCTCAATTTCCTGCTTGAGAATGTCCTTGGCGGTGGCGGCACGGCCAGCCTGCGCAACGATCCGCAGGGCAAGGCATTCGCGCAGATGCTGCTTGACTATCCGGTCAGTGTGCCGCGTGCACTGGCGGTGGCGGACAAGCTTGAGGTGCTGGCCGCCTGAATGCGCGAATCTCTGCCAGCGCTTGTCCGGGAAATCAGGCAATGCCGCGCCTGTGCCGAGGCATTGCCCCATGAGCCGCGCCCTGTCTTGCAGGTTGCCGGTCGTGCGCGGATTTGTATTGTCGGACAGGCACCCGGTACACGCGTTCACGAAAGCGGTATCCCTTTTACGGATCCGAGCGGTGACAGGTTGCGCGATTGGCTGGGGATCGATGCGGAAACCTTTTACGACAGCGATAAGGTCGCCATCATTCCGATGGGGTTCTGCTTTCCCGGGCTCGATGCGAAGGGCGGTGATCTTCCGCCGCGCAAGGAATGTGCGCCGCTCTGGCGGGCGCGGTTGTTCGCGGCCTTGCCTGCCATGGAGCTGACGCTGCTTGTCGGGCAATATGCGCAGGCATGGCATCTGGGTGCGCGGCGGCAAAAAAACCTTACCGAGACGGTGCGCGGCTGGCGCGATTATCTGCCGGCAGCCTTGCCAATGCCGCACCCGTCCTGGCGCAATAATAGCTGGTTGAAGCGCAATCCCTGGTTTGAGACTGATCTGTTGCCTTATCTGCGCGAGCGGGTGCGGCAGTTGATATGAGGAAGCCTGCGACGTGAATGGGTCTTGCGGCAGGGGCTGTCAGCGCGGCGCGCGTCTTGGGACGGTGGCGCTCAGGATTGGTATTGTTTGGGTGCTGCTGCTGTTTGCGGCCTGCGCGCCGCGTGTGCAGGAAGCGGGTCCCGCGCGTTTCAATCCTGCATTGACGGATACCCATTATCTGACGGCGGATGGCTTGAAGCTCAAGGTGCGGCGGCATGTTGCGGCCAATCCGGCCGCGGTCATCGTCGCCTTGCATGGTTTCAACGATTACCGCGCGGCGTTTGATGATGCGGGGCGCTGGTGGTCTGAAAACAATATAACCGTTTATGCTTATGATCAGCGCGGCTTTGGCAGTGCGCCGATGCGGGGAATCTGGCCCGGGGACGAGCGGTTGGTCGCGGATGCCGGCACGATGATTGATCTGGTTCGCGATCGCCATCCGGGGCTGCCGATCTATCTGCTTGGCGTCAGTATGGGCGGTGCGGTGGCGTTGGCGGCGGCTGCCGAAGATCCGCCTGTTGCCGCCGATGGGATCATCCTCGTCGCGCCGGCGGTATGGGGCTGGTCAAGCCTCAACCCTGTTTACCGTGGCGCTCTGTGGCTGGCGGCGCATACCGTGCCGGGCAACAAAATGAGCGGGCAGGGGCTTGGTATCGTGGCGTCCGACAATCTGGCGATGCTGCGGGCGCTGGGGCAAGATCCATTGGTCATCAAGCAGACCCGCACCGATGCGGTGTATGGGCTGGTGGAGTTGATGGAGCGTGCTTACCAGTCGGCCGGGCATGTGAAATTACCCAGTTTGCTGCTTTACGGTGCGCGTGATGAGCTGATCCCCAAAGTGCCGGTTGACGTTGTGGCCGGACAACTCCCGCCGCCGCGCCGGACGGCAATCTATTCGGATGGCTATCATATGCTGCTGCGCGATCTGCAGGCTGAAATCGTCTGGCGCGATATTGCTGCCTGGGCGCAGGATCCGGCTGCGCCGCTCCCGTCTGGCTATGAAAAGCGTGATCTGCGTGCCGCGCTGCAACCGCTTCCCTGATCGCGCTTAAGCTTCTGTTAAGTCACCCTTGTTAGCCTCACGCAAGGGAGTAGGGATGTAAGAAGGATAAATACCGGGGAATTCGACGTGAAGGCCATGTTGGAAGAGACATCCGGCCGCGTCCCAGGGTTCAAGCAAAAACTGGCCGCCTGGTGGCATGGCTATGACTTGAATTCAACTGACGAGCAGGCCGACGATCCGGATCGGGACACGGACGAGCCGCGTGTTATTTCCGCGCCGCGTTTCAAACAGGATCTGACGGCCCGCGCGGCTGTTCTGCAGGAGCTTTGGGGACCGGGATGCGTGTCGCCGGGGCCGGCTGATTTCATGCGCGAAATTACTGCCTATCTTGGCCTGACTGCCGAGATGAGCATGCTTGACATCGGTGCGGGGCTTGGCGGTCCATCGCGTGCGATCAGTGAAGAATACGGTATCTGGGTCACGGCCTATGAAACCCGCGAGGATTGGGTCAGTGCAGGGATGGAACAGTCAAAAATGGCTGGAATGTCGAAAAAAGTTCCAATTGCGCAGTTCGACCCGCAAACCCTTGAATTGCCCGAGCGAAAATTTGACTGCGTTTTGTCGAAAGAGCTGCTGCATGTGCTGGCAGGGAAATCGAAAAAGCGGTTGATTGGCGAGATTAAACAGACGCTCAAGCCAAAGGGGCAGTTGCTCATCACAGATTACATTGCCGCGTCCAATTCCCCGAGTGAGGGGGTCGTCAGGGCGTGGAATGAGAATGCCGAACTGGAAAGCTGCTTCTGGACGAAAGATGATTACGAGGCGGCGCTCGCCGAAGCCAGCCTTGAGGTCTGCGTGACCGAAGATATTTCAGCAAAGCAGGTAGACTTTATCAGCGCGGGCTTCCGGACCCTTAGCCGGCGGATGGAAGAGCTGCTCGCCGAGGAGGCGGACGCGGAAAAACAGGTTAATCTCAGACGCGCACTGGCATTTGAAACACGGCGATGGGCGGTGCGTTCCGAGATTCTGCAAAGCGGTGAGGTGCGGCTCTTGCGGCTCAGCGCGATGAACCATGTAGAGCCCGAAATCCGCTGATTTTTTCCGGCATTGCAGCGAGCTGCATTTCTATTGTGGCAAGGTGTGCGGACAGGTTGATCTCCGCCCTTTGTGTTTTTGTCCTTTCGGGAAAACCGCCACCAAACTAATCTCGGGGAATGGATACTGACTTCCCCGCCGATATTGCGGCAACACAGGCATTGCTTGCGGCGCAAGGCTATATTGCAGACCGGTCGCTTGCGACGGTCTTGTTCTTGAGCCTGACCCTTGGCCGCCCCTTGTTTCTGGAAGGCGAGGCAGGTGTCGGCAAGACCGAGATCGCCAAGGTCCTGGCGGACGGGCTTGGCCGTCATCTGCTGCGGCTGCAATGTTATGAGGGGCTTGATACCGCAAGCGCTGTCTATGAGTGGAACTATGCGGCGCAGATGATCGAAATCCGCCTGGCGGAGGCTGAAGGGGTGAGCGACCGGCAGGAGCTGGGGCGCGATATCTTTTCCGAACGGTTTCTGATCCGTCGCCCGTTGCTGCAGGCGCTCAGTCCCGATGTCGACGGCCCGCCTGTATTGCTGATTGACGAGCTTGATCGGGCCGATGCGCCTTTTGAGGCCTATTTGCTTGAAATCCTGTCGGATTTTCAGGTGACGGTGCCGGAAATCGGGACGATTCGTGCCACCAAACCACCGCTGGTAATCATCACCTCGAACCGCACGCGTGAAATTCATGACGCGCTGAAGCGGCGCTGTCTTTACCATTGGCTCGATTATCCGGACGCGGCGCGTGAGCTTGCAATCCTGCGCCAGAAGGTGCCCGAGGCAGCGGCAGCCCTGTCAGCGCAGATCGTCGCATTCGTTCAGGCATTGCGGCAGCGGGATTTGTTCAAGCTGCCCGGAGTGGCCGAAAGCATCGACTGGGCGCGCGCGCTCACCGCGCTCGACAAGCACGCGCTTGATCCCGATACGGTGCATGACACGCTCGGGGTGCTGCTCAAATATCAGGATGATATGGCAGCGCTTGGCGGCGAGACGGTGAGCGAAATTCTGGCACAGATCGGCAACCCTTCGCCGCAGGCGGACGATGGTGGCTGATCGCGCGGGGCCCGTTGGTGCTGCGCCGCCAGGTGCTGTGCCTGATCGTGCGGGAACGCTTGCCGCAAACATCATTCATTTTGCGCGGCTCCTGCGTGAAGCGGGCATTTCTGTGGGGCCTGACCGGGCGCGGCTGGCAGTGGCGGCGGTGCGCGCGCTCGGCTTGCCCGCGCGCGATGATGTTTACTGGGCGCTGCATGCCACATTGATTGCACGGCATGCGGATACGGCCCTGTTCGATCAGGCTTTTGCACTGTTCTGGCGCGACCCGGCATTTCTGAAACGCGCGATTGCCGAAATGCTGCCGCAGGTGCAATTGCCCGCCAGTGCGCAGAACGAGCAGGCGCTGTTCCGGCGGCTGAGCGAGGCGCTGTTGCCCCGAAACGTGCCTCAAAGGCATGAGGATCGGGAGGAAACACCGCAGGTGATGCTCAGCTTTTCAGCGCAAGAGCAGCTGCGGAATAAGGATTTCGAGCAGATGAGCGCCGCCGAACTCCGTCAGGCGCAACGGGCGGTGCGCGACATCGCGGCGTCTCTGCCGCTCATCCGCACGCGCCGTTTCCGCCCCGCGAGCGGGGGCGCACGTTTCGATATGCCTGCCAGCCTGCGGGCGAGTGCAAGGGCAGGCGGATTGTTCCGCCCGCGCTTCAAACGCGTTCGGACGGTGCGGCCCCCGATTGTGTTACTGTGCGATATTTCAGGTTCGATGAGCCGTTACAGTCTTATGCTGCTGACATTGATGCATGGTTTCGCGGCAGCGGGCGAGCGGGTGCATAGTTTCGTTTTCGGCACCCGGCTGACGAATATTACCCGCGATCTTGTCGGACGCGATGTGGACATTGCCCTTGATGAGGTGGCGCGGCGGGTGCCTGACTGGGACGGCGGGACCCGGATCGGCGCCTGTCTGCGTGCATTCAATATGCGCTGGTCGCGCCGGATCTTGTCGCATGGGGCGGTCGTCATCCTGATTACCGATGGGCTTGACCGGGACGGGGCGGAAAATATCGCAACTGAAATCGACAGGCTGCATCGTTCCTGCAGCCGTCTGATCTGGCTCAATCCGCTCTTGCGCTATGCCGACTTCGCACCCAGATCGACGGGTATAAAAGCGATTTTGCCGCATGTGGACGAGTTTCGCCCGGCCCATAATATTGATAGTCTGAGTGCCCTGGCTGCGGCGATGACGCGCCCGCAACCCGGGTTCGGACTTGCGAAATATCGCGCTGACCTGCGCGCGGAAACCGGCGGCGGGGCGTCGCCTTATGACGATAGCGCGCCCTTTTGGCGGCAATCGGTGCAGGCGGCACAGGGTACAGAGCATGGGTGACAGGAAGAACGGTCATGAGTGAAACGGCACTTGAAAATCACGATAAGGTTCTTGAGCAGGCGGCTGACTGGCAGCGCGCAGGCGACGGCGTTGCGCTTGCTACCGTGGTCGAAACCTGGGGGTCCGCGCCGCGCCCGGTCGGCAGTCAGCTTGCAGTGCGCGCCGATGGTGCCTTCATCGGCTCGGTCTCGGGCGGCTGCATCGAGGGGGCGGTCGTCGTCGAAGCGCAGGATATTATCGAATCAGGCACGCCGAAATTGCTTGAATTCGGCGTCAGCAACAGCCGGGCCTGGGAGGTGGGGCTTGCCTGCGGCGGCAAGATCCGCGTCTTTGTCGAACGGTTGGGCTGACCCCGATGCAACGCGATACGCTTGAACAGATACTCGCAGCGAAGGCGGAAAAACGCCCGGTCCTGCTTGCCACCAATCTGGCAAACGGGGAAGAAAGGGTAATCGACCCCGCCCTCGCGGATCCGCAGGACCCGCTCGGCGCGGCAGCGATTGCAGCAGCGCGGGACGATAAGGGGCGCATTGTCGATACGCCCGCGGGCGAAGTGTTCCTGAACGTGTTTAATCCGCCATTGCGCATGCTCATTGTCGGGGCTGTGCATATCGCGCAGCCATTGGCCCAGATGGCGGTGATCGCGGGGTTTGATGTGACGATTGTCGATCCGCGCCGGGCTTTTGCCACCGCGTCGCGTTTCCCTGGTGTTGCGTTGCGCCATGACTGGCCCGATGAGGGGGTTGCCGAGTTTGCTCCTGACCGGCGCACAGCGATTGTCACCCTGACCCATGACCCCAAACTGGACGACGCCGCGCTTCAGGGGGCGCTGTCGAGCGATTGTTTCTATATCGGTTGTCTTGGCAGCAAAAAGACACATGCGGCGCGGCTTGAGCGGTTGCGCCGCGCGGGCTTTGATACCGCAGCGCTTGAGCGTATTCACGGTCCGGTCGGATTGGCCATCGGGGCGAAAAGCCCCGCTGAAATCGCTGTTTCCATCCTCGCCGAAATTGTCAGCCGGCTGCGCGGCGGGGCATTGTGATAGATCCGGGGTGATATGGAATTCGGGGAAATAGCCGTCAATACGGCAATTGGGGCGATCCTTGCCCATTCTGTGCAGCTTGACGGGCAGCGTTTTGCCAAGGGGCGCGTCCTGTCGGCCGGGGATATTGCGGCTTTGCAGCAGGCCGGCATCGCGCAGGTGGTGGCCGCCCGGCTTACCCCTGATGACATGCCCGAGGATGAGGCCGCGGCGGCACTTGCGCACGCGGCGGCGGGCACGGGCGTTGATTGTGCCGCGCCTTTTACCGGTCGCGCAAATCTGAGCGCTGCCTGCGACGGGCTTGCGCTGGTCGATACGGTGGCCCTTGATCGCTTCAATATGCTTGAAAGCCTGACGATTGCAACCACCGTTGCGCCGTTCGAGCCGGTGGTTGCGGGGCAGATGATCGCGACGGTGAAGATCATTCCCTTCGCTGCCCCGCGCGCGGCGGTGGCGCGCGGTGAAACGCTGCTGCGCGAATTGCAGGCCGGATTGTTGCAGGTCGCGCCCTGGCGCGCGCAGAAGGTGGGGCTTGTTTCCACCTTCCTGCCCGATGGCAAGCAATCCTTGTTGGAGAAGAATCGTAAGGGTCTTGAAGGGCGGCTCGCGGCACTTGGCCGTCATGCGATCGTCGAGCGGCGTTGCCCCCACAAGGTGGCCGATGTGGCGGCGGAAATTACCGCGTTGCGCGATGCGGGGTGCAGCCTGATTTGCCTGTTCGGGGCGTCGGCGATTGTCGACCGGCGCGACGTGCTGCCCGCGGCGATCGCGCAGGCGGGTGGGGCGATCGAGCATTTCGGCATGCCGGTCGACCCCGGTAATCTGCTGCTGCTCGGCCGGCATGGGGAGGTGCCGGTGATCGGGCTGCCCGGTTGTGCGCGTTCCCCCAAGCTGAACGGTTTTGACTGGGTATTGCAGCGGCTTGTCGCCGGGCTGCGGGTGCGGGCCGAGGATATCATGAAAATGGGCGGCGGCGGGCTTTTGAAGGAAATCGTCAGCCGGCCGCAACCGCGCGCGGGTGGCAAGACTGTGGTTCGCAAAGCACCGAAAATCGCGGCAATCATACTCGCAGCGGGCCAGTCGCGCCGGATGGGGGCGGTCAACAAGCTGCTGACAGAAATTGACGGTGAACCGCTGATCGCCCGGATCGTGCGGGCGGTTGTCGAAAGCAAAGCCGGTCCGATTGTGCTTGTCACCGGCCATGAGGCCGACCGGGTACGCGCGGCGGTGGCGGACTTCCCGCTGACGCTTGTCCATAATCGTGACTATGCGGACGGGCTGAGCGGTTCGTTGAAAGCCGGGCTCTCCGCACTTGGTGCGGGCGTGGACGGGGCGATCATCTGTCTTGGCGATATGCCCGAACTGCGTGCCGATCATCTTGCGCGGCTTATTGCCGCCTTTGATCCTGAAGAGGGGCGTGAAATCTGCGTTCCGACATTCGAGGGCAAGCGGGGTAATCCGGTGCTGTTCGGTCGCCGCTTTTTCCCTGAGATGATGCAGGTGTCGGGGGATGTCGGCGCGCGGCATCTGATCGGTGAATATGCCGAGGCGGTTTGTGAAGTACCAAGCCCCGACCGCAGCATCTTTCTCGATCTCGATACGCCCGAAGCGCTTGCCGCCTATCGCAACAATTCCACCAGCTGATACGCTTTTTTCACGTTCTTGTGAACAGACTGTGCAAGCGCCCGCCTTTCGGGCAATAATGTCTTGCGGGGTGGGCACACAAGAAATGGAGTGCGTGCCATGGGGATGTTTGGCGGTTTTGGGCGTGCGGTTTTATCCGGCATTGCCTTGCTTTCTATTCTGTTCAGTACTGTTTCTGCGCAAGCGATGAGTTATGCCGACGGTGAGGATCTGTACCGGCGCGGCTTTTACGCAGAGGCGCATGATGTCTGGCTTGCGCTTGCCGAGGCCGGCGATCGCGATGCGCAATACCGGCTTGGTGCCTTGTTTCATGATGGTGTCACGGTCGCGCAGGACTACGAAAAAGCGGCTTTCTGGTACAAGAAAGCGGCGGATGCCGGCAATTATCATGCGCAGTTCGATTTAGCCACGCTTTATGACATGGGCGCCGGGGTACGACAGGACCTTGGTCAGGCGGCCTATTGGTATCGCCGCGCGGCAGCGCAGGGTGCGCCGGCGGGGCAGTACAATATGGCCGTCATGCTGGAAGACGGGGTCGGGGTCGACCGTGATTATCCCGATTCCTATTTCTGGTATGATCAGGCATTACGGCGCGATTTCTTCGATATCCGGGGAAGCAGCCGGGAGCGGGTATCCGCGAAGATGACGATGGCCGAAATCCTGTCAACGCAGCGGCGTTCGCGGAATTGGCAGCCGGTTCGCGAATAGCGGCGACCGCGGCGCGTGTGGATTGCTAATGCTGGAAACGGCGCCAATGCCGCACGCGGATATACCCCAATAAAAAAGACAAGCGGCAAAGCGGCTTGTCTTGATTTTGCGGCCTGTATGGTGTTGCCGCCAGTATGGCGATTGGCTTCCGCCCGGTTTATCCAAGAGAACCGGGCGACCAGTGCAACTGTTCAGCGTGAATAGAATTCGACGACCAGATTGGGTTCCATCATCACCGGGTAGGGAATTTCATCAAGCCCCGGGGTGCGGACGAAAGTCGCCTTCAGCGCCCGGTTATCCACATCGAGATATTCCGGTACATCCCGCTCCGCCGATTCGGTTGCTTCAAGCACCATGCCGAGTTGACGGGATTTTTCGCGCACCTCGATCACATCGCCTTCGGAAATCCGGTAGCTCGGCACCGTGACGCGCTGACCGTTCACCGTTATATGGCCATGGCTGACAAATTGCCGTGCGGCAAAGACGGTCGGGACGAATTTTGCACGATAAACAATCGCATCCAGCCGGCGTTCCAGCAGGCCAACCAGATTCTCACCGGTATCGCCACGGCGACGCGAGGCTTCCTCATAGGTGCGGCGGAATTGCTTCTCGCTGATATTGCCGTAATAGCCTTTCAGCTTTTGCTTGGCGCGCAGCTGAATACCAAAATCAGACAGCTTGCTGCGCCGGCGCTGACCATGCTGGCCTGGCCCGTATTCACGTTTGTTAACCGGGCTTTTGGGGCGACCCCAGAGGTTTTCGCCAAGGCGTCGGTCGATTTTGTACTTTGATTGCTGCCGCTTGGACATCAACTAATCCCGAATTTTGTGCTTACAGAAATGCGAAAAGCGACGCGGGCCCCAAAAGGCCCGCGAGTGGGCGGTAATATACGTGCGCAACGCGCCGTGTCAAATGCAATTCTGTGTAAAGTCAGGCTTTGTAGTCTCGCGGGTCCGGAATCGGCAAAATAAAGACATAGATCGCGACGGCGAGTGTAATCAGAAGCGAAACCATATAGGGGATCTGTGGCGCAATCTGATAAAGCGCGGTGCCCAATATGGGCCCCAGGGCGAATCCCAGCGAATTTGCGGCCATTGTAATGCCCGCGAGGCTGCCCTGTTCGTGCGGCGCAACCGAAAGGCTTGCCGCCGCCGCATTGCCGGGCATCGTCATGCCAAGCCCCATTCCCGCCAACACCATGCCAAGGATCAATGCCCACAAGCTGCCCGCGAACAGCAAAACCGCACCGCCCGCGCAGGTCAGCGGCCCGCCCCAGCGCAGTAAGGTCTTGGGGCGTAGCTTGAAGGGCCGGATAATCAGAAACTGGATGCCCATGGACACAATCGCCATGGCCGCGAGCGCCATGCCGATACGCTGCGCGGTCTGTGCGGCCGTGGTGCCGAGAATATCCTGAAAATAGAAGCCGCCAACCTGATGCACTGTGGCCATGGTATAGGCGGCGCAAAAGCCGACCAGCAATTGCGGGCGGATGCGCGGATCGAAAAACCGCAATGGCTTGCCGCCTTTGGGCATCGGACGGCGTGGCGGCTCGGGTAACAGCCACCAGATCAGCAGCGCGCATGTCAGCGCAAGAAGCGCGGCGACATAGAGCGGCGCAAGCAAGCTGATATAGACAAGAATGCCGCCAAGCGCGGGGCCGAGAATACTGCCAAGTCCGAATGCCGCGGAATTCAACGCGATGCCCGACGTCCGGTCTTCAACTTTCGTGGTTGTCGTGACAAATGCCTGGGCGGCCGGGAAAACGCCGCTCGACAGCGCGGCGAAGGCGACGCGGGTCAGGATCATCAGCGGATAGATCAGCAGCAAGGTGACGGTTCCGGTCAGGCCCCATTCCACAACCTGCGCAAAGGCGATTGTCGTTGCGCCGTACCCCAGAAACCCGATCACCATGACCGGACGGCGGCCCATCTTTTCGCTGCGTCTGCCCCAGAACGGTCCGCCGAAAAAGAACATGATTGCCGTACAGGTCGAAATCGCCCCGATCTGGATTTCAAGCAATCCCAGTTCGCGACCGATCGGTGCAAGGACCGCCAGCGTCACCGATCGCCCGATGCCAACCGCAAGCAGGCCGCCAAACAGCAGCCAGTAGGACCAGACAGGGACGGTCGGAATTTCCCATTCCTGGGATTCTTGAGAAACGGATGCAGGGGAAGTCACAAAATAATCCGGTCAACAGATGGTATATGGCGGCAGTCTTGCGACTGCCTTTGGGCGGCGCAGCCGATCAATATGGTTGCGCGAATACGCAGCGGTTACAGCGTATCTTATAGTATACCGGGTGCTGCGGGGGAATGCGTATGCATTACATAGATGTTGTAATGTCAATATCGCGGCGTGATGTGCTGCTCAAGGCTCGGGGGTTCGACAATGCAGCGGGTTTTACAATTGGTTTTTCCGGGGCGTTTGATTTTGCTGCTTTGCGCCATTTTGCTGCTGGTCCAGGGCTGCGCGGCGCGGGGGGTAACCGAGGATCCGGTCAAGCGGGTTTTCACCTGGTTCAGCTATATGAACGGGGATGATTTGCGCGCTGCCTGCACGCAGGGTGCGACCAACAGATACCGGTTGATTTACAATGCGCGCTGGACGGAGCAGGTGCGCAGCTATGATATCGTTGCCGCCAGAGCTTTACCCGGCACGCAGGGTGTCGGGGTGCCCGTCGATGCAAAACTGACGGCACAGGTTTTCGCGCCGGCCCCGATCTTCAATGCCTATCTCGACCGGTTGAACGGCGGTGAGGCCACACAGACCGCGCAGACCCGGATCGCGCCCGATATTTTCGCAAAGCTTGAAACTGCGATTTGGCAAAATGTCGCGCAATCGGAACGTGAGGGCGATTGGCTGCGTTCGGATCGTTATTTCTGGGTTGTCATGGGATGCCGAGAGGGGACATTCCGCCTGACAGGGTTTGAGGTGACACCCGAAACCCATGATGCGCTCACATTCCTGGCGCTGCTACGGTCGATCGATCCGATAGCGAAACCGCTTGCCCGTCCGCGTGCCCTGCCGGATCAGCCTTACGCCCAGACCGCCGGTGAGCGGGAGCGCAGGGAGGTGCGTTTTCGTGTGCAGGTGCGGAACAATCATTTGGTCGGGCAATAGGGCAATTGATTAGACGATTGTTTCTAAATAACTATTCCAGACAGTTTTTTTGTGCGCTGCACAAAAAATTAACTTGACTTCGTGCATCTGCGATATATCTTTTGGGTATGTTGCAGTGCAACAATATGTTTCGCGACGTTAATCGGGCCGGGATGGACCTGCCCACATCCGGAGAATTTAACTGATGCCGACCAAAGCTAAAGAAACAACCCCTGGTTTTGACAAGTCAACCATGGAAGCTGTTCAGCAGGGTGCTGAGCGGACCGTCGATATGAGCAAGGACAATATGGAAGCGTGGATGCAGTCCATGAACGCGACAGCGAAGGGGCTGGAAAAATTGAGTGGTGAAAACCTCGAATTTGCCAAGCACACGATGGACGAAAGCATCAAAGCCAGCAAGGCGATGATGTCGGCAAAGACGATGCAGGAATTCATTACCCTGCAAACCGACTATACCCGCTCCATGTTCGATCAATTCGTCAATCAGGCGACCAAGATCAACGACATGACGATGAGCATGGCGAAAGACAGCTATGCGCCGATCAATGACCGTGTGACCGCATTTGCCGAACTGATTCAGAAAGCGCGCGCCGCGTAATTCCGCGCGTCATCGCCGGCGCGGCTGCCTTGTGACTGCGTGCCGTGGCGGTGGGATCTGACCCCGTTTCCGCGCAGTATGAACTGCGCCGCCTCAGGCGGTAAATTCGGGTAAGTCAGCCAAGACATCAGTCAAGACACAAGAATAGTAGAGCCGGGGACGAAGATGCGTATCATCTCCCGGCTTTTTGTATGTGTTCGCCCGCCCCGTTCCGTTTTCCGGTCAGTGAACACCACTTTCCCGGATATGGGACTACCCAATCCACCGCTTTTCTTTGCCGCTTGTGCCAAGCCGGGGTTACACTTCCTGCAAGTGCCCGGCAAAATCGCGGATGCGACAAAAATAAAGTGGGAGGATGTGGGATGCAGGATGCGGAACCGATATTGGACGGGATCAAGGTCCTTGATTTCGGCAGCTTCGTCGCCGGCCCGGCCGCGGCCACCATCATGTCGGATTTTGGCGCCGATGTGATCAAGATCGAACCGCCGGGAATCGGCGATCTCTATCGTTATCTGCCGATGACCACGGCAATGCCCGATTGCGATCTCAACTATTCCTGGCTGCATGTGGCGCGCAACAAGCGCAGCCTGGCGCTTGATCTCAAAAAGCCTGACGCCCGCGCGCCGTTCGAGCGGCTTGTCGCAGAATGCGATGTGTTTCTGACGAACCTGCCACCCAATGTGCAGGAGCGTCTGAAAATCCGCTATGAGGATCTCAAACCGCTTAACGAACGGATGATCCACGCCTCCCTGACCGCCTATGGCGAGCAGGGCGAGGAAGCGAGCAAGCCCGGCTATGACGCGACATCCTGGTGGGCGCGATCGGGGCTGATGGAATATACCCGTGCCCATGGCGCACCGCGCACGGTCATGCCCCCGGCGGCCGGGGACATGGTGACCTCGATGGGCATGTTGTCGTCGATCCTGATGGCGCTCTATCGCCGCGAACGGACGGGCAAGGGCGGGCGCGTGCACACCTCGCTGCTGGCGAATGGAATCTGGTCAAATGCCGTGGCCTTGCAGGCGGAGCTGTGCGGTGTGCAGGTATTTGATCCCGACAAGCCCGAGGTGAGTCCGCAAACGCTGGTCAATCACTATGAGTGCCGTGATGGCCGTGCCTTTATCGTGGCGGTGCTGCAGAACGATGCGAGCTGGGAAAGTTTCGCCAGGGCCATCGGGCGTTCCGATCTTGTCACCGATCCCCGTTATGAGACAGCGGCCGCGCGGCAGGAAAACCTCGCAGGGCTGACGGCGGCGCTTGATGCTGTGTTTGCTGAAAAAGACTGGTCGGAATGGCGTCAGGTCCTGCTTGAAAACCGGGTGACGACCGGGCCGATCAACCGCAATTGCGATGTGGTCTCTGATCCGCAGGTGCTGGCCAATAATATGCTGGTCGACCTGGATCTGCCCGGTGCGCGATCGGTCAAGACCATCGACAGTCCGATCTGGGTCGAAGGTGCGCGCAAGGTCAAGCCGCGCCGCGCGCCCGAGGTCGGCGAGCATACCGAGCAGGTGTTGCGCGAAGCCGGATGCAGCGATGCGGACATTGCCGCATTGCGGGCGGCGGGGGCGATTATCTGACGGGGTAATGCCCGACTAAACGCCCCAGCTGGATGAAGCAGGAGCCTTGTGTCTGGCCGGAGATTGTTGAGCTGTCACCGGCCAGGCGATGGGGCCTTGTCCGAGGTGTCTCAGTCAAGCATGCCGCCACGTACCGGCAGGATATCGTCGAAATCGGGTGCGCGCTTTTCTTTCTGGGCGGCCATTGCCTCCTTCATATCCTGCGAGAAATACATGCCCGCTTGCCAGGTCGCGATATGGTTCAGCCCATCCTGCACCGAATGGTCGCGCGCGTAATTCAGCATTTCTTTCGAACCCCAGATGGCCAGCGGTGATTTGCTGGCAATCTCGCCTGCAATCTCCATCACCCCTGCAAGCATTTCTTCCTGCGTATCGAAGACCCGGTTGATCAGGCCGCAATCGCGGGCTTCGGCGGCGGGCATCCGCCGGCCGGTATAGGCCAGTTCCCGGGCGATCCCTTCTGGAATGAGTTTCGGCAAACGCTGCAAGGTGCCGACATCGGCGGTGATGCCGATATTGATTTCCTGAATGCAGAAGAAGGCATCGCGCGTGCAATAGCGCATGTCGCAGGCGGTGATCATATCGACGCCTGCCCCGATACAGCCGCCCTGAACCGCCGCGATAACCGGCATGCGGGCACGTTCGAACAGATTGAAGCATTCCTGAATGCGCAAGATATCCTGCCTGAAATGCGCCCGTTTGCGGCCCATTTCCGCGTCTTTATAGGGGCCGGGGCCGCCGAATACGCTGAGATCCATGCCGGCAGTGAAATGTTTGCCGGTGGATGACAGCACGATAACGCGGGCCGAGCCGTCTTCATCGATCTGCTGCACCGCCTGGGGTATTTCGCGCCACATATCCTTGTTCATCGCATTCAGCGCCTCGGGGCGGTTGAAGCGCAGATGCGCAATCTTGTCCGAAATCTGCAGTTCGATTGCCTGATAGCCCATTTTCCTGTTTCTCCCTTGCGCGTTTCGCCAGCTTGCGGGCATATCTGTAGCATGTGGTGCTGTGCGCAAACAGCATTAGACGTGCGCGCGACGATAACGGGCTTGCCCGTCACGCCGTTTCGCGTTTTCCTAGGCCAAGATGTCAAAGAACCAACAGGGGAAGAAACCAATGGCAATTGATTACGATCACATCATGTCGCTCAAGGTAGAGGGGCTGGAATCGAGCTATCGCGACCGCGACACCATGCTGTATGCGCTGGGGGTCGGTTTCGGGCGCGATCCGATGGATGAGCGCGAACTGCCGTTCGTCTATGAAAAAGATCTGAAAACCGAAAATATCCAGACCGTGCCGAGCATGGCCGTCGTCCTGCCGACCGGCGGGCGGATGCTGGCCGGGGCCGGTATTAACTTCCTGATGGTTCTGCATGGGGAGCAGCGGGTCGAGCTGCACCGTCCGTTGC
The DNA here is from genome assembly GCA_937888955.1 of uncultured Alphaproteobacteria bacterium. Lineage (GTDB taxonomy): Bacteria > Pseudomonadota > Alphaproteobacteria > UBA11222 > UBA11222 > CALAQW01. Next base: position 45,738 of record CALAQW010000065.1, on the reverse strand, counting down.
CTGCCGCGGGTACGATCATCCATGACTCGCGGGTGATTTCGGCCGTGGACAAGGGCAAGGACAAGGGCGCGGTTGTTTGCACCGAAACGACAGCGCGCCTTAAAGAAACCGGCGAGCCGCTGTTCACGCTGGGAAGTTCCATGTTCGCGCGTGGCGATGGCGGGTTCGGTGGCCCGTCGGAAGGCGGCTTTGTGCCCCATGCGGTGCCCGATCGCGCACCGGATCAGAGCTTTGAGGCCGAAACCTTGCCGGGTCAGGCCCTGCTTTACCGTCTGTGCGGCGACCGCAATCCGCTGCATGCCGATCCTGCTGTTGCCAAGGCCGCCGGGTTCGAGCGCCCGATCCTGCACGGGCTGTGCACCTATGGCACGACCTGCCGCGCAATCATCCAGAATGTCTGCGGTTATGATGCGACGAAGATCACGGGCTTTGACGTGCGCTTCTCCTCGCCGGTCATCCCGGGCGAGACGATCATCGTCGACACCTGGCGCGACGGCAATGTCCTGTCCTTCGAATGCAAGGTGAAGGAACGCGGCGTGACGGTGATCAAGAATGGCAAGTGCACGCTGAAAGACTAGCGGCAACCCGCAATCTTCGGGCGGGAGTGGATTGCCGCTTCCGCCCGACATCGAACAGGCCTCGCAGGGCGGCGTAATCAGCGCAGTCCTGCGAGGCCTGACTGTTCTGGGGCGTGCGCTGAAAGAGGGTGGCGCACGCGGCGGGCTTGCGGAAACGCTGCGTCCTGCCTAGAATCCGGCAGTCGACCGGGATATTTGCATCGGGCGGCTATTCCCCGCAGTCGGTGAACCGGGACAGCATGGGGAACTGATGGGAAAATATTTGCGTCGCTATCGGGGATCGGGTGGGAAACAGTCAGCCGCAGCGTGTTTGCCTGTCTGGTCCGCTGGAGGCGTAAGGGGACAATAACGGGGAAAACCGGTCGTTTTGGAAATTGGTTGCGTGGAATTTGCAATGTTGCGTCTAAGGTGGAAAGAACAGAAAAAGAACATGTGATCAATATCAATGTTTTTCGGGAAATTCGAGGAATTCCCATCAAATCCCACTTGATATCCATGCGATATCCATCGTATACCCATAGTTACTCCATCGGGAGGCGTGGGCGTGATGTATGAGGCATTTGTAGAACGCGGGTAGGGTGGCCAATGATGTCGCAACCCGTTACCGACACAAAAATCAGTCTCAAAAAATATTCAGCCCGTCGCCTGTCGTGAAGAACGCATAGAGGGTTTGCGGCGTGGCTGGGTTTCTGTCCTGCACAGTCAACAAGATCGATCGGAAGGACCGGCTTTCCGTGCCGGCCCATATTCGCATCGCGCTTGGGCTGTTGCGTCCTGACGCAAGCGTATCCAGCAATCCTTTTATCTGCTTTCCGTCGCTGGCCGGCCCCTGGTTGCAGGCCGTGACGCCGCAGCAAATGCAGCAATTCATGGGCATGCAGGACCCGCTTGCCCCCTTCGCGGGCGAGATCGACGCGTTGGGTATCGCGTTTTACGCGCAGGCGGCCGAGCTGACGCCTGATACCGATGGCCGTATCACTTTGCCTGCGCATTTGCGCGCCTATGCCAATATCGACACAGAAGTCTTGTTCGTTGGTCAGGGCAGCAGCTTCAGTATGTGGAACCCCGACACTTTCGCCGAATATTCCGCCCAGGTGCGGGACCAGGCGCGCGAACAGTTTTCCGGTCTTGTTGCGCGTCAGGCGCAGCAGCAACTTGCCGACGCTGTTCCGCAGGGTCCCCAAAATGGGTAGGCGGGATCAGAAGACGGATGCAGATAAGCCGGTAGCGGCACCCCATATACCGGTTCTGTCTGCGGAAGTTGTCGATGCTTTGCAGCCGGTCGCGGGCGGCGTTTATGTCGATGGTACATTCGGTGCTGGCGGTTACAGCCGCAAGATTCTGGAGGCTGCGGATTGCACTGTGCTGGCGCTGGATCGAGACCCGGCGGTAAGGCCTGCGGCCGATGCGTTACAGGCGCGTTATCCGATGCGGTTCAAATTCATGCAGGCCCGTTTCGCCGAGCTTGAAGCCAGGGTTTGCGATGCCGGTCTGTCGCAGGTGGATGGGGTGGCGCTTGATGTCGGGGTGTCCTCGATGCAGCTCGATCAGCCCGGGCGCGGCTTTTCATTTCAGGCGGATGGCCCGCTTGATATGCGGATGGGCGATACCGGGCCAAGCGCGGCAGATGCGGTCAATCGTCTTTCCGAGCAGGTATTGGCCGATATCATTTACTATTACGGGGAAGAGCGGCGTGCGCGGCAGATCGCGGCCAGGATCGTCGCGCGTCGTGCGGAACAGCCGCTGACCCGCACAGCCGAGCTTGCCGCGCTTGTCGCTGAAATCGTGCGGGGTGCCGGTCGCAAGCATCCCGCAACCCGCACGTTTCAGGCTTTGCGGATTTTCATCAATGATGAGCTGCGGGAGCTTTACCATGCGCTGTGCGCCGCCGAACGGGTGCTGCGTCCCGAAGGGCGGCTGGCGGTCGTGTCGTTTCACAGCCTCGAAGACCGGCTGGTGAAGGAGTTTCTGGTGCAGCGTGCGGGCGCACAGGGCGCGGGGTCACGACATCTGCCGCCGGTCGAAAGTGATTTGCCCGCGCCTTCTTTTGCGTTGCTGTGGCGCGGCGCAAAAAAGCCGGGCGCGGAAGAGGCTGCAGCCAATCCCCGGGCGCGGTCGGCCCGGCTGCGGGCAGCGGCGCGGACTGCCGCACCCGCCTGGCCGGATATGCATCAACCCAGCCGGCGCCCGATGCCCGATCCCGTTGCCGACTTGTTGGAAGAGGTGCAGTGACATGAGCCGGTTTATCGTTCTTTTCATGTTGCTTTTGGTGCTGGGGATCGCGGCTGGCGTCTATTACGGCAAGTATACCGTCGAACAGATGCAGCAGGATAATAAAGGTCTGCGCGCCGCCATCGCCAAGGAAGAAGAGGCAATCGCTATCTTGCGGGCGGAATGGAGTTATCTGAACCGGCCGGCAAGATTGAAGGAGCTGAGTTCGGAATTTCTCAATCTGCAGCCGATCGAGGCGGGGCAGATCGTGAGGATGGCAAGTCTGCCGCCCCGGCTGCCCGATCTTGATCTGCTGAGCCGTTATACGGCGGTGATGCCCGGTGCGCCGCGGCCCAATCCGCTACGTCTGCAGCGGCAATCCGATGCCGCAGGGGGTGGCGGATGATCGCCCGGGAAGAGATACGTCGGCGGGTCCATGTGCCTGCAGATATGGCGGGTGCGAATGGTCAGCCTGTTATCACCGGGCGCGTTAATCATGCGATCGAGTTGGGGCGCAACCGGATCATCATCGTTGCGGGGCTGTTTCTGTTGATATTTGGCGCCATTGCAGGCCGCATTGTCGATCTGTCGCTGCCCGGCGAGGTTGAATTCGCGCGCGATGGGGGTATGCATCGCGCGCTGGGCACGATCCCGCGGGCGGAGATTACCGATCGGAACGGTCAGGTCATCGCAACCAATCTGATCGTTGCCGCGCTCGAGCTGGATAAGCGCGAGGTGCCTGATGTGGCGGCCGCGCTTGATCGTATTGTCAATGCCCTTCCAGGGTTTGATCGGCATCGCGCGGAACGGGTAATCAATCATAGCGGCCGGTATGCGGTGATCGCGGACCGGCTCAGCCCGTGGCAGCAGCAGCAGATCAACGAACTTGGTATTCCGGGACTACGGTTTCAGCGGCAACTGGAGCGTATTTATCCGTCTAAAGAGCTTTTTAGTCATGTGGTTGGCTATACCGGCGACGATTATCGCGGCCTTAGCGGGGTTGAGAAATCCTATGATGATCTGCTGGCCGCCGGCGAGGGGCCGTTGCGGCTTTCGCTTGATTTGCGGGTTCAGCATGCCTTGCATGACGAGTTGCGGAATTCCATGGCCTATTTCAGCGCTGTGGCCGCATCCGGAGTGGTGCTGGATGTCCGCAATGGCGAGGTGCTGGGGCTCGTATCCTTGCCTGATTTTGACCCCAATCATGTGCAAGACCCGGATCAGAAACGCTACTTCAATCAGGTTACCAGCGGGCTTTACGAGTTGGGGTCGACTTTTAAAATATTCACGACAGGCATGACACTTGATGCGGGGCTCGCTGCGCTTGACGATATTTATGACGCGACAGACCCCATCCGCGTGTCGCGCTTCTGGATACGCGATTATCATCCCGAACGGCGGCCTTTGTCCGTCACCGAAATCTTTTTGCATTCGTCCAATATCGGATCAGCGAAAATGGCAATGCAGGTCGGTGCGCGGGGGCAGCGGGAATTTCTGTCGCGGCTGGGCATGTTTGAGCGGTTGCCAATCGAGTTGCCCGGCGCGATGGTGCCGCCTGTTCCGCAGCCCTGGGGTGATGCCAAGACCATGACGGTTGCCTATGGGCATGGGATTGCGGTCAGCCCCTTGCATCTGGCCACCGGCGTTGCATCGCTTGTCAATGGCGGCCGGCGTGTCTATCCCACGATCCTGCAACGGCTGGCCGACGATGACGGGCTGGGCGAACGTGTCATATCCGAGGCGACAAGTCTGAACTTGCGCCGCCTGCTGCGTCTGGCTGTCACCTCGAAGGACGGTACCGGATCGCGTGCGGATGTGCCGGGATATTCGGTTGGCGGTAAAACCGGCACCGCCAACAAAGCCGCCGGCGGACGCTATGCGAAGAATGCAAAACTGTCTTCCTTTGTCGGCATTTTTCCCGCCGAAGCGCCCCGCTATCTTGTGTTTGTCGTTCTCGACGAGCCGCAGGGGCGGCCTGAAACATATAATTACGCAACCGGTGGCTGGACGGCTGCGCCCGCGGTTGGCGCGGTTATCAGTCGGATTGCGCCGATCCTTGGCGTGCGTCCGCGGTTTGATGATGATCCGTTGCAGCTTGCTGCCATGCGCGGGGTGGAATAACGATGCGGCTGGCCGAACTGACATCCGCAGATCGCGCCCGGGCGTTTCAGGGGGATATCGACATCACCGGTATCGCTACGGATAGTCGCGCGGTTAAGCCCGGTTATCTGTTCGCGGCATTGTCGGGCAGCAAGACCGATGGCGCCCAATATATAGAAGATGCCCTGTCCAGGGGGGCGGCGGCATTGCTTGTGTCTCCGAAGGTGATGCGCAATTGCCCGCTGCTTTCGGATAATTCGCGCGTCGCGGTTATCGTCGATTCAAATCCACGCCGGCGGCTGGCGCGGATCGCCGCCCGGTTTTATGGGCCGCAGCCGGAAATTGCAGTGGCTGTGACCGGAACCAACGGCAAGACCTCGATTGTTGATTTCACGCGGCAGATCTGGCTGGCATTGGGGCGCAAAGCGGCAAGTATCGGCACGCTTGGCGTGCTTGGCGATTGCCGGATCGCGGCGGAAACTTATGTCCATACAACCCCGCCGCCCGAAATTCTCTACAGCCAGCTTGCCGCTCTCGCCACGCAGGGGGTGACCCATGTCGCGGTAGAGGCGTCGAGCCACGGGCTTGCGCAATACCGGCTTGACGGCATGCAGTTGCGTGCGGCGGCCTTGACCAATATTGCACGCGATCATCTGGATTATCACGCGGATGAACGCGCATATATGTATGCCAAGCTGCGCCTGTTCGGGGAAGTGCTGGCACCCGGTGGCGCGGCCGTGTTGAGCCGAGAGGCCGAAGTGTTTTCCGAAGCGGAATCCCTGAGCTGGGCACGCGGGCAGCAGATCGTGTCCGTCGGCGGCCGGTTCGGCGATCTGCGTCTTCTATCCTGCGAGGTTGCGGGCGAGCGTCAGCATTTGCGTATTGGTCTGGGCACCCGTGAATGGGAAATCGATCTGGCGCTTCCGGGGCGTTTTCAGGCGATGAATGCGTTGATGGCAGCCGCGCTTGTCATATCCTGCGGGGAAGACCCTGAAGATGTTTTTGGCGTCTTGCCCGCACTTGTTGCGGTGCCTGGGCGATTGGAACTGGTTGGCAAGACAAGCCTTGGTGCGCCCGTGTTTGTCGATTACGCGCACACGCCCGATGCCTTGCGCGCGGTGCTTGAAACCGTACGGCCGCATTGTCGGGGGCGATTGCGTCTCGTGTTCGGCTGTGGTGGGGACCGGGATCGGGGCAAGCGGCCAATGATGGGCGCCGTTGCGCAACAGCTTGCCGACGAAATTTATGTGACCGACGATAATCCGCGGTCGGAGCAGCCTGAAACGATCCGGGCGGCGATCTGTGCGCAGTGCCCGTCTGCGCGGGATCTCGATGACAGGCGTGGGGCGATTGCCCTGGCGATTTCAGAGATGGGGGCTGACGACCTGCTGGTAATCGCCGGTAAGGGGCACGAAACGGGTCAGCAATTTTCCGACCGGACAGAACCCTTCGATGATCGGTTGGTTGCGGCTGATTGTCTGGCGGCGGAGCCCGTAGAAAACGCAGATCGGGGAGGTGCGCATGAGCATTCGTGAACCGCTCTGGCAATCTGACGCGGCGATCGCGGCCACAGGCGGGAACAGCAGCAGGCGCTGGACGGCCAGTGGCGTTTCGATAGACAGCCGGACGGTCGAGCCTGGCGATCTGTTCGTGGCGATCCGCGGTCCCGCACAGGACGGGCATAAATTCGTCAAGGATGCGCTTGCCAATGGCGCGGTATGCGCGCTGGTCGATCATATCCCCGAAGATGTGCCGGCCGATGCGCCTTTGCTGATCGTTGCCGATACGCTTGCAGGGCTGAACGCACTTGCTGTTGCTGCGCGGCAGCGTGTGGATGCCCGGATTATCGCGGTGACGGGCAGTGTGGGCAAAACCGGCACGAAGGAAATGCTGCGCGCGGCTTTCGGCGCGGTAGGAAAGACACATGCATCAGTCGCATCCTACAATAATTTATGGGGCGTGCCCCTGAGCCTGGCGCGGATGCCTGCCGATACACAGTTCGGTATTTTCGAGATCGGTATGAATCATGCCGGCGAGATCGCGCCCCTGTCGCGTCTTGTCCAGCCTGATGTTGCGATCATTACCGCGATTGCGGCAGCGCATATCGGGCATTTTGCGTCAGTGACAGAAATTGCCGAAGCCAAGGCGGAGATTTTTGCCGGCCTTAAATCTGACGGTGTTGCGCTGATCAATCGCGACAGCGAGTTTTTTGATCTGCTGGCGGAGCGGGCCGGTGGCAAGGCGCGCATGATCCGGAGTTTCGGATCTCATGCGCAAGCCGACATCAGGTTGCAGAAGGCCGTGCCGCACAGTCACTGCACTTGTGTCGCCGCAACAATTCTGGGTCAGGCTGCGACATATAAAATCGGACTGGTGGGGCGCCATTGGGCAATGAACAGCCTTGCGGTGATGGGGGCGATAGCTGCTTGCGATCAGGATCTGGCCCTGGCAAGTCTGGCGCTGGGAAATCTTGCATCGCTCGCAGGGCGTGGCATGCGCCATCAATTGCAGTTGGCCACCGGCGAATTCACCCTGTTCGATGACAGCTATAACGCCAATCCCGCGTCGATGCGCGCCGCGATCGAAAATCTGGCGCATCAGTCACCTGAAAAATCCGGCAGGCGGATCGCCGTTATCGGCGATATGGCCGAACTCGGTACCCATAGCCAAGACTATCATCTGGAACTTGCCAACATAATGCAGCAGCAGAAAATTGACCTGATATTTGCAGCCGGCCCGGAAATGGCGGCGATGTATGCCGCCCTGCCCAAAAGGATGCAGGGCGCGCATAAGTCCGATGCCGCCGAACTGGCAAAGCCTGTGATCGACGGTTTGCGTCCCGGCGACATCGTCATGGTCAAGGGGTCGCTTTCCAGTGGCATGTCACGGGTTGTGGCCGCACTTTTGACGTTTTCGGAAACAGGGCAGGTAGCAGCACCGCGGGGTATTGAAGATGCTGTATAATCTTCTTGTTCCGCTGGCGGATGAGTTTGGGCCGCTCAATCTGTTCCGCTATCTGACCTTCAGGACCGGTGGTGCATTGATGACCGCGCTGTTCATCAGCTTCCTGTTCGGGCCGGCTATCATCAGGCATCTCAAACGGTTGCAGCCCGAAGGTCAGCCGATCCGCGAGGACGGACCCGAAAGTCACATCGTTACCAAAGCCGGAACGCCGACAATGGGCGGCTTCATGATCCTGCTTGGTCTGACGGTCGGGACCTTGCTTTGGGCGGATCTGTCCAACCGCTATGTCTGGGCTGTGATGCTTGTGACGCTTGGCTATGGGCTTGTCGGATTTGCCGATGATTATCTGAAGGTGACAAAGCGTAACAGCCGCGGCGTTCCGGGAAAGATCAAGTTGCTGCTGGAAATTGCGATCGCCGTCGGTGCTGTCTGGTGGATCGGGCAAATCGCTGCTGAGGAACATGCCAATATTCTGGTTGTGCCCTTTTTCAAGAACGGCCTGATCGATTTGGGGATTTTCTTCCTGCCGATGGCAGTCTTCGTGATTGTCGGCACCTCCAATTCCGTCAATTTGACCGACGGGCTGGACGGGCTTGCGATCATGCCGGTCATGATCACAGCGGCAAGTTTCGCGCTGATCGCCTATCTCGTCGGCAATGCGGTGTTCAGTAACTATCTGCAGATCGTTTCGGTCCCCGGCACTGGTGAGCTGGCCGTGTTCTGTGGCGCGATGGTTGGCGCGGGCCTTGGTTTTCTGTGGTTCAACGCACCGCCGGCCATGGTGATGATGGGCGACACAGGGTCGCTCTCGCTCGGCGGCGCTTTGGGCGCGATTGCGGTTGTGACAAAACATGAAATCGTGCTTGCCATCATCGGCGGGCTATTCGTCCTTGAGGCCGTTTCGGTGATCGTTCAGGTCGCCTCGTTCAAATGGACCGGCAAGCGGGTTTTCGCCATGGCGCCGATCCATCATCACTATGAAAAACGCGGCTGGGCCGAACCAACCATTGTCATTCGTTTCTGGATTATCGCGCTGATCTTGGCGCTGATCGGTCTGTCGTCGCTCAAATTGAGGTAGCTGTTGATCAAGATCGCCACATATGCTGACCGGAAGGTTGCGTTGCTCGGGCTTAGCCGCACGGGAATCGCTGCTGGTCATGCTTTGCTTGCGGGCGGGGCGACGCTGCTTGCCTGGGATGACGCGCCTGCGGCACGTGAGCGGGCGCGGCAATGCCTCGGGCCGGCGGCAGTGATCGATGATCCGGCGCAGATTGCCTGGTCAGAGGTTGCAAGCCTTGTGGTCAGTCCGGGCATTCCATTGCATTTCCCCAAGCCGCATCCGGTGATCGCCAGCGCGCGTGAGGCGGGGTGTGAAATTCTGGGGGATATCGAGCTGTTTGCCCGCGCCCGCGCGGCACGCACGGAACCGACACGGCTTGTGCTGATTACCGGCACAAACGGCAAATCGACGACCACGGCGCTGCTCGGCCATATTGTCGCGGCGGCGGGATTGCCGGTTGCGGTTGGCGGTAATATCGGAACGGCGGTGCTGGAATTACCCGCGCTACCCGAGCAAGGGGTTTATGTGGTCGAGATATCGTCCTTCCAGCTCGACCTGACGCGCTGTAGCGAAGCCGATATCGCGATCCTCCTGAATATCACGCCCGATCATCTTGACCGGCACGGGGATATGGCCGGCTATGTGGCCGCGAAAAGCCGCGTCTTTGACGGCATGCCCGCTGCCGGCACCTGTATCGTCGGTGTCGATGACAGCTATAGTCGGCATATCCGTGATGATTTGCATGCGGATGGCCGGCCGGTTGTGTCCCTGTCAACCGGGGGAGAGATTGCGCAGGGTGTCTTTGTGCGCGACGGGACGTTGTGTGAGGTCGAAGCGGGTGCCGTTCATCCGCAGATGGATCTGCGCGACCTGCCGCACCTTCCGGGGCGCCACAATTGGCAGAATGTGGCTGCGGCCTATGCCGCGGCGCGTGCGCTCGGTATCGCCCGCGGGCAAATTTGTGCGGCGATCGAAAGCTTTCCGGGCCTTGCCCATCGGATGGAGCAGCTGGGTCACATCGGCAATGTCCGTTTTGTGAATGATTCAAAGGCAACGAATGCGGATGCGACCGCGCGCGCGCTGTCATGTTACACGAATATTTTCCTTATCCTTGGCGGGGTTGCCAAATCAGGTGGCATTGATGCGCTGAAACCTTTTTTCCCGCGCATTGCAAAAGCCTATCTGATTGGCGAGGCGGCAGAAGCATTCTCGGCCACACTCGCCGATGTCGCGCATGTGATTTGCGGCGATCTGGAGAATGCGGTGGCAGCGGCTTTCGCGGATGCATCCAGGCAGGATGAGGCTGTTATATTGCTGTCGCCCGCATGCGCGTCTTTTGATCAGTTCGAGAATTTCGAGGCGCGCGGGGCGGCTTTCTGCGCATCGGTTGATGCGTTGCGGCAAGCCGCCCAGGCCAAAGGGGGAGCGGCATGAGCAGCTTTGCCCGCACCGATACCAGCATTCTCAGCCAATGGTGGTGGACTGTCGACCGGTGGATCCTCGGCGCGGCGAGTGCACTTATCGTTTTCGGTATTCTGATGTCCTTTGCGGCCTCCCCGGCTTATGCGGAACGGATGGGCTTTGAGACTTATCTGTTCGTCCGCAAGCATTTCATATTTCTGCCGGCCGCCATCATCCTGATGATCGGCATGTCGACCTTGTCTGTTCGGAATATTCGCCGGGTGGCGCTGGCCATTTTTCTGCTGTCGGTACTTGGCATTATTGCCACATTGTTGTTCGGGGCGGAACGGAATGGCGCGCAAAGATGGATTTCAGTTGCGGGCATGTCCTTGCAGCCGTCCGAGTTCCTGAAACCGGCTCTTGTCATTGTCATGGCATGGATGTTCGCGGAACAAAACCGGGGTAGCGGTGTGCCAGGATACTGGATTGCCTGTGGTCTTTGGGCCGGCGCGGTATTGCTGCTGATGGCGCAACCCGATTTTGGTCAGACCGTGCTTCTTACCGCCACCTTCGGTGTCATGTTCTTTGTATCGGGCATGCCGCGTATCCTGATCGTGATGAGCGGTGCTGTCATGGCGCTGGGTACGATGCTTGCCTATATGTTCGTGCCGCATGTCACCAACAGAATAGACCGCTTTCTGAATCCGGCGTCGGGCGATAACTATCAGGTCGACAAGGCTGTCGATGCGTTTTCGCGCGGCGGATTGTTGGGGCAGGGGCCAGGCGAGGGCGAAGTCAAACGGGTGCTGCCCGATGCGCACACCGATTATATTTTTGCGGTGGTGGGCGAGGAATTTGGCGGCATTGTCTGTCTGCTGCTTGTCGGCCTGTTTGCGTTTATCGTCCTGCGGGGTCTGGCGCGGGTTTTTGTCAGCGAAGACAATTTCGTGCAGATCGCGGCATTCGGGCTGATTTTCCTGTTTGGGATGCAGGCGGCAATCAATATGGGGGTGAGCCTCGATCTGCTGCCCTCGAAGGGCATGACGCTGCCGTTCATCAGCTATGGCGGTTCTTCCCTGCTTGCGGTTTCCCTGACCGTGGGGATGCTGCTTGCATTGCTGCGTAAACGCGCAGGTATCGGTATTGGCGGCGTTTCGGTGGGGAGGGGCGAATGACAACTCCCAAGACCACCGGTTACGTGATGCTGTGCGCAGGCGGCACGGGCGGGCATATCTTCCCCGCGCAGGCGCTGGCGCAGGAATTGCGCCGTCGCGGCGTGCCGATCGGTCTGATCACCGATCGCCGGGGGGCGGCATATGCGACTGTATTTGGTGCGGCAAACATATCCGTGATCGCCGCGCGTAATCCATCGGGCGGATTGCGTGCAAAGCTTGCCGCCGCATTCGCGCTGGCCTGGGGAACGTTGCAATCCCTGTTGATCCTGGGCCGTAATCGTCCTGCGATTATTGTTGGTTTCGGCGGCTATCCGGCTTTGCCAGGATTGTTGGCGGCGGTGATTTTGCGTATCCCGACTGTCATTCACGAACAAAATGCGGTGTTGGGCCGGGTCAACCGTTTGCTGGCGAAATACGTCCATGCGATTGCTGCCTCTGTCGACGGGTTGTCGGGGCTTGGCGGGGCCGACCCGGCAAAAATCACGGTCACGGGCAACCCTGTAAGGGCGGAAATTGCATCCTGCCATGCTATTCCCTACACAGCGCCCACCGATGATGATGCTGTCAATATCGTTGTCTTTGGCGGCAGTCAGGGGGCACAGATATTCAGCGATATGGTGCCTGCGGCGCTGGCAAGTTTGCCGCTTGCGGTGCAAAGGCGTGTGCGTATCTTGCAGCAATGCCGTGAGGAAAATCTGGCGGCTGTCAAAGAGCAATATGCCCGCACCGCGATTACAGCCGAATTGCATAGCTTTATTCGCGATATGCCCGCAGCGCTTGCCAGCGCGGATCTGGTGATTGCGCGATCCGGTGCGACAACCATCAGTGAACTGACGGTGGCGGGGCGTCCGTCAATCCTTGTGCCCTATCCCCATCACGCGGATCAGCAGCAGTTGGAGAATGCGCGCCAGCTTGTGCAGGCAGGTGCTGCATGGCTGTTGGAAGAAAGCACAATGACGCCCGCTGCGCTGGCAAAGCTTTTACAGAAACTGTTCCGCCATCCCGAACAGCTTGAAGCGGCGGCGGCCGCGGCGCGTATGCTCGGGCGTCCAAACGCGGCTGAGGCGCTGGCCGATATGGTGATGCGCCGGGTGCCCGCCGACGCTCGCCCCGATATGCTGTGCCCGGACGGCGACCCTGCCGGCAATGTGATGGAAAGGGCCGTTATATGAGCAGGATCCCCTTCGATATCGGCGCTGTGCACATCATCGGGATCGGTGGCATCGGAATGAGCGGCATTGCCGAGGTCATGCATAATCTCGGCTATGAGGTGCAGGGTTCCGATGCGGCGGAAAATGCCAATGTCGCGCGGTTGCGCGCGCTCGGTATATCGGTTGCGATTGGTCAGTCGCCGGATAATCTGGGGGCCGCCGGTGTGGTTGTTATTTCGTCTGCGATCCGCCCCGACAATCCCGAATTGCTGGCCGCGCGGGAACGCTCTTTACCGATTGTGCGCCGTGCGGAAATGCTTGCCGAGCTGATGCGCCTGAAATGGTGCGTGTCGGTTGCGGGCACGCATGGCAAGACGACGACAACATCGCTTGTTGCCTGTCTGCTGGATGCGGGCGGGCTCGATCCGACAGTGATCAATGGCGGGATCGTCAATGCCTATGGCACCAATGCCCGGCTTGGCACCGGTGAGTGGATGGTTGTCGAGGCGGACGAGTCCGATGGCACATTTGTCAAACTGCCTGCAACGCTTGCGGTGGTGACCAATATCGATCCCGAACATCTCGACTTCTATGGCGGTTTTGACGGGTTGCGGTCGGCTTTTGAAGCCTTTGTCGAGAATATTCCGTTTTACGGCTGCGCGATTGTCTGCATCGATCATCCCGAAGTTCAGGCGTTGATCGGACGGGTACGCGATCGTCGGTTCGTTACCTATGGCACCTCGCCGCAGGCGGATTTGCGGGCGATCAATATCTGTACGCAAGCCGGGGGATCGAATTTCGACCTTCAGATCACGGACCGGCTTAGCGGCGAAGTTAACAAGATAGCCAATATCCGCACGCCGATGCCCGGGCTGCACAATGTGCGTAACAGCCTTGCGGCACTGGCCGTTGCAGGCGAGCTTGGTATCTCCTGGGATGTTGCGCGCGATGCATTGCGTGATTTCGCAGGCGTCAAGCGCCGCTTTACCCAGACAGGCATCTGGAATGGCTGCGCCATTATTGATGATTACGGTCATCATCCCGTGGAAATCGCGTCGGCTTTGCAGGCGGCGCGGGAAATCTGCAGCGGCCGGATTATCGCCGTGGTGCAACCGCATCGCTATTCCCGATTGTCCGAGCTTTTCGAGGAATTCTGCACCTGCTTCAACGATGCGGATACGGTGATTGTGGCCGATGTCCATGCGGCAGGCGAAACCCCGATCCCCGGGATTGATCGTGACGGGCTGGTGCAGGGGCTTCGCGATCACGGGCACCGGCATGTGATTGCCTTGCCCGACGCCGGTGCACTGGCCGGAATTATCCGAGACGAGGCGAAGCCCGGCGATATCGTTCTGTGTCTTGGCGCGGGCAGCGTGACCCAGTGGGCAAATGCGCTGCCCGGTGAGTTGAATGAGACAGCATGTCAGGCAGGTGCGGGATGAATGCGCTCATGACCCACAGGCCAGATTTCTTCGATGCGCTGTCGCATATAGCCGGTAATCTTGCCGCGCATGCGCCGCTTGCGCCGTTAAGCTGGTTTCGCGCCGGTGGCCCGGCCGAGCTTCTCTATCGCCCCGAAAGCAGAACGGAATTGTCCGCTTGCCTGGCCGCGTTGCCCGCGGGCGTTCCGGTGTGCGTTATCGGTGCGGGGTCAAACCTGCTGGTGCGCGAAGGTGGTGTGCCGGGACTGGTTGTGCATCTTGGCGCTGAATTTGCCGCGATCGAGGTCTTGCCGGGCAATCGTATCCGGGTTGGTGCGGGCGCAATGGATGTCAAGCTGGCGGTGGCGGCGCGCGATGCGGCGATTGCCGGGTTTGAATTTCTGCGCGGTATTCCCGGTATGCTTGGCGGTGCGGTGAAGATGAATGCCGGCGCGTATGGCGGTGAGATAAGCGATATCTTTGTTTCGGCGTCCGGTATCGACAGGCAGGGGAATTCAATCCAGTTCGGCCCGGCAGAAGCGGATTTTTCCTATCGGCACAGTGCGATACCCGATGATGTCATTCTGACCGATATCGTCTTGCAGGGCGTGCCGGGCGATACAGACCGGATCTCCGCCCGCCTTGCGGAGGTGGCCGCCGCCCGCGCCGATGCGCAGCCGGTCAATCAGCGCACCGGCGGCAGCACCTTCCGCAATCCGCCCGCCGATCTCGCGGGTGGCCGAAAAGCCTGGGAACTGATCGATGCGGCGGGGTGCCGGGGTTTGCGGCTTGGGCGGGCGATGGTGTCCGAAAAGCACTGCAATTTTCTGATCAATACGGGTGGGGCGACGGCTGATGAGCTTGAGGCGCTCGGCGAATTGGTGCGTGAGCGGGTGAAGGCTGATTCCGGGATTGATCTGGTTTGGGAAATCAGGCGGATCGGTCTGCCCGCAGGTCAGTCAAGAGGCGCGAAATGAGCGGCGGCGAAAAACATATCGCCGTCCTGAAGGGTGGCTGGTCGGCGGAACGGGAAGTGAGCCTGGTTTCAGGCGCACAGTGCGCGGCCGCCTTGCGCCGGTGTGGATATGAAGTCACGGAAATCGATGCGGCGCCTGATCTGGCTGCGCGGCTTGCCGATATCGCGCCTGATATCGTCTTCAATGCACTGCATGGGCGGTGGGGCGAGGATGGATGTGTGCAGGGCATGCTTGAAGTGATGGGGCTTGCCTACACCCATTCCGGCGTCAAGGCATCCGCTATCGCAATGGACAAGCAGGTTGCGAAATCGCTGTTTGTCGCGGACGGGATAAAATGCCCTGAAGGGCAGCTTATTCCGTATGAGGATCTCAGCAGCCGGGAACTTCCCTATTTTCCCTGTGTCGTGAAGCCGGTGACAGAAGGATCAAGCGTCGGGGTCGCGATTATCCAGGAAGGGCAGAATGAATTGCCCGCGATGTTCTCGGGCGAGGCCTGGAAGTTCGGGGACATGGCACTGGTCGAACGTTTTATTCCCGGTCGTGAGATTACCGTTGCGGTTATGGATGGCAAGGCGCTGGCGGTGACCGAAATCGAGCCAATGACGCGATTTTATGACTATGAAGCGAAATATGCGAGCGGCGGCTCGCGGCATATTCTGCCCGCCGATCTGGATGCGGATATCGCGTCGCAGGCCTGTGCGATCGCTGAACAGGCGCATCGGATATTAGGGTGTCGTGGCGTTACCCGCGCAGATTTCAGATATGATCCCGCGCAAGGGGCTGAGGGCATTTATCTGCTTGAAATCAATACGCAACCGGGCATGACGCCCACCTCGCTCGTTCCAGAGCAGGCGGAATTTTGCGGCATCACATTCGATCAACTCTGTCAGTGGCTGGTGGAGGATGCTTCATGCGCGCGCTGAATTTTTTCCGCAAATCGACCGACCGCAAGGCCACGGCAAAAGCGGGCGCGCGCCGGAGTGGGCGCGTGGGTGCATTTTTGCGCCTGATGCGTGCTTACCCGCGTACGGGTTTTGCCGCAGCAATTGCACTGCTGGCAGTGTGCGTCGGGTTGGGCAGTATTGCGGCGGCGCAGTTTGGCTATATCGACTTGTTGAAACAGGAAAGCAGCCGATATGTCCGTCAGACCTTACTCGATCTTGGATTGTCGGTCCGGTCGGTAACGGTTGCCGGGCGCGCGCAAACAGAAACAACGGAAATTCTGGATGCGCTGAATGTCGCGGTGGGCGATTCCATTCTGCATGCCGACATTACCGCCGCGCAGCAGCGGCTCGCAAAGCTTGCCTGGGTCAAACGTGCCACGATCATCAGAAAGCTGCCAGATACCCTGCATGTTGAAATCGAGGAACGGCGGCCGATCGCGATCTGGCAAATAGATCGCCGGATGGTGCTTGTCGATTATCGCGGTGCGCCGATTACCGAGAAAGATGTTCCTGAGTATGTGCATCTGCCGCTTGTCGTCGGAAAGGGGGCTGCTGAGGCTGCGTCCGATTTGCTCACGATGCTGTCGCGCGAGCGGTGGCTGCAACGCCGTGTGGCGGCAGCAATCCGTATCGGCGGAAGACGGTGGGACCTGAGGCTGCAAAACGGGATCGATATCCGCCTGCCTGAGGCTGATCCGCAGACAGCATGGCGGGTACTCGCGGCATATGAGGCGCGCGAGGGACTGTTGGGACGTGATGTCGAGGTTGTCGATCTGCGTTTGCCTGATCAGGTGATCGTGCGGTTGAGCGAAGGGCGCGTCCGGCGGATAGGCCCTCAGGGGCGCGAGGCCCGGCTGTCACGAAATCCGATGCGGAGGTGGTCATGAGAATGCAGCCTGCGCGTAATCGCCTGATTTCGGTGCTTGACATCGGCACCACCAAGATCAGCTGTTTCATCGCCCGGGTCGAGCAGGATCGCGGGCGGGGTGGATGGCGACCACGGATCATCGGTGTCGGCAGTCATGCCGCGCGCGGCGTGCGTGCGGGCGGGATCGTCAATATGGCGGAAGCCGAAAGCGCGATCCGCGCCGCTGTTGCCAAGGCCGAAAGAATGGCTGACGAGACGGTCCACCGCGTTACCGTCAATATCAGTTGTGGACAGCCTGAGAGCCATATGGCCCGCGCGGAGGTAACCCTGTCTGGGCCGGAAGTCCGTGAAGTCGATGTGAAGAAAGTGTTGCATCAGGCACGGCTGCGTAACCGCGATCCGGAGGGACATGTTATTCACGCTATCCCCGTTGGCTATGCGCTGGATGGCAATAAGGGGATTGCTGATCCGCGGGGCATGTTTGGCATGCGGCTTGGCGCTTGTTTGCATTTCGTGACGGCGCTTGCCGGACCGATGCGCAATCTCGCCATGTGTGTTGAACGCTGTCATCTGGAAATCGTCGGTTGTGTTGCCTCGCCCTATGCGGCGGGCTTGTCCTGCCTGGTCGAGGATGAAACCGAACTTGGTGTTACCTGCATCGATATGGGGGGCGGTCAAACCGGGATCGCATTGTTTGCGGCGGGGAACCTGATCCATATCGATCATGTGCCGGTTGGCGGGATGCATGTCACGAATGATGTGGCTTATGGGCTGTCGACAAGCTATGCGACCGCCGAAAGGGTGAAGGCGCTTTACGGCAGCGCGACGGTCAGCCCGTCTGACGAACGTGAGATGATCGACATTCCCTGTATCGGCGAGGAAGAGCGCGACAGCGCAAATCATGTTCCCAGATCGATTCTGAACGGCATCATCCAGTTCAGGCTGGAAGAGACGTTTGAACTTATCCGTGATCGGATCGTTGCGTCGGGCATGCAGGAAGTCGCGGGCCGGAAAGTCGTGCTGACAGGTGGCGCAAGCCAGCTTTCGGGGGTCCGTGAGCTGGCTGCGGAAATTTTGGGATGTCAGGTACGGATCGGCCGGCCGATCCGTCTGGACGGGTTGCCTTCTTCGGTGGAAGGCGCCGGCAGCGCAACTGCTGCGGGGCTGATCAGCTTTGCGATGAACGGACCGCTTGAAAATGGCGATCTGGTGGAAACGGAAACAGCGCAGTTGCCCGTCGGGCGGCTGGCGCGTGTCGGGCAATGGCTGCGGCAAAATTTGTAACGGGATGCCGATGGTATCTCATTTCGAGCTCAAGTGAGTGTGATGACTGAGGCGGGCAAAAGGTTGGAGGATTAAACATGGCTATTTCTCTTAGTGTACCGGAACAGCACGAACTGAAACCAAGGATTACGGTTTTCGGTGTCGGTGGTGCGGGCGGCAATGCCGTCAGTAATATGATTGATTGTGGACTTGAAGGCGTCGAATTCGTTGTCGCCAATACCGATGCCCAGGCGCTTGCGCAATCGCGCGCGGCGCGGCGCATCCAGATGGGCGAGACCGCGACTCAGGGGCTTGGCGCGGGTTCTCATCCCGAAGTCGGCAAGGCCGCTGCGGAAGAGGCGCTTGAGGAAATTATCGATCATTTGTCGGGCTGCCATATGGTGTTCGTCACGGCGGGCATGGGTGGCGGTACCGGGACCGGTGCGGCGCCGGTGATCGCCCGTGCGGCGCGTGAGTTGGGTATCCTGACGGTCGCGGTTGTAACAAAGCCGTTTCAGTTCGAGGGCGCGCGGCGCCTGCGGATTGCCGAGGCAGGATTGGCGGAACTGGCCGAGCATGTGGATACCATGCTGGTCATTCCCAATCAGAATCTGTTCCGTGTGGCCAACAAGCAGACCACTTTTGCCGAAGCTTTCGGCATGGCGGATCAGGTATTGTTTTCCGGGGTCAGCGGGATTACCGATCTGATGATTTCTCCGGGGCTCATCAATCTTGATTTCGCCGATGTCCGCGCCGTGATGGGCAGTGCGGGCGCGGCCATGATGGGCGCGGGTGAAGCGGAAGGCGAAAACCGCGCGACCGAAGCCGCGGAATCGGCAATTTCAAATCCGTTGCTCGAAGATGTTTCCTTGGCCAGCGCCAAGGGCGTTCTGATCAACATCATCGGCGGCGCGGATTTAACATTGTTCGAGGTCGAGGAGGCAACCAGCCGGGTCAGCGCGGAAGTCGACCCGGAAGCCAATATCGTCGTCGGATCGACGCTTGACCCGAACCTGGAAGGCCGGATGCGTGTTTCGGTCGTGGCGACAGGGGTCGACAATCTGGCAGCGAAAGACCGGAAGCCAACCCTTGCAGTGTCAAACCCAACTGTTGAAGTCCGCGAAGATGCCGCCGGCCAGACCGAAATGCCTGGCCTCAGCGTTGTAGCGGATGGTGCTGCGGCAGAAACGGCGGAAGAGGCAGAAACTGACGCTCAGCAGAAGGCAGATCCGACCGCAGCGGTGGCTGCCGCGGATCAGGCGGATGGTGATGAGACGATCCGCGAAACAACCGGGAACGGTGCGGCGGCTATGGCTGTGGATCAGGTTGAGCCAGAAGCGGGTGCGACTGTCACGCCAGAGGTCGAGGCGGCGGTCGCGGCCCAGGCATCTGCCCCTGCAACCCCGCCGCGCGGGGAAATGGATATTGTCGCGGCTGCGGAAACCACCGGCTTTGTCATGCCGGCCGCGACAACTGTTCAAACGCCTGGTCATCATGTGACCCATGATCCGCTTGCCGGACAGTCTACCGCCCATGGTGAGGCAGATGCGGCATTGGACAGGTCCGGCAAAAGCGGCAATTTCCTGGAACGGATGGGCCTGTTCGGGCGTCGCAAGCGGGCGCGGGAAGTGGCGGCCACCGAACCTGCTGAGCAATCGCGGATTGAACCTTATATGCAGGCAAAAAAGGCGACTGCCCCGGCCCCGGCCACACAAGCTCGGGGAGCCGATATCGACGCGGCGGCACAGCAGAAAAGCCCCGGAGAAATCGAGCAGCTGGAAATCCCCGCTTTCCTGCGGCGCACAGCGGGCTGATCGAAACAGTTGACAGGTCGGCCCGCAGCTTCAAGACGATTGGGCGGCGGGCCGATATTTTACGTAACAAAACGAAATAAAGAGTGATTTGAGGCAATTAGGTGGGGCTGGTAGCAAATAACAACGCATGAATCTTGGTGATTCGCAGATGCTGGTAATTCGGTCAGTCTGCAGTTTTTTCAGGTGGTCTTGCGTAGTTGAGTATCGGCAGTGACTGGCCCTGTCGGGTGAATTTCCCGGGGCATATGCGGGTGCATGTTGTCAGTGCCTTGATTTGCGGTTGCAAGGAATTGGAGTGCGGTGTTGGGCGAGGGGTTGGAAAAAGCAGGTAAGATAGAGTTTGGCGGCGTCTTTCAGACGACATTGCGGAACCGCGTTAGCTGCACCGGCATTGGCCTGCATTCGGGTGAAGCCGTGCAGATGACCCTTTACCCCGCGGATGCGG
The DNA here is from genome assembly GCA_937888955.1 of uncultured Alphaproteobacteria bacterium. GTDB lineage: Bacteria > Pseudomonadota > Alphaproteobacteria > UBA11222 > UBA11222 > CALAQW01. The sequence goes on along the minus strand of CALAQW010000065.1, from coordinate 25,366 downwards.
ATCACGGTATCGTATTTCTGCGCAGCGATCTGGTTGGCGTCGAGGGGCGGAAACGGTCCGATTGTCTGGTACCGGCGCGTTTTGATGCCATCGGCGACACGACATTGGGTAGCACGGTTGTCAATGGCCAGGGCGTAAGTGTCGCAACCGTTGAGCATTTGATGTCGGCCTTTGCGGGGCTGCGGATCGATAATGTATTGGTCGAGCTGGATGCGCCGGAAGTGCCGGTATTTGACGGCAGCGCCGAACCCTTCCTGTTCTTGCTTGAATGTGCCGGGATTTGTGAACTGGACGCACCGCGCAGCTATATCCGTATTTTGCAGCCGATCACCTTTGAAGAGGATGGCAAACGCGTCACGCTTGCCCCTTATGATGGTTTTTCGGTCGAGTTGGAAATCGAGTTCGATAGTGCCGCAATCGGCAGGCAGTCCTACGAAATCGATATGGAAACCGGTAGTTTCAAGAACGAAATTGCCCGTGCACGGACATTCGGTTTTCTGCAGGACCTTGAATATATGCAATCGCTTGGCCTGGCGCGGGGCGGGTCTCTCGATAATGCGGTCGTGTTGGACAAGGATATCGTCTTGAACAGCGATGGCCTGCGTTATAAGGACGAATTCGTCCGCCATAAGATCCTGGATGCAATTGGTGATCTGTATCTGGCGGGGCATGCCATTATCGGTAAGTTTCATGGCGTCTGCTCAGGACATGCGATGAATAACAAGTTGTTGCGTGTCTTGTTCGCCAATGCGGATAAATGGGAACTGACAAACCGCACGGTCACGGGCATGAAGTTTGTCGCGCCGGGCCAATTACTGGAACAGGGCGTCGCTGCCTAGGCACGGTATTGTCTGGGCCTGACCATTTTCACAAAAAGTTTGCTGCTTGTCGCCGGGCGGGCACTGCGGTAAGAATCATCAGAACTAGCTTGGTTCTTGTTTCCCTTGGCATGTCTGGGTTGGAAACAAGGGCGCAGAATAGTCACACATCCTGTATTTGTGCGGAAGCAGCAGGCAATGTGTCGATACATCAGGAATTGTAGCTCGGTTGAGAATGGTCCGCGCAATAGGGTTGAGACAATCAGATTTTGTACAATTTGTTGCAGCAAGTGCTGTTGCATTCTGTTTGCTGCTGCTTGCCGGTTGTAATAGCGCGGGCCCGAAAGAGGTCGAATATGTCGAGCGGCCCGTCGAGGTTATTTATAATCAGGCAATCGATGAACTGCAGAAGAAACGCTATTTTCAGGCGGCTGAGCAGTTTGACGAGGTAGAGCGTCAGCATCCTTACTCGGTCTGGGCGCGCCGGTCGATGCTGATGGCTGCCTACGCCAAATATCAGATGAACGAATATGATACGGCGATTTTGTCGGCGCAGCGGTTCATTTCGCTGCACCCTGGCAATCGTGATGTCGCCTATGCCTATTATCTGATCGGCGTCAGCTATTATGAACAGATTTCCGATGTCGGGCGCGATCAGCGTATGACCCGTGAGGCATTGCGTGCCTTGCAGGAAGTTGTCCGCCGCTTCCCGAGTACCGATTATGCAAGGGATGCGCGCCTCAAGATCGATCTGACGCGTGACCATCTGGCGGGCAAGGAAATGGCGGTCGGGCGCTATTATCTCAAGCGTGGTGAGTTGCTGGCGGCGCTGAACCGGTTCAAGGCCGTCATTGCACAATATCAGACCACGACTCATACGCCCGAGGCGCTGCATCGGTTGACAGAGGCATATCTTGCGCTTGGTGTCATTGACGAGGCGCAGACCGCGGCGGCGGTATTGGGCTATAACTTTCCCAGCAGTGATTGGTACATAGACAGCTATGCGCTGCTGACCGGTCGGAATTTGCGACCTGAAAAGAATGAAAAGTCCTGGATCAGTCGTGCGTTCGATGGATTTGGATAGGGGATGCTAGGTGCTGGTCGGACTGTCGATCCGCGACCTTCTGCTCATCGACCGGCTTGATATCGAGTTCGGCGGCGCGCTGACTGTGCTGACCGGTGAAACCGGCGCCGGCAAATCAATATTACTGGATGCATTGGGGCTTGCCACAGGCGCGCGCGGCGATAGCGGCTTTGTCCGGTCCGGATGTCAGCAACTATCGGTGACCGCGGAATTCGCATTGGACATCGATCATCCCGTATGGCCGTTTCTCGAGGAACAAGGGATGGTGGCAGGCGAAGATCAGGATGCTGTGGGGCGCCTGGCCCTGCTGTTGCGCCGTGTCGTGACACTTGAAGGCCGAAGCCGCGCATTCATCAACGATCAGCCGGTAAGCATCGCGACATTGCGCGAGATTGGCGCAATGTTGGTCGAAGTGCACGGCCAGCAAGACAGCCATGGTCTGCTCAATCCCGCAAGTCATCGGGCCTTGCTCGACAGCTTTGCCGGTTTGGGGGCCGACTTGCGCAATTGCCAGGCCGCCTATGAAAAGTTGGCGGCGGCGACGGCCGCGGTTACCACAGCGCAGGATGCCTTGACGGCGGCGCGGGCGGAAGAAGCCTATCTGCGTCATCTGGTGGACGAGCTGGATGCGCTTTCGCCTGAGATCGGGGAAGAAGATACGCTTGCCCGCGAACGCGCCCTTATGATGAATGCCGAAAAACTTGCCGGTGATATGCAGGGCGCATTGGCCGACATTTCCGGCACAAGTGCAGGCGGCGATATCGGCGCGGATGGATTGCTGGCCAGTGCCTTGCGGCGGCTTGAGCGTATTGCCGCGCAGGCGGGGGGCAAACTTGATCCTGCAATAGAGGCGCTCGACCGTGCCTGTTCCGAGGCGATTGAGGGGCGTGCGCTGCTTGAGGAAGCTTGCAGATCCTTGGAATTCGAACCGCAGAAGCTCGAAAAAGTCGAGGCGCGGCTGTTTGATCTCAGGGCGATGGCGCGCAAGCACAAGGTTGCGGTCGACAAATTACCGGAATTATACGAGTCGGCGATCGCGCAATTGAGCCGGCTTGATCACGGGGTGGGCGAACTTGAACGGCTGCATGCCGAGGTGGAAGCCGCAAGTGCCGCCTATCGGGATGCGGCGTTGACGCTGTCGAAAAAACGGCAGGCTGCGGCGATTAAACTTGATACGCTTGTCGCGGCTGAACTTGCGCCCCTGAAACTTGACAAGGCCTGTTTTACGACCCGCGTTACAAACGCAAAGGATCAACAGCCACGCGCGCATGGGCTCGACGATGTGGCGTTTCAGGTCGCGACAAATCCCGGTGCGCCAGCCGGCCCATTGTCAAAGATCGCATCGGGCGGGGAATTATCGCGCTTCATGCTGGCCTTGCGTGTTGTGTTGAGTAAGGCGTCTACGGTAACGACGCTGATATTCGATGAAATTGATGCTGCGGTCGGCGGTGCGACCGCTGATGCAATTGGGGATCGTCTGTCCAGACTTGCCGATAGCGTGCAAATTCTGGCGGTAACACATTCGCCGCAGGTGGCAGCGCGGGGCCTTGGGCATTTTCATGTGGCGAAGTTTCAGCGTACAGATGAAACAATTACAGCAGTTCGCAAGCTCGCGCCCGAGGAACGGCGCGAGGAGATTGCGCGGATGCTGGCAGGGGCGGAAATCACAGATGCCGCACGCGTTGCGGCAGACAGTCTACTTACTTTGGCACAATAATCGTGAAGACAGAATCCATACCGGTTGCGGCGCTGACCCAGGCGCAGGCAGAAGAAGAGCTTGCGCGTCTGGCAGCCGAAATCGAAGCGCATGACAATCGCTATTATCAACAGGACGCGCCCGCGATTTCCGATGCGGAATATGATGCCCTGCGTCTCCGGAATGCCGAGATCGAGGCGCGGTTTCCCGCACTGCGACGCCCTGACAGCCCGTCCTTGCGTGTTGGGGCCGCGCCGCTTGATGCATTTAAGAAAGCGCCGCATGCACGACCGATGTTGTCGCTCGATAATGCATTTGACGATCGCGATGTTGCTGATTTTTACGAGCGCGTCAGACGCTTTCTCAGGCTGGGTGATGCCGACCCGTTGGTTCTGACGGCGGAACCCAAGATCGATGGGGTGTCGGCGAATCTACGCTATGAAAACGGTCGGCTGGTGCGTGGCGCAACGCGCGGCGATGGATTGGTGGGGGAGGATATTACCGCCAATCTGCGGACAATTGCCGATATTCCGGACAATTTGGCAGGTGATGATCTGCCGGCGGTGATTGAGGTGCGCGGCGAAGTTTATATGGCGCATTCCGATTTTGCGGCACTTAATGAACGGCAGCAGGCGGCAGGCAAACAGGCATTTATGAATCCCCGTAATGCGGCGGCCGGTTCGTTGCGGCAACTTGATTCGAAAGTTACCGCTGCGCGGCCTTTGCGGTTCTTTGCCTATGCATGGGGGGAGGCGGATGCGGTGCCAGGCGACACGCAGATGGCAGTCATCGAGGCATTTGCCAATTGGGGTTTCACGACTAACCCGATGATGCGCCGATGTGCGGATGTTGCCGCGTTAATTGCGGCGTATACGGATTTTTCTGCCCTCCGGCCGGAGCTCGACTATGATATAGACGGGGTCGTCTATAAGGTCGATCGGCTTGACTATCAACAGCGTCTGGGGGCCGTTTCACGTGCGCCCAGATGGGCGATCGCGCATAAATTCCCCGCCGAACAGGCGCAGACGGTGCTTGAGGATATCGACATACAGGTCGGGCGTACAGGCGCGTTGACGCCGGTTGCGAAATTACGACCGGTCACGGTTGGCGGTGTCGTCGTGTCGAACGCGACGCTTCATAATGAGGATGAAATCGCCCGCAAGGATGTGCGTATTGGCGATACGGTCATTGTGCAGCGCGCCGGTGATGTCATTCCCCAGATCGTACGTGTGTTGCCCGAAAGACGGCCACAATCTGCCGTACCTTTCGAGTTTCCCCGGATTTGCCCCGCTTGCGGTAGCCACGCAGAACGCGAAATCAACAAAAATACCGGCAAGACGGATGTCGTTCGCCGTTGCAGCGGCGGGCTGATCTGTCCGGCGCAGGCGGTCGAGCGGCTTAAACATTTCGTCAGCCGCGATGCATTCGATATCGACGGGCTGGGTAGCAAGCAGGTCGAGGCGTTTTACATGGCGGGGCTTGTGCAGCGGCCATCGGATATTTTCACGCTGGCCGCGCGTGATGAACGCTCATTGACGCCATTGCGGCAACGTGAAGGGTGGGGCGCGCAATCGGCAAAGAATCTGTTTGCCGCGATCGAGGCGCGGCGGCGCATCGAATTGCCGAGGTTTATCTATGCTTTGGGCATTCGCTATGTCGGTCAGACCACGGCGCGGCTGTTGGCGAAACATTTCGGAACGGGGGCCCTGTTCATCTCGGCAATGCAGCAATTGGCTGACGAAGCCGAATGCGAGGAAAGCGAAATTCGTGACGCAGTTTTGGCAATAGACGGGGTCGGGCCCGCGGTGATCGACGCGCTGCAAATATTCTTTTCAGAACCGCATAATCGTGACGAAATCGGTGAGCTTCTCAAACTGATCGATATCGAGGAGTTCAAGCAATCCGGCCAGCAATCGACGATTTCGGGCAAGACAATCGTCTTTACAGGCAAGCTTGAAAAGGTCACGCGCAGTGAGGCCAAGGCAAGGGCCGAAGCGCTCGGCGCCAAGGTCTCAAGTGCGGTATCTGCAAAGACCGACCTTGTTGTTGCCGGTCCGGGCGCCGGGTCGAAGTTGAAAAAGGCGCAAGAGCTTGGTGTGGAAACAATCGATGAAGACAGCTGGCTGGAAATAAGCGGCGGTTAGCCGCTTATAGTGAGTTGCTTATACAGCAGCGGGTTTCAGAATTTCCGTGCTGATGGGGCGAAACTCGCGGGAAATATATTGCCGCGACCGCCAGACGAAGCCTGTTTGCCTGTCTACCCAATAATAGTTCTCGAATTGCCAGTTTGCGTAACGTGCCTCGCATCGTTCGCGCAGGACAAACGTATCGAAGGTAAGCTCAAGTATCTCGATGGTTTCTTCGCCCGCAAGTTCAAGGGTCGAATCAATTGTGTAGGTTTTTCTTTGCGCTTTTTCGGCAATCGTAAGCGTATGTGAAAAATTGACGGCATCCCTGATCAAATGCGGCCTGTTGGCAAGCGGATCAGGGGTAAGGTAGGCCGTTTCGACGACGGCCTTGGGGATGCCAATCACCGTGACGATCCGTCCCGCGCGGGTCACTAAAGAGATATTATCGCCTGTCAGCCAGATCAGATTATTGTTTCGTGCGGTATTCAGCACGACAAGAACCGGCGGTCCGTTCCCGATGCGCGCGCGCATCGTGGCATAGGGTAAATCAGAAATGTACTGGCGGCTCAATTCCTCGCCAGGCAGGCCGGTTGTGAGAAAGCGACCGGTATCGACAAGCGAATCCAGATATCCCTGATTGCCGCAGCTGGCCACCGGAAGGGATGTTAAGCCTGCGAGGAATAATCGTCGGCTTATCCGGGTCGAAGGTGCGCGCTGGGCCATAGAGTGAAGTTCTCGCGACGAAACAGACGTGTTTAGGCAACGTTTTGCCTCACAAAGGAGATTCTTGCCAAAGTCTTTATAGCGGGCTTGGACTGTGTTTGCTATGAGAAGGGGCAACATCCCAAGCAGCAGGGGGCCAGAAGGCATTGATTACAGATTCAAGCAATATTTCGGGGTAATACCGCCAAGTGCCGGGATCATTGTTTGATAATCTGTCGCGCCGCTTGAGGACAATTGTCTTGTCTGCGGTTGCGCTCGCCATAATGCCCTTAACCGCCAGGGCGGAAGAGTTTCCGCATTCGCCGAATGACCTTGGTCCCACGGGCCTGATGAATATGCCTACGGCACGCATGGCTGAAGATGGTGAATTCAATACCGGTGTGTCATATGTCAGCCCGTTCCGGCGCTACTTTCTGTCCTGGCAGATTTTCCCTGCGGTTCAGTTAACCTTTCGATATACCGACAAGCGCCGCGAAAATGGGCAGCCGCCAACGTCATCCGTGCCGACAAACAAGGACTTTTTTACAGGTATTTTCGGTTCGAGCGAGACGGAAAGCTTTTTAGATCGCGGATTCGATCTGAAGTTGCGATTGTTGCGTGAAGGCGAATATAAGCCGCAGATTGTCTTGGGTTTTCAGGATTTTATCGGTACGGGGCTTTTTAGTGGCGAGTATGTCGTCGCAAGTAAACGTTATCGCGATTTCGATTTTACAGGCGGCTTTGGCTGGGGTGTTTTTTCAGGCCGTAATCAGCTTTCCAACCCTTTCGCCGAATTTTCAGACGGGTTCCGGGACCGGCCAGGATTTGAGGGACTTGGCGGCGAAGCTAATTTCGGCACGCTGTTCCGTGGGCGCAATATCGGCTTTTTCGGTGGTGTGGAATATTACACCCCATTTCGGGGCCTTACACTGAAGGCTGAATTTGATAGTTCGCCACAAAGCCGTTTCGTCGTTGATCAGTTCATCACCAGTGATTCTCCGATCAATTTCGGGTTCAACTACCGGCCTTGGGATTTCCTCAATCTCTCAATGGGGTGGGAGCGCGGGAATGCATTGATGGCGCGCGTTGCTGTTCGCGCCAACATGCATGAGACAGGCATGTTGAAGAATGACCCGGTGCCGAAAGCTGTGGAGCCGCGTCCGGCAGCTTGGGACAAGACAGAAGGCCAGCCACAGCAGGTGGGGCCCGGAGAACCACAGCGTTTGCCGCGCTATGCATCGGTCAGCGGTCCTGTTTCAGTCACCGTCAGTCAGCCACCGCCCTCGCTTGTGCAAGCAGATGATAGCACCGGGGTGGATGCGGTTTTCGCGCGTTTTTCAGCGTCCGGCGTAGACATACTTGATATTGAATATATCGCGGCCAGCGCGATCGTAACCCTGACAGGCGCAGATCCGGCACGTATTAAGCCTGAGGATGCCCTGGCGCTTCTGGATTTGGCAGGCGCCGGGCGGTCCAGCATCTGGCTAGTCAGCGCGGATCCGGCCTATCGTGCAACATCACCGGTTGAAATTCGCCGGCAACAAGTTGCGCAGGCGCAGTCGGCGGATCGGTTGTTTGCCGCGGTTGCGGAAATGGGTCTTGCGATCGATGCGTTTGATATTACCGGGGAGCGTGCCTGGGTAACTGTACGCTCATCCTACGCCATTGAGACACAGCAGGCCCGGCATGTGGCGCAACATGTTCTGACACATCTTGCCCCCATGGTGAGCGAGGTGACGTTGATCGCTTATGGGCCGGCTGACGCGCAGGAGACAATCGCCGTGATGCGCGATGGTAGTGTGGCGCAAAATAAGGCGGGCCCGCTGCCTGATACGCCAGAGCTGCTTGCCAGAAAGCAACAGGTTGCAACCGCGATTTTTGATGCATTGGCGGAAGTCGGGTTCGGGGCGGAATCAATCGCGCTGGAACGCCGTGAGGCGACCATCTACGTCTCGAAACTCCGCTACAGGCAAAGCCATGAAAATATCATGCGCATCGCGCGGATTGCCGCGAATGAACTGCCTGCGGACATCGAGAATATTACAATTGTATTTGTTATCGAAAACGTTGCAGGTGATCGCGTCAGTCTTGCCAGAAAAGATGTTGAAGAATTTGCTGTCGGGCGTGTTGGTACCGCTGAACTTGTGGCAAATTCCGGGGTTGAACGTTCCCGCGCAGTTGATCCGATCCGTATAACCGCGCTGAAAAACGACCAGACCTACCCCAATTTTCAGTACTTTATTCGTCCGAAATTGCGGCAGCATCTGGGAAGTGTCGATGGTCTTGTTCTGGCCGATCTGAATATCGCCCTGTCAGCGCGCATTGGCTTGGCACCGGGGCTGTCGGTGCGCGGGACGGCGGGCAAGTTCGTCGCCGGTAATCTCGATGAGTTGACAACCGCAGGTACAAGCGCCTTGCCACAGGTGCGCACCCTGATCCGCCGTTACCTTCAGGAAGGGCGCGATCATATTTCCAACTTGCAGATGGATTACATCGCAAACCCGGCCGACTATCTCTATACACGCCTGTCTGCGGGGATATTCGAATGGATGTATGGGGGCGTTGGCGGCGAAGTGCTTTACTGGCCCGATCAATCGCCGATCGCGATTGGCGGTACGCTGAACTGGGTCAGACAGCGGGACTTCGATCAGCTCTTATCCTTCAGGGATTACGATACGGTCGAAGGTCATGCCTCGATCTACTACCGTCTGCCATTCTATGATTTGTTCACACAGTTGCATGTCGGCCGGTATCTGGCGAAGGATAAGGGGGCAACCATCGATATTTCGCGGCGATTTGATTCAGGCATTTCTTTTGGCCTGTTTGCGACATTCACCAATGTTTCTGCGGCGGATTTCGGGGAAGGCAGTTTCGACAAAGGCTTCTATATGAATGTGCCTTTCGATCTGTTCCTGAACAAATCCAGCCGCCGGCATGTCGCATTCGCTTTCAAGCCGTTGACGCGTGACGGGGGACAGCGTGTCGGGGTCGGGCCCGCGCTTTATAGTGTTGTGGAAAGCGGCAATGCGGCCGATTGGGGCACGAATTGGGGTAATGCCCCGGATTAGCGCAATCGTCCCACGCGTACCGCAAGCGATACGCTGTAACAGCGTAGTTGGGCAGCCCGCGCTGATAACGCGGGCAGAGAGGGGAAGAGCGTTAGCTTGCGCTGCGCAAGACGGAGCTGACGATCCGTTCCAGATGGGAGAGTGAATTGCACACCTGCACCTGATGGCAGTAAGGCGTGAACTTCCGCATCACGGAATCGGCATAATTCCAGGTGTTCTTTTCTTCCGGATTAAGCCACATGACCCATTTCGCGCGATCATAGATCTTTTTCATGATTTCTGACCCCGGATCGCCGTAATTGCTGCGCGCATCGCCCAGCATGATGACCGTCGTCCGGCTATCGATTTCATTCAATGCGATATCGGCAAAATCATTGAGCGCCTGTCCGTAATCGGTTGAGCCCTGACCCCATTCATGCAGGGTCTTTGTCATCGCATCCTCGACATTGCCTTCGGCAAACAGGTCGGTGACTTCACCAAGCCGCGCGGAAAAGGCGAAGGAGCGGACATTCGGCATCACTTCATTGAGGCTGTACAGAAACATCAGCATGAAATTTGCGACAGTGGCGACAGAGCCGGACACGTCGCAGATTGCAATGACCTTGGGCCGGTCCACCTTGACAGCCTTCCAGCGTACATCGAATGGCACACCGTCATAAGCGTGGTTCTTTGCCATCGTCTTGCGGATATCGAGCTGGCCGCGATTATAGATCTTGCGACGCCGCGAATGCAGGGCAATCAGGCGTTTTGCCATCTTCTGCACCATGATCTGCACTTGCCGGAAATCGCGCCGCTCGATATTTGTGAGCCGCACTTGCGATAATACTTCTTCGCGCAGTTGCGAGCCATCGACATCCGCATGCAGCATGAATTGCTGCTCCACATAGTCGCGGACCTGCTGCATCAGATAATTGCGCCCTTTGCGCAACCGTTCGGCAAGCTCCTTGGCGTCCGGGTCAGCCTTCTTTTTCAGGCTGTTCACATCGTTATTCAGCGCCTTCAGTCCCATATGCTCCATGATACGGCGGCTGAATAATCCTTTCTGCGTGAATATCCTGATATTGCGGACCCCGACGGCATCGCCTGCTTCCGCCATGGCCAGCGCCAGCGCGTTGCGATCGCCAGATAGCAGCATCCGCGACAGCGACGATAATTGCTGATCGGCTTTCTTGCCTGCCGTCTCAACGGCATCGGTTATATCGGGAATTCCCTCACCCTCGCCGCCGCCCTGTGCGGAGCAACCCTGACCGCCACCGCCGCCGCCTTCCCCCATGGCCCCTTCGCCCATTTCGTCTGACAGGCTCGGGACGATATTTTCGGGGCTGAAGGTGTCATCCAGTTGATCAGGATCTTGTTCATCGAGTTTTCGGAACGCGAAAAAACGATCGAACGTATAGTCATAGATCGCTTTTTCTTCAGGGGTCTTGGGCAGGACAAGCGCCAGTGAGTTTTTCAGCATATCGCGGTCGCGATAGCCGATCAGATCGACCACATGATGCGCGTCGACCGCCTCCATGCTGGAGACACGTACCTCGGAATTACGCAATGCCTTGATGAAGTTGCCTAATGTCTGGTCCATTTCGGCGCTCCCGATCCTGCCCCGTCGCGTTTCCTAGGATGCCCCCGCCGGCAGACTTGCCGATTTCAGGGCTTCATTGGTCAATGTGGTCAATTCAGCTTCGACCGTTTCAATATCATCCTGGAACTTCAGAATAACATTGAGTGTGTCGCGTACCATGTCCTGATTAAGCGTGGTGGCATGCAGCAGAACGAGTGTCCGCGCCCAGTCGATCGTTTCGCTGACCGCAGGCAGTTTCTTCAGATCCTGACCACGCAGTTCCTGAACAAAGGCGACAAGCTCCTTGCGCAAGGTTTCCGAAACATCGGGCACGCGTGCGGCAATGATCTTGTTTTCAAGCTCTGTACCGGGAAATGGAATGTAAAGATGCAGGCAGCGGCGTTTCAGCGCATCGCTCAGTTCCCGGGTATTGTTACTCGTCAGGAAGACGACAGGCGGAACCTTGGCCTTGACCGTGCCGATTTCGGGGATTGTGATCTGATAATCCGACAATAGCTCAAGCAGGAATGCCTCAAACTCCTGATCGGCCTTGTCGAGTTCGTCAATCAGCAGGACCGAACCTGCTTCAGCACGAAGTGCCTTGAGCAGCGGGCGTTCCTCGACAAATTGCTCCGAGAAGAACACATCGGAAAATTGGTGCAGCCGGTCCATGGATTCAGCAAGCCCCTTGGCACCCTGCAAAACTTCGCCGAGCGTTTCGCGCAAAATCTGGGTGTAAAGCAGCTGCTTGCCATACTTCCATTCATAAAGTGCCTTGGACTCGTCAAGCCCCTCATAGCATTGCATCCGGACAAGCGGCAGGTTGAGAAACTTGGCGGTCGCGACCGCCAGTTCCGTTTTGCCAACGCCCGGAGGGCCCTCGACCAGCAGGGGTTTAGCCAGATGCCGCGCCAGATAAATGGAGGTGGCGATCTGGGCGCTAGTGATATAGCCCAGCTTTTCGAACCCCGCATGGATCTTGTCGATTGAATCCATGCGCCCGTCCGTATCGAAACTCGTCTTTGCCACCGTCACGTTCTTCCCACTTTCATGATCATAGATTTAGCCAATTTCCCCTGTTTAGCGCGGTCTACGTTGGAGGCCAAGCCTCCTGACTTCACCATATCCCGCGTCAGGCGAAATAATTCCGCATTTTCGGCGGATTCCGGCAAGTTCAGCGCTTGCAGAAAAGCCGCGAAATCATTTTGAAAATCGCGCGACAGGCGCCGTGCCGCCAGAATGAGCGCAGTCGGGTCGCCCTGTTTGCGCCCATCAAGTTGTTCTGCGACCTCAAATGCAATCGTGCGGGTTGCTTCTTGCAGTGCGTAAAGCGCGCCAAGTGTTTCCAATGGCTCGGGGGCTAAGGCAATCTGCGTGCCTTCGAGCGCCTGAACAAGCAACTCAAGCTGTGCCGCTCGACCGCCGAGCGCGGTGCCAAGCGCGACGGCATCTTCGGCCTCCCGCAATGGTTTGGAGATTGTCTCGAATGCCGTGCCTTCCGGGCCCAGTAAGTTCTCCAAAGGCACCGCGCAATTGTCCAGACGCAGACCCCCATGCCGCGCCGGGCGCAGGAAATCAACCGCGCCAGCTTGGGTTTGCGTCAGCCCCGCTGTCTCGCGCGGTACAAGAAAGGCGCTGAACTGCTTGCGCCCGGCAATCACATCGCTGATCGCTAGCACCACATAAAGACCCGCGATAGGCCCGTTGGTAAGCCAGGCTTTTTCGCCGCTCAGCCGCCAATGGGTGTCACCGCGTTCAGCGCGGCTTGTCAGCCTTTTGGGATGCGCGCCTGCATCAGGTTCGGAAATAGCGACCGACGGGGTCAGCCGGCCCGCGGCAAGCGCGGGCAAAAACTGCTGGCGCTGCGCCTTGTTGCCCTGGCCATAAATGATAAGCCGGGAAATCAGCGTATGGCTGAGCCATGCAATAGCCAGCCCTAAATTCCGCCCGCCCTGGACCAGCGCTTCGCCCGCCAGGATCAATGTCCGGTAGTCCGCGCCGCCACCGCCATATTCGCGCGGAACGCCAAGGCCCAGAATACCGGCATCCCCCATCGCCTGCCACAGCGCGTGCGGAAATTCCGCCGTTTCATCATAAAGCGCGCGCCGTCCGGCAATCTGCTCTCTGGCAAATGTCGCGATCGCATCGATTTGTCGCTCAGCCGCGCTGGGCATAAGGGCGCTCCGGAAGTCTTAATTGTTTGCCGCTTGCCAGATATCAGCTTATGGGCGGCCTGGCAGGCATAATCTGTTCGGGGTGGTGCCGTGCCTTTATCCTACATCACCGCGTTATAGCCGCCATCCACCGGTAGCGTCACCCCGGTAACAAAGCCTGCCGCGTCCGATGCGAGGAACAGGGCGGGGCCCGCCATATCGTCAGGATCGCCCCAGCGGCCCATTGGCGTGTGCCGCAGGATTGCGGCGCTGCCTTGATCGTCGGCTTCCACGGGTTTTGTCATTTTCGAGCGGATCCAGCCCGGTGCGATGCCGTTCACCCGGATTCCCCTGGGGGCGTAACTTTCGGCAAGTGCCATGGTCAGTTGCACAATGCCGGCCTTGCTTGCCCCATATCCCGGCACGCCCGGCAGCGAGGCATAGGCGCTCATCGAGGCGACATTGATGATCGATCCGCCTGCCGCGCTCAAGGCATCGCGAAATGCCTGGCAAAACCGGTAGCTGCCGACAAGATTGATATCGACGGTCTGGGCAAAGATCTCGGGATCCGCCTCGCTCTTGCCGCCGGGGCGCGCATTGCCGGCGCAGTTGATCAGCACATCAAGGCTGTCGAACTCGGATGCGAGCTTGAGAATGGCTGGACCGTCGCGGGTATCAAGCTGCAGATAGCGCATGCGGGTCAGATCCTCGCCGGGATAGTCAGCCGCGCTGCTGCGTGTGCCGGTGATCGTCACATCGGCGCCTGCATCCCGGAAACCCCGCGCGAACGCCCCGCCAATGCCGCCGCTGCCGCCGGTGACGATCACCTTGCGGCCGGAAAAATCATAGCTTGCAAGTTTATATTCGGGCATTGGCAACCTCCGGTATCGGGCAATAAACATTCGCTTACAGTCTGCTTTATGGCAAGCTGACAGAAAAATAGCCAGAGCCTGGAAAAAGCTTGGAAAGGGAGGGAGAAATGCTCGTCATATCGGGAATTTTTCGTATCGCACCGGAATGTCGTGACCGTGCCTTTGCGTTGGCGCGGGACATGGCGCGCGCAAGCCGCGCGGAAGATGGCTGCCATGCCTACAGCTTTTATGCCGATATCGAGGATGAGAATGTCCTGCGTATATTCGAGGAGTGGGTGTCCGATGAAGCGCTCGCAGCGCATTTCCGGACACCGCACATGAAGACTTTCCAGACCGGAATGGCCGATTTGAAAATTCTTTCCCGTGACGTCACAAAATATGAAATCGCGCAGGCATCCGCGCTTTAGAAAAGTGGCAGGAGAACGGCAGCAATGTTACGCCGGCAATGAATATCGCAACGGGAAATATTGACGGGCAATAGCAGGCAAATATGAAAGGGAGGCTCTGATGCCGCGGATCGATCCACTTCATCGGGACAAGCTGAAAGATTACAGCCAGTTTTTTGAGATGGTTGAAAGCATTCTGGGATTTGTTCCCAATAGTCTGCTCACCATGGGCCGGCGGCCCGAAATTCTGCAGGCTTTTCTGGGATTGCTCACCGCGATCAATGGACCGGGCAAGCTGCCCGACGGGTTGAAGCCATTGATCAGTTATATGGTCAGCCGTTCCGCCGGTTGCAGCTATTGCCAGGCGCATACCGCCCATGGCGCGACCCATACGGCCGGTGTCTCGCAGGAAAAGCTCGAGGCAGTCTGGGGCTATGAAACAAGCCCCCTGTTCAGCGATGCCGAACGCGCGGTGCTGCGGGTGGCGCAAGGCGCGGGGCAGGTGCCCAATGCGGTAAGCGATGCAGAATTCGCGGAGATGCGGAAATATTTCGACGATGAACAGATCGTGGAAATCGTCGCGGTGATTTCCCTGTTCGGATTCCTTAACCGCTGGAACAGCACCATGGCGACCGAGCTTGAAGAGGCACCCTGGAAATGGGCCGAACAGGCGCTTGCCGGCGATAGCTGGCAGGTCGGCAAGCATGCGGCAGAATAGCCCGATGGGGAGAAACCGGCCCTTGTTGGCTGACTTTATCCGCACAGTAGGATAAACGATCAGCAACGTAATGTTTGATCTGAAGTCACACTGTTGCCTGTTGATACATGTGTATTGACCTGCGACAGAGGCTGCCATATACAGCGGCCAACAGTCTAAGAGCGGTTAGAAAATGGCAAAAATCACCTATATCGAGTTCAACGGCACCGAACATGTCATCGATGTCGAAAACGGGTTATCCGTGATGGAAGGGGCCACCCAGAATATGGTGCCCGGGATCGACGGTGACTGTGGCGGTGCTTGCGCCTGTGCGACCTGTCATGTCTATGTGGACGACGCCTGGACGGACAAGACCGGCGAGCGCTCGCAAATGGAAGAAAGCATGCTCGACTTCACATCGGATGTGAAAGAGAGCAGCAGGCTTTGCTGTCAGATCAAGGTGACCGACGAGCTTGATGGCCTTGTCGTGCGCCTGCCCGAGCACCAATACTGAACGACAGCATTTGCGACCTTTGCCCCGTTTGCGCCGCGGGGCCATCCTGCAACACATTTGTTTTGTCCGGCTGACGGGATAGGCCCCAAAAGCTGGCCGGTTATGCTTGCGCCTGGCACGGCCGGGGCGGTATGGCTTAGCATGCAATATGACAAGGCAGGAAAGGGCGTCGCGAATGTGCGCCCGCAGCTTATTAAAGGATAGGGGAACGCGATGAAGATCGGCATGACGCTTGGATATTCCGGTGGCACCTTCGACAATCAGGTGGATCTGGTGCGGCAGGCGGAATCGCTTGGCTTTGATTCCGTATGGACAGCCGAAGCCTGGGGGTCCGATGCGGTAACGCCGGCGGCCTGGCTGTTGGCCAGCACGACGACAATCAAGGTTGGCACCGCCATCATGCAGATGCCTGCCCGTACGCCGGCAATGGCCGCGATGACGGCCATGACCCTGCAGGCCATGTCGGGGGATCGTTTTATCCTTGGCATCGGGCCGTCCGGCCCGCAGGTGATCGAAGGCTGGCACGGCGTGCCGTATGGCCGGCCGCTCACCCGGACCCGCGAATATATCTCGATCATCCGGAAAATCCTCGACCGCAAGGAACCGCTGACCCATGAAGGGTTCCATTACCAGATCCCCGCGACAGGCGAGGGGACGACCGGGCTTGGCAAGCCGCTCAAAAGCATCCTGCACGGCAAACCGGGGCTCAAGATCGTGACCGGTTCGATTTCGCCTGCCGGTGTGCGCACCGCGGCCGAAATTGCCGATGGCTTCATCCCGGTCTTCATGAATCCCGAACGGTTCGATATTTTCGAAGGACCGATCAAGGAAGGGTTTGCCAAGGCCGGCGGCGACAAAAGCATGGCGAATTTCGATGTCATGCCGTTTGCCAATGTCATCATGGGTGATGATCTTGATAAGTGCCGGATGCCGGTGAAGCAGTTTCTTGCGCTGTATATCGGCGGGATGGGCGCGCGCGACAAGAATTTCTACAATGACTATGCCAAGCGTCTTGGTTACGAGGCGGAGGCCAAAATCATCCAGGATCTTTACCTTGACGGCAAGAAGGCGGAAGCGGCAGCCAATGTGCCTGACAAGCTGTGCGACGAGATTGCGCTGCTTGGCTCGGCGGACAGGGTGCGCGACCGGCTGCAAGCCTGGAAGGAGGCAGCCAAGAACAAGCAGATCACCGCGATGCTGGCTGCCGGTATCCGCCCCGAGGGGATGCGGGTCCTGGCTGAGGAGCTGCTCTGATCAAGCTGTGACGCGCGGGCGCGCATTTGCCCGCGCGACGTCTCAGCCTAATTTCGCCCGGTCATGGGGCCGGGTGAAATCAAGCGTGGGACCAAGCGGCACGATCTGTGTCGGGTTCACCTTGGTCTGGCTGACATAATAATGTTGTTTGATTTGCCCGATATCGACGGTGCTGGCTATCGCGCCGGTCTGATAGATATCGCGCACATAGCCTGACAGGTTCGGATAATCCGCGATACGGCGCAAATTGGTTTTGAAATGCCCGTGATAGACCGCGTCAAACCGGATCAAGGTGGTAAATAGCCTGATATCGGCTTCAGTCATCTGTCCACCCACAAGAAAACGCTGCCCGGCAAGCCGGTCTTCCAGAAAATCGAGTGTATCGAACAATGCCGCGAACGCCTCTTCATAAGGCGCCTGCGCGGTGGCGAATCCGGCCTTGTACACACCATTATTCACCGTGTGATAGACCCGGTCGTTTATCGCATCGATCTCGGCGCGCAGGGCAGCAGGATAATAATCGTCATCATTGCCGGTCAGGCCATTGAAGGCACTGTTGAATATACGGATAATCTGCGCGCTTTCATTATTGACGATCGTTTCGGTCTGCTTGTCCCACAACACCGGCACCGTGACCCGCCCGCTATAGTCGGGTACAGCCCTGGTATAAATCTCGTGAAGACAGGAAAAGCCGTAAAGCGGGTCCTTTGCGTCGTCGAATTCCCATCCATTCTCAAGCATATGCGGATGCACCACCGTCATTCCGATCAGCGGTTCAAGCTCTTTCAGTTGACGGAAGATAATCGTCCGGTGCGCCCATGGGCAGGCGAGCGAGACGTAAAGATGATAACGGCCTGCCTCCGCGATGAAAGGGGTTTGTTCCTTTAAGGAAGCTTGCCGCGCAGCCTCGGATGTCTGTCCTGCCGCTGGCGGCTTGATGCCCCACTCGAACTTCGCGTCTTCACGTTCGAACCGGCCTTCGGTTCTCGCGGTATCGTACCATTCGTCTTTCCACACCCCGTCAACCAGACGCCCCATCTCATTTCTCTCCTGCTTGCATATGTTCGCAAGCCGTTGCAAAGCCCGTAATATAGGCGGCCAGACGCTTCACGGCATCCGCGTCGCGCAATTGCCCGTCCGGTCCGAATGCCTCGCCTGCGCGCATCAGATAGAAAGGGCCGCCATCGCCCCATAGCTGCATTTTCAGTGCACGGAATATCGGCAGCCACGCGTCTTGCGCAAAGGCCGTGCCGAAATTGCCGATTGTCGCGCCAATCAGTGCGACGGGCTTGCCGTGAAGCACCCGGGCCTGATCTTGCGGTGGTCGCGAAATCCAGTCGAGCGCGTTTTTCAGGACGCCCGGTATGCTGTGATTATATTCAGGGGTTGCGATAAGGATGCCGTCCGCCGCCGAGATCGCGGCTTTCACCGCGGCGACGGAAGCGGGAATCCCTGTCTCATTCTCGATATCTTCGCTGTAAAGCGGGAAATCCGTAATATCAGCGATGCTGATCCGATGAGCGGCCGGAAGCTGCGCTGCCGCGGCATTTAACAGGGCGCGATTATAAGACTGTTTACGCAGGCTGCCTGCGATTCCCACCAGTTGCACCATGATGATCCTTTCTCAATGCAAGAGCCTGACGATGCTCACCTATATGTGGCCGCCTTACGAATTTCGCAATGGCTTGGCAGGCATCCCACCAACGGTGCTGCGCAAGGTCATGGAAACACGGATTGTCTGAGGGTCGCGCGAAACTTCCGGTCGCGTTTGAGGTGCCATTCGCGCCGCATGGCGTCGCTTTTGTTCCGATAGCATTCGGCGTAGAGCAGTTCCCATTGCCGGCCGCGTGTGCTGCGTGCGCCGGTGCCGCTGTTATGTGCCGCAAGCCGTCGCGCAAGATCGGTCGTCCAGCCGACATAGGTGCGAATATCGTCGCCAGTACCGCTACCCAGCACATAGACAAAGCAGCGTGACAGTTGCGCCGCTTCGGGTTGGCGCACCATATTTTCGGCCATTTTATCCTTCGCGCTTATACCATCCGCTATCAACATTGTGATCGCAGGCCGGGCCCCTATACTGCCCCCGCAGGGAGGGGCCGGAAAGTGATTCTGCCAAGTTTATTCGTCCGGGTATTTTCATGTCCATGACGCAATCCGCCATGCGCGCGGACGCGGCGCGGCGCGTTCTTAAACAGACTTTCGGATTTGACGGGTTTCGCCCGGGGCAGGAAGAAGTGGTGAGCGCCCTGCTTGCGGGGGAGCATGTGCTGACTGTCATGCCCACCGGGGCGGGCAAGTCGCTGTGCTTTCAGATCCCCGCGCTTGTGCTTGGCGGGTTGACGATCGTCGTCTCACCGCTTGTCGCCTTGATGGAAGATCAGGTTGCCGCGCTCAAGCTCGCGGGCGTGGCGGCTGAGACGATCAATTCCGCGCGACCGCGTCCTGACAATGTGGCGGTGTGGCACCGTGTGACGGCGGGGGAGGTGCGGCTTCTCTACCTCGCGCCTGAGCGGCTGATGACCGCGCCGATGCTCGCCGCGCTGAGCAAGCTTCCGGTGCGGTTGATCGCAATTGATGAAGCGCATTGCATTTCCCGCTGGGGGCCTGCTTTCCGCCCCGAATATGAAGCGTTGTCGAGCTTGCGCACGCAGTTTCCCGATGTGCCGATTGCCGCGCTGACCGCAACGGCCGACCCGGCGACGCGGGATGATATCAGCGCGCGGCTCTATGGCGGGCCGGCGCGGGCTTTCGTCTCCGGCTTCGACCGGCCCAATATTCAGCTTGCCGTCTGCGAACGCGAAAGCTGGAAGCGGCAATTGCTTGCCTTCGTGCAAGAGCGGCAGGGTGATAGCGGCATCGTCTATTGCCTGTCGCGCCGAATGGTTGAGGAGGCGGCCCTTTTCCTGCAGCAAAATGATGTGCCGGCCCTGGCTTATCATGCAGGGCTCGATGCGGCGCTGCGCAGCCGGCATCAGGACCGGTTCATGACCGAATCGGGGCTTGTCATGGTGGCAACGATCGCGTTCGGCATGGGGATCGACAAGCCGGATCTGCGCTATGTCTTTCACGTCAATCTGCCTGGCAGCATGGAAGCTTATTATCAGGAAATCGGTCGCGCCGGCCGTGACGGGGCCCCGGCCGAGGCGCATATGCTGTTCAGCGCGGACGATATCCGCATGCGGCGCATGTTCATCGATAATGAAGATACCGACAGTGACCACAAGCAGCGTGAACACAGACGGCTTGATCTGCTGATTGCCTATGCGGAGGCGCCCGAATGCCGGCGTGAGGCGTTGTTGCGCTATTTCGGCGACGCGCCGGTGCAATGCGGCAATTGCGACAATTGTCTTGATCCGCCGCGACTTTCCGACGGGACCGCGCTCGCGCAACAATGTCTGGCGGCGGTGGAGGCGACCGGGCAACGGTTCGGCGCGGCGCATATTGTCGATGTGCTGTGCGGGGCGGATACGCAAAAAGTGCGCGATACCGGGCATGACCGGCTTGCCATCCATGGTGCGGGGCGCGGTGTGGCAAAACCCGAATGGCGCGGGCTTGTGCGGCAAATGCTCGCTGCTGACTTGTTGTCGACAGAAGTTGCGGCGTTTGGCGGTCTTGCAATCACCGCGAAAGGCGCGCGTCTTATGGCAGGGCAGGGCGAATTCCACTATCGCCCGCCGCGCAGGCAAAGGCAGGAAAAAGCACCCAGATCGCAGCGCGGGGCGGAAGATCTGGGCGAAGCCGATGCGCAGCTTTTCGCCGCGCTCAAGCGGTTGCGGCTTGAGCTGGCGCAAACGCGCGGGGTGCCGGCCTATGCGGTCTTTCCCGATCGCAGCCTTATCGATATGACGCGGCGCAAGCCATCAAACAGTGATGAATTTGCCATGATCCACGGGGTGGGTGCCGCGAAGCTTCGCGACTTCGCCACGCCTTTCCTCACCGTGATCGGAGAGTTCGTGCTATAAAGACGCAGTATTCTGCGTTGTCGGGATTTGTCTGTATGCGTTTCCAGCAGGATCAACACTGGCATGCAATCCCTGCGGATGCGGTGCTGCGTGATTTTGGCTCGGGTGCCCGTGGGTTGGACCGGGAGGAGGCGACGCGCCGGCTCGCCGAATTCGGTCCGAACCGGATGCCGCCGCCCAAACGCCGCGGCCCGCTCATGCGGTTGCTGCTGCAATTTCATAATCTGCTTGTCTATGTGCTGCTTGCCGCGGCGATTGTGACCGCATTGCTTGGCCATTGGCTCGACACGGCGGTGATTTTGAGCGTTCTCGTGATCAATGCGCTGATCGGCTTTGTGCAGGAAGGCCGCGCGGAGCAGGCGCTGGCGGCGATAAGAAAGATGCTGTCATTGCAGGCGGTCGTCATGCGCGATGGCCGGAAAGTCGCCGTCGCTGCGGAAGAGCTTGTGCCCGGCGATCTTGTCTTCATTCAATCAGGCGACAAGGTGCCCGCTGATTTGCGGCTCAGCCACGCGAAAAACCTGAAGTTGCAGGAGGCGATCCTGACAGGCGAATCGCTGCCGGTCGACAAACAGGTTGCGGCGGTGCCCGAAGGTGCGGAGCTGGGTGACCGCTTCTCGATGGCCTATAGCGGCACGTTGGTCGCCAGCGGCCAGGGCACCGGCGTCGTGGTCGCAACGGGTGCCGCGACGCAAATTGGCCGGATCAGCGCCCTGCTGGCCGAGGTGCAGTATCTGACGACGCCGCTCCTTGCGCAGCTATCGGTATTCGGTCGCTGGCTCACCCTCGGGATTGCGCTGCTGGCCGGGGCAACATTTGTCTTTGGCGCGTTTGTTCAGGCTTATCCGTTAAGCGAGATGTTCCTTGCGACGGTCGGTCTTGCCGTTGCGGCGATCCCTGAAGGGCTGCCCGCGATCATGACGATCACCCTTGCGGTCGGTGTGCGGCGCATGGCGGCGCAAAACGCGATTATCCGCCGGCTCCCCGCTGTCGAGACACTTGGCTCGCTCAGTGTTATCTGTTCCGACAAGACCGGCACGCTGACGCGGAACGAGATGACGGTGCAGGCGGTCGTTACCGCGCGCCACCGGTTCGAGGTGACAGGCGTTGGCTATGCGCCTGTCGGCAGTTTCCTGCTTGATGGTCGCGACATTCTGCCCGATCACCGCCCCCTGCTGACCGAGATGATGCGCGGCGCGATGCTGTGTTCGGATGCACAATTGCGCGAGGTTGACGGACAATGGTCTGTCGCGGGCGATCCCACGGAAGGCGCGCTTGTCGTTGTGGCAAGAAAGGCAGGGCTTGACCCGACGTTCGAGGAAAAATCCTGTCCGCGCAAGGATGTCATTCCCTTTGAATCCGAGCATCGCTTCATGGCGACCCTGCATCACGATCATACGGGCGCGGCGCAGATTTATGTCAAAGGCGCGCCTGAGCGTATTGTGGAGATGTGCCAATTGCAGCGCGGTCAGGGCGGGGATGAACCGCTTGATACGGACTATTGGCATGAGGCGATGCAGCAGCTTGCCGGCCGCGGGCAAAGGGTGCTCGCGCTTGCCAGCCGTGATGCCGCTGCCGGAAAAGGCGATTTATGTTTTGCCGATGTGGAACAGGGGCTGGTTCTGATCGGGCTGTTCGGGTTGGCGGATCCCCCGCGCGAGGAAGCGGTGGCCGCCATCGCGCAATGCCGCAAGGCGGGCATCAGTGTGAAGATGATTACCGGTGATCACGCGGCGACGGCAAGCGCGATTGCCGGGCAGCTTGGCCTTGAAAACAGTGCCAAGGTGTTGACCGGGCGCGAGCTTGATGAGCTATCGCCCGACAGCCTGGCCGCGCAGGCGGCAGCCGTGAATGTCTTCGCGCGGACAAGCCCTGAGCACAAGCTGCGGCTTGTCGAGGCCTTGCAACGGGCCGGCAATGTCGTGGCGATGACCGGGGACGGCGTGAATGATGCACCGGCGCTCAAACGCGCCGATGTCGGTGTCGCGATGGGCATCAAGGGAACCGAGGCGGCAAAGGAAGCCGCGGAAATGGTGCTTGCGGACGATAATTTCGCCTCAATCTCCCATGCGGTCGAGGAAGGGCGCACCGTTTATGACAATCTGCGAAAGTCGATCATGTTCATCCTGCCCACCAATGGCGGTGAAGCCTTGACGATTGTCCTGGCGATTGCCCTTGGCCGGCTGATGCCGATCACCCCGGTACAGATCCTGTGGGTCAATATGATTACCGCGGTTACGCTTGCGCTTGCGCTTGCCTTCGAGCCGGCGGAGGATGATGTCATGCACCGACCGCCCCGCGCGCGTGCCGCGCCGATCTTGTCGCGCTTTCTGATCTGGCGGATCTGTTTTGTCTCGCTCATTCTGGTGAGCGGAACCTTCGGCGTGTTCGTCTGGTTGCGCGACCAGGGGGCAGGGATAGAGCTTGCGCGCACCGCCGCGGTCAACACGCTCGTTATGTTCGAGCTGTTCTATCTGTTCTGCACGCGGTTCCGCCTGGCTTCGGTATTTCGGCCGGCCGCGTTATCTGGCAGCCCTGCCGTCCTGATAGCGGTCGCCATCGTGCTGATCTTTCAGATGATCTTCACTTATACGCCGGCCATGCAGTTGCTGTTTGCGACCCAGCCGCTTGATCTTGCAAGCTGGGCCGTCATTGTGCCTGTCGCCGCGTCGGTGCTGGTTCTGGTCGAGCTGGAAAAGTTTTTCTTCCGCCATAGTGACCGACTGCGGCGTTTTATCAGCGACTAGCGTGAAGTTCGCGGGTGCCATCGCCCGCCCGGCTCCAGCTCGATGTCGGCTTTCGCCGTGACCGTGGCTGTTTGGATGGCGGCTTGGCCGCGGACCCGTTCGCCGACTTGCGGGCATTGGGGCGTGATGCGCCGGGGCGCTTCCTGCGTGTTTCACCGCTTTTGCCAATGGGCTGTGTGCCGCTGGCCACTGCGATATCGGATTTCATCAGCTTCTGGATCTGGCGCAACAGATCGGCTTCTTCCGGCGCGCAGAAGGCAATCGCCTCTCCCTCGCGGCCCGCGCGTGCTGTCCGTCCGATGCGGTGAACATAGTTGTCGGGCACATCGGGCAGCTCGTAATTGACGACATAGGCAACGCCGGGAATATCAATACCGCGCGCGGCCACATCCGTTGCGACAAGCACATTGATCTTGCCGCTGCGGAAGGCCTTTATCGCCCGGTCGCGCTGGTTCTGGTTCTTGTTGCCATGGATGGAGGCGGCGTTGAAGCCGTCGGCCACCAGCCCCTTCATCAGCTTTTCCGCCCCGTGTTTGGTACGGGCGAAGACCAGCGTCAGTGCCGCGCGATCCTGCGACAGGATCTCGCGCAGCTTGGCGGGCTTTTCCTGTTTCGTCAAAAAGTGCACCGACTGGGTGACTTTATCGGCGGCCTTGCCCGGGCGCGCGACCTGTACCCGCTTGGGGTCGGTCAGATAGGCGCGCGACAGCTCCTCCATCTGCTTTGGCATGGTTGCCGAAAACAGCATCGTCTGGCGCGGCGTTCCAAGGCGTGGCGCGATCTTGCGCAGCGCATGAATGAAGCCAAGGTCAAGCATCTGGTCGGCTTCATCCAGAACGAGATGCCGCACCGAGCCCAGATTGACCGCGCCGCGATCCATCAGGTCGATCAAACGGCCCGGCGTGGCAACCAGAATATCGGTGCCATGCGACAGAAATCCGATCTGTTTGCCGATCGACTGACCGCCAACCACGGTCGCAATGCGTAATTTCGATCCGGCGGTCAGTGGGCGGAGGCTATCGGCGATCTGATTGGCAAGCTCCCGCGTGGGGGCAAGGATCAGTGCCTTCACCGTTTTGGGGGCGGGTTTGCCAGGTTGCGCCAATAAATGGTTGATGAGCGGCAGACCGAAAGCCAGGGTCTTGCCGGTGCCGGTCTGCGCGAGACCGAGAATATCATGTCCCGCCAGGGCCAGCGGGATCGCCTCATTCTGGATCGGGGTTGGCTGTGTGAAACCCGCGCGTTGCAGTGCGGTATCGAGCTTTGGCGCGAGGCCAAGCATATCAAAATCTAACAATTCATATCCTTCATGCATTGCCGGCGGCATCCGTGCCTGCACAGCAATGCGATAATCGGCCGCGAACAGGCGGCCTGTGACAGGGGCGCGCCGGTTTTCGGGCAGACGGGTATTGCCCGTGCTGTCCAGCCGTCGCGTCAGGAACCTTGCGTGATGGGGAAACTGAAATTCGTTGCGCGCTGTCGGCCCGGATAGGGGCGCAAAATGCTCACGCTGCGGCGCAACATGGGTCGGACGATGCGCTATTGTGGCGGATCTGTCAAGCTTTCCTTACTGTCGTGGATGGATGGAAGGAAAGATATTCACATTAATCCCCGCACAGCCGACCTTATTGTGCGGCTGTGTCATCGAGTAACTGTCCTCAAAGGAAAAGCGGGTGGCGGATGGGGTGGGATTCGAACCCACGAGACGGTCGCCCGCCTGCCGGTT